>CAYMFW010000277.1:0-5897 GCA_964389785.1 uncultured Planctomycetota bacterium
CGTGTTGATATCGAACTTGATCTTCAGCGTGTCGCCGCTGGAAAGATAGTCGTCCAGGTCGTCCGGGTCGTCCGCCGTCACGCTCAGGATATGAGGGATCGCCGCGGTGCTTCCCCAGTCGCCGCTGACCGCGGCCGAGGCGGTGCAGGCCGGACTCGTCCCGGCCGCGTTCCGCAAGCCGCCCGTCGCCAGGATCCAGATGGTGTCGCTTATCGCCAGCGTTCCGGCCGTCGCGTCCGAGATGTCGACCACCAGGATCCGCGGGTCCATCCACCACGCCATGTAGTACGTGCCGAGCGATTTCCCGCCGAAGTTGACGAGGCTGTCCACCATCGTCATCGTGGATACCGGCGGCTGGTTGGTGTTGATATCGAACGTGATCGTCAGCGTGTCGCCGCTGGAAAGATAGCCGTCCAGGTCGTCCGGGTCGTCGGCCGTCACGCTCACGATCTGCGGGATCGCCGTGACGCTGCCCCAGTCGCCGCTCACCGTACCCGAGTCCGCACAGTTCGCGCTCGTCCCGGCCGCGTTCTGCAGGCCGCCGGTCGCCTTGATCCAGATGGTGTCGCTTATCGCCAGCGTTCCGGCCGTCGCGTCCGAGATGTCGATGATGAGCGTCCGCGGGTCCTGCCACCAGCCCATGTAGTACGTGCCGAGCGATTTCCCGCCGAAATCGATAAGGCTGTCCACCATCACGCCCGTCGATACCGGCGGCTGGTTCGTGTTGATATCGAACTTGATCTTCAGCGTGTCGCCGCTGGAAAGATAGTCGTCCTGGTCGTCCGGGTCGTCGGCGACCACCGCCGTGATCTGCGGGACCGCGACCATGTTGCCCCAGTCGCCCGTAATGCCCAGGGTGTCGGCACATGCCGGGCTGGTGCCGGCCGCGTTCTTCAGGTTGCCGCTCGAATTGATCGTCACGTAATCGCCCGGGAGCATCGTGCCGGCAGTCGCGTCCTGGACGGTAATCTTGATCGTCCGGGAGTCCGCCCACATGCCGGTGTAGTACGTTCCCAGCGTCTTCCCGCCGAAATCAACCAGATCGTTCACGTCCGACATGGTCGCGACCACCGGCTGGTTCGTGTTGATGTCGAACTTCAGCGTCAGGGTGTCGCCGTCGCTCAGCACCGCGTCCAGGTCGTCCGGGTCGTCGGCGATCACGTTCATCAGCACCGGCGTGGCGCTGATCTGTCCCCAGTCACCCGTCAGCGCCATCGAATCGGAACACGCCGGGCTGGTTCCCGTGGAGTTCTTCAGGCCGCCGCCCGGCTTGATCGACACGAAGTTCCCCGGCACCAGCGTGCCCGCGGTGCCGTCGCTCACGTCTATCACCAGCGTCTTCGGGTCCTGCCAACAGCCCATGTAGTACGCGCCGAGGGATTTCCCGCCGAAGCCGACCAGGGTGTCCACCATCGTCATCGTGGATACCGGCGGCTGGTTGGTGTTGATGTCGAACGTGATGGTCAGCGTATCGCCGCTGGAAAGCACGGTGTCCAGGTCGTCCGGATCGTCCGCCACCACGCTCACGATCGTCGGCGCGGACGCGGACTGCCCCCAGTCACCGGACAGGCCCATGATGCCCGTGCATGCCGGGCTGGTGCCGGACGAATCCCTCAGGTTGCCGGTCGCCAGGATCTGCACGGAATCGGTCAGCAGCAGGTTGCCGGGAACGGTACCGAGCGTGATCCTGAGCGTCCGCGCGTCCGTCCAGTTCGCCCAGTACGTGGTGCCGAACGTGTGCCCGTTCGAGTACGCCACCAGGGAATTGATCATCACCTGCGTGCTGACCGGCGGCTGGTTGGTGTCGATGTCGAACTTGATGGTGATGGTGTCCCCGACGCTCAGAACCGAGTCGAGGTCGTCCGGGTCGTCCGCCGTCGCGCTCACGATGTTCGGGGTCCCGCCCGCCTGCCCCCAGTCGCCGGTGATCCCCAGCGTGTCCGAGCAGGGAGCGCTGGTCCCCGACGAGTCCCTCAGGTTGCCGGTCGCCAGGATCGACACGGTGTCGCTCAGCAGCACGGTGCCCCCGGCTCCCGACACGCTGACCTTGAGGATCCGCGGCGTCACCCACGACCCTTCGTACCAGGTCCCCAGCGTGTGCGCACTTGAGAAGGAGATCAGCGAGTCGACCATCACTTTCGTGCTCGCCGGGGGCTGGTTCGTGTCGGTGTCGAACGTCAGCGTGAAGGTATCGCCGATACCCAGCACCGTGTCCAGGTCATCCGGGTCGTTCGCCACCGCGTCCGTCAGCGCCGGCGCCGTTCCGGCCTGACCCCAGTCGCCCGAGAGCACGGCGGAGTCGGTGCACGCCGCGCTCGTCCCCGAGGAATCCTTCAGGCTGCCGGTCGCCAGGATAGTCACCATGTCGCTCGTCGTCACGTCGCCGCCGCTCGCCCATATGTCGATCCGCAGCGTCATCGAGTCCTGCCAGACGCCGCCGTACGAGGTGCCCAGCGTATGCTCGGCCGAGAAGGAGATCAGGGAATCGAGCATTGCCCGCGTGCTCACCGGCGGGGTATTCGTCGGGATGTCGAACGCTATCGTCAGCGTGTCGCCCATGCCGAGCACCGTGTCGCCGTCGTCCGGGTCGTCCGCCACCGCGCTCACGATCTGAGGAGTCGCGCCCGCCTCGCCCCAGTCGCCCGACACCGGCGCCGAGTCGCTGCACGGGGTGCTGCTGCCGGAGAAGTCCCTCAGGTTGCCGGTCGCCTTGATGGAGATGGTGTTGCTTATCGCCAGCGTCCCCGCCGTCGCGTCCGAGATATTGATCTCGATCGTCTTCTGATCGGGCCACCATCCGTTGTAGGAGGTTCCCAGCGACTTCCCTCCGAAATCGATCAGGCTGTTGATGTTGGCCGTGGTTGCCACCGTCGGCTGGTTCGTGTTAATGTCGAACGTGATCGTCAGCGTATCCCCGTTCGACAGCGTCCCGTCCAGGTCGTCCGGGTCGTCGGCAACCACGCTCACGATCGCCGGGGTGGTCCCCGCCGTCCCCCAGTCCCCGGTGATCGCGAAGGAGTCGGTGCACGCCGCGCTGGTGCCGGTGGCATCCTTCAGGTTTCCGCCCGACAGTATCCACACGTCATCGCCGATCAGCACGGTGCCCGCGCCCATGGAAACCTCTATCTCGAGCTTCTTGGGGGTCACCCACCACCCCCAGTAGCTCGTCCCCAGGGTCCGTGCTCCCGCCGCGAACTCCATAAGCGTGTCGATGTCGGTCGTCGTCGCCACCGGGGGCTGGTTGGTGTTGATGTCGAAGGTTATCGTCAGCTTGTCGCCGATGCCCAGCACCCCGTCCATGTCGTCCGGGTCGTCCGCCAGCGCGCTGATGATCTGCGGGGTCGCCCCCGCCTCGCCCCAGTCTCCCGACAGCGGTATCGAGCCGCTGCACCCCGCGCTCGTGCCGGACGCGTCCTTCACCAGGCCGCCGCCGATGAACACCATGTCGGCCAGGCCAACGTTACCGTCCGAGTCGCTTATGTTGATCCGCAGTTTCTTCGGGTTCTCCCATGTTCCGCTGAAACTCGTGCCCAGCGTGTGCCCGCCCGAGAACGAGAGAAAGAGCTCTATGTCGGTCTTCGTCGCGGCGGTCGGCATGTTTGTGTTGATGTTGAAGAATATTGTCAGCGTGTCGCCGATGCCGAGAACGGTGTCCAAGTTGTCCGGGTCGTCCGCCATCGCCGACATCAGCGTCGGCGTGGTCCCGGCAAGTCCCCAGTCGCCGCTCGTCAGCTTGCTTGCGGTACACACTCCGCTCGTCCCGGAGTGGTCCTTCAGGTTCGCGCCCGCCTGGATCGTCACCGTGTCCGTGCCGAGAATGACGTCACCGTCCGCGGAATCGATCGATATCTCCAGCCGCCTGTAGTCGAGCCACGTCCCCCAGTACGTCGAGCCCAGCGTGCGGCTGTTATCGAACTGGATCAGTGAGTCGATCATCGCCTTCGTCGACGCCGGCGGCTGGTTCGTCGCGACGCCGAACTCGATGACGAACCTGTCCCCCATGCCGATCGTGTTGTCCATGTCGTCCGGGTCGTCTCCGTACGCGACTACGATCGTGGGCGTCGTACCCATCTGTCCCCAGTTCCCGTCGACTATCCACGTTGCCGTCGACGGCCCGCTCGTTTCCTCCTGGTTCTGAAGGTCCCACGTGCCGTCGGCGACGATCGTCACATTGTCCTTCATCACCAACGTCCCGCCGGTGGCGTCCATGATGTTGATCTCGAGCGTCTTCGCGTTCACCCACGACCCCATGTACATCGTTCCGAGCGTCTTCCCGCTGAAGTCGAGAAGCCCGTCCACGTCTCCCGTCGTCGCGACCGGCGGCTGGTTCGTCGGCATGTCGAACGTGATCCGGAGCATGTCGCCGTTGGAGAGCGACGTGTCCATGTCGTCCGGGTCGGATGCCCACGCCCCGGTGATCGACGGCGGCGCCGCGTACGCGATACCGGACAGTGCCAGCACCACCGCCATGGAGACAAGGCACGTTCCCCACCACCGGAAATTCTCGTTCGACGATCTCATCTTGGTTCCCTCCCCGTTGTTGGACGTCACGTGAGACACCACGCAATAGGACATGCATACGGCACGGACACCAGCAGGCCAAATTTATGTAATGACATTGACAGCCCTAGCACACATGTGACTACGTACGGGTAAGTATACGGCAGAACACCTTCACGTCAAGGTCTGGAGGTCAAAAAAACCGATAATAGCATAAGGTGAATTCGGGCCCTCAGACGCCGGCCGACGCCACTCAGACGAGTGCCTTCTGCTCGTGCCGACAGCTCCAATCTTGCCAATCATTCCGGGTCTGATACAATTGCCGGCTGGATAGTATGGTAAATACCGTCCCGCCGGGTTCGCGGCCGAAAACGGGGGTCTCGCTGATTAGCCCCTGTAGAAAGGGAAAAGAGCACATGTGACTCCCACGTGGCCTGATATGATCCCGAAAGGAGGTGACCGACATGAAAGACTGCCCGAACAAGGAGGAGAACACGAAGAACTGCGGATGCTCCTACGAGCCCTGCAGCAGGAAAGGCATATGCTGCGAGTGCATTGCCTACCACCGTTCCAGGGGGGAGAAACCCGCCTGCCTGAAGTAAGGGGACGTTCTCAAAATTTAAACTTTTCAAGTTTCTCTGTCCGCAGGGGCGGCTATCTCAACCTGCGTGCCCTCGGCGAAGCAGGTACGCCGCCCGGCGCATAGGACTGCGTTGACAATGGAAGTCTCACTCGAGTACCTCGAAGACGAGCATATCTACGAGCGCGTCGTCCAGGACGGCATCCTCAAGGCGAAGAAGTCGCTCTGGATCGCCACCGCGAACGTGAAGGACATGCACGTGAAGGTCGGTCGCTCGTTTCAGTCCATCGTCCACGTCCTCGCCCCCGCCGCGGAACGCGGCGTGGACGTCCGCCTGCTCCACTCCGGTAAGCCGTCCTCCCGATTTCTCGAGTCCCTCCGCCAAGAAGGGCATCTCTTTCCTATGCGCCGCTGTCCCCGCACCCACTTCAAGACCGTCATCATAGACGCGAAGTCCATGTTCCTCGGCAGCGCCAACCTCACCGGCGCCGGCATCGGCGCGAAGAAGGACACCCGCCGCAACTTCGAGGTCGGTATCTGGACGCACGAGTGCGAGCTCATCGACCGGGTCCAGTCCCTCTTCAACCTCGTCTGGGAGGGAGAGGAGTGCGGCGCGTGCGCCCTCCGCCCGGACGTCTGCCCCGGCATCGAAGATCAGTACGCACTCTAATCCGGGGACGTTCTCAAGTTTTCAAGATTCTTTCAGAGAATAGGGACAGACCCCTTTTTCTCATTGTTGAAGGAGCCCGGCCGAGTGATGCTGAGCGGGTTCTAGTACTACAACGCTACAACACATGGAAACACTTCGGTAGAGATG
>CAYMFW010000278.1:0-5850 GCA_964389785.1 uncultured Planctomycetota bacterium
CGCCTGGACGCACGCGATGGGGTGGGAGGTGGAGCAGATGCCGCAGATCCTTTCGACCAGGAACACCGTCTCCTCGAACGTCTTGGATTCGGACAGCTTCTCTATGCCGCGGTGGTTGTAGCCGATCTCGATATCCATGTGGGTGACCCGTTCGCCGTCCACGTGGAGCTTGAAGAACTCCGGTTCCTCCTGGAGCGGATGGTACGGGCCTATGGGTATAATTGTTTTCTTGGCGCTCATCACTCGTCGATCCCCGTGTAGTCCCGGCGCAGCGGGTACTTGCCTTCGGGCCAGTCGTCCTTCAGCAGCAGGTGCCGCATGTCCGGGTGGCCCTTGAACGTCACTCCCAGCAGCTCCCACATCTCGCGTTCGATCCACTCTATCCCGGTGCATATGGAGGCGACGGACTCGATCTCGGGCTTGTCCCGGTCCAGCTTCGTCACCACCGTTACGATGCAGTCGTACTTATCGAAGCCCCAGTGATACAGTATCTCGATCGCCGTCGGCGTGTCCACGCCGGAGGCTATCTGGAAACGGGCCTCGAGCTCCCCGAACATCAGCCGGGTCGCGTCCGGCACGTCCTCCGGCTTCACCTCCACGTAGTACCGCCGCGGGTTCTTCTCGAACCAGTTGACGACCCTGTCGCCGAGACCGTCCTTTACCCTCTGGATTACCTGTTCCCGTGTCATCATGCGCCCTTGAGCTTTCCTATCAGCGCCACCGCTGCCTCGATCATCGCCTCCGGCTTCGGCGGGCAGCCGGCCACGTACGCGTCCACCGGTATGTACCTGTTTATCGGCGGAACGATGTTGTACGAATCTCTGAATATCCCCCCGGTGCAGGCGCAGCCGCCTATCGCGACCACGACCACCGGCTTGGGGGCCTGCTCGTAGACGCGCCTGGCGCGGATCGCCGCCTTCCGGTTGAACGCGCCGGAGAGCAGGATGAGGTCCGCGTGCCGGATGCTCCCCACGAGCACCATGCCGAACCGCTCCACGTCGTAACGCGGCGTCAGCAGCTCCAGTATCTCGATGTCGCAGTTGTTGCACGGGCTTCCCGCGAGGTGGAAGACGTTCAGCGATCTGGTCAGCGCGTTTACCGCAAAACTCATTTCTAGTACCCCAGCACGGCGATCACGAACGCGAGGAGCGCCAGGAAGGTCATCGGTCCCCAGAAGAACCTGACCGCCTGGTCTATCCGCACGCGCGGCGCCGTGTTTCGAATAAGCACTATACCCACCACGAACCCGACGTACTTCAGCACGCCGAGCACTATCTTCAGGGCCCCCCGGTCCATCACGATGCCTCCGCAGAACACCGTCACCAGGAACATGGGCATGGTAAAGAGCATCATCGCCCGGGTCAACTTGAACATGCCGAGCGGCGGTCCGGAATACTCCACGTACGCGCCGCCGGTCAGCTCCGTCTCCGCCTCGGGCGCGTCGAACGGTACGACCGTGAGCTTCGCCTGCATGCAGAGGATCGCGACGATGAGCGCAAGGATCACGGACGGCGCGAAGCCCCACGGGCTCGCGGCGAGCGGGGCCGACGCGGCGATCTCGGTGAGCCGTATCGTGACGCCCGCCTTGTAGACCGGGACCATCAGCGCGATGACGAAAGGCAGCTCGTACGCCAGTATCAGCTTCATCTCCCGGCTGCCGCCCAGCGACGCGAGGGGATTGCGGGACGCGAACGAACCCAGCACGACGGCCATCGCGGGCATGGTGAGCAGGTAGATGACGACGATGAGGTCTCCCGGGAAGCCCTGGATGTGGACGGGCAGCACCGGGGCGAGCAGCGCGTTCCATATGATGGTGGACGCGGCCGCCGCGGCGGCCAGCCCGACGAGGGGCGCGAACAGAAAGAGCATCTGCGACCCGCCCGCGGGCACGCAGGTCTCCTTCACCATGTACTTGATGATGTCGTAGAACGGCTGGAGGAACACCGGGCCCTGCCGCATCTGCACCCGGGCGGTCACCTTCCGGTCGATCCAGCTCGTGATCAGGCCGACGACGGAGGTGCCGACGAGGCCGATGCCGATCACGTGCAGTATATATATGCCGTACTCCATCCTCACACGTTTTCCTTGTCCCACTTCGGGGCACGCACCGCCAGGTGCTCGCCCACCAGGAACACGCCGTCTTCCTCCGATTCCTCCACGTCCCTGAACTCGATCGCGTTCTTCTCGCAGCCTGTCACGCAGTCCGGTTTCCCGTCTCCCGCGCCCAGGCAGTAGTCGCACGTGGTGACGTAAAACGGGACCGTCTCCGAAACGATGGTGCCGAACGGGCACGCCTGCGCGCAGCACTTGCAGGAGACGCACCGCATGTTGTAGCGCTTCATCACCCCGTTCTCCTGCCGCTCCAGCGCCTCGAACCTGCATGCCTTCACGCAGCTCGGGTCCTCGCAGCGGCGGCAGACCAGCGCGAAGGAGGCCAGCTCCCTCAGCGCCAGTATCCCGTGGTCGGTGGCCGGCCCGGTCTGGTAGAAGTACGAGCACGTTACGGTGCACTCTTCGCAGCCGTCGCACTTCTCCAGGTCTATGTAGAGCTTCTTGGCCATTCTAATCCCAGATCCTGGGCTCGTTCTCGATCCTGTCGTACGGGAACACCGGCCCGTCCTTGCACGCGTAGTACGGCCCTATCCGGCAGTGGCCGCACTTGCCGATGCCGCAGCTCATGTTCTTTTCCATGGAGAGGTAGATATCCTTCTTGGCGTATCCCCTCTCCAGGAGCTTCAGCGTGGCGAATTTCATCATGATGGGGGGGCCGCAGACCACCGCGACGCCGGAATCCGGGTGGCACTTCAGCTTGTCCTTCTCGCAGACGGTGGTGACGACGCCCACGTTGCCCTTCCAGTCCTTGTCTCCCTCGTCCACGGTGAGCATCACGTCTATGCCCTTGTCCCAGCCCCTGGTGACCGCTTCGCGGTAGACGATATCGGACGGGGTCCGCGCGCCGTAGCGCAGAAGGATCTTCTTGTAGCTCTTCATGTCCTCGAACAGCGCGAACAGGAGCGCCCTGAGGGGGGCGAGTCCGACGCCGCCTCCGACGATGGCGAGCTCCCTGCCCCTGAACCTGTCCAGCGGGTACGGCACGCCGAGCGGCCCGCGTATGCCGACCTCGTCGCCCTTCGCGAGGGCGTGGACCTTCTCCGTCACCGCGCCGACCTTCATGATGGTGACTTCCATTCTCTCCTTCACCGCGGGGGAGGAGGACGGGGTGAACGGCGCCTCGCCGAAGCCCGGTATGGAGAGCTCGATGAACTGGCCTGCCTCGAACGCGACGGGCCTCTCCGGCTTGAAGACGAGCGTCTTTATCGTCGGCGTTTCGACGATGACGTCCTCGACCTTCGCCGGAACCGAAATATATGGGTTTATGGAAGCCATTTCACGAGTCCTCTTCTACTGCGGCCGGCTGCAAATCCCGCTGGCGTCGTCCTCGGCACGAAAAGTCCTCGACGACCCACTTCGGGGTCGACTCCGGGCTTTTCGCACCTGCGTCCTTGCCACCGTGCTTTTCGCACGGCCTCGTGACGAAAGGACTCATGAAACAGCTTCCGCTCATCCGGATACCTCTTTGAGCACGTCGCGTATGTCTATCTTTCCCGTGCACGCCTCGATGCAGCGGCCGCAGCCGTCGCACGCGTACCTGTCCAGGATCTGCGGGAAGAAATTGAACTTCTTGTCGAACCTATTGTACAGCCGCTCCGCCCGGTGCTTTCGCGGGTTGGCCCCGCCGGCGACGCGGGCGAAGTTCATGTACAGGCAGGAGTCCCACTGCTTGGCGCGCGTCGGCACGCCGTCCTTCGACATGCCGTCCGCCAGCAGGAAACAGTGGCAGGTGCAGCATACGAAGTTGCACGCGCCGCATTCCACGCAGTTCTCCGCGAACTTCTCCCAGAGGTCGGACTCCGCGGACCCGGCGATGAGCTTTCGGAAGTCCTTGTCGGACGACAGCCCCTTCTGTGCGGCCTGGTCCGCCAGCCGCTTCTCGAGCGTCCGGCGGTTCTCGTCCCGCTCCCGCACCATGGAGTCGTCCGCCTCCTCCAGGTACCGCTTCGCGTCCTCGATGAGCTTCTTTCCCTTGTCGCTTCCCGTCTCGACCAGTATGCCCTTGGAGGTGGGGGACAGGTTGATGTCGAAGCCCTCCTCGCAGTACGGCTTCTCGCCGACGACGGGGCAGAAGCAGACGTCCAGGCAGTCGGTGCAGTCGCAGGAGACGATGACGGTCTTCTCGCGAAGCTGTTTGTAGTAGGGGTCCACCGGCTCGGTGTTCAGAAAGACGTGGTCGTGTATCTTCAGCGCCGACAGGTCACAGCTCTTCACTCCGACGACGATGCGCTCCCGCACCTCGGGGATGTCGGCTTCCTTCATCGAAGGGCCGAGCGATTCGCGCGGCCTGAAGACGAGCGACTTGAGCGGCTCTATCGAGCGGTACGCGCCGACGGTGTGGTTTTCCGCGGACCACCCTTCCGCGCGAACGAGACGGTACTGTGTATCGTCCTGTTCGAGCGCGAAGACGATCCGGTCGCCCGAGATCGCCTTCACGAAATCGGCGAGCCTGTTCGAACTGAGTTTGTACGCCATGCCAAGAGAACTTCCTGCTGGAGTATCCGATTCGAACCGGAAGGGAAATGCTACATGACCTCCGGGAAAGTGTCAAGAAATTAACAATAAAAAATCGAGTCTTTTACGTGCAGTCGGAGAGCCAGTCCAGGTACGGCGGGGAGCCGTGGGTGAGGGGTATCGCGACGATCTCGGGCACCTCGTACGGGTGCATGCTCCTGACCCTCTGCTCGACCCTGTCGAACAGCTCCGTCCGCGTCTTGAGGATCATCAGCACCTCCCGCTCGTCCTCGACCGCGCCCTTCCAGCGGTATAGGGAGCGGATCCGGGGGACGATGTTGGCGCAGGCGGCGAGCTTCTCCTCGACGAGCGCCCGGCCGATAGTGACGGCCGTCTCCTCATCCGGCGCGGTTACATATATGATAACGTAATCCACAGCGGCCGCCGTCCCTTTACCAGGATCCCTTTCGAAGGACGGAGATGCCGCGTCCCAGGACGGCCATGCAGTCGGCCTTCGCGCAGGGCAGGCATACCGGCTCGCCGCCGTTCTCCGCCTTCTTCGACCCCATGAAGTGCTCGCCGCAGACACTGCACGTTTCGGAGTCGACGATGGGAGCGTACTCCGGAAACGCCGCGGGGACGTCCGTGATGTCGAAGAGCTCCTCCTCGGACATGATCACCGTTTCGAACGACTTCTCGCGGAACAGCTCTTTCATCCTCTTCGCGGCTTCCGGATCATTCTGCCGTTCCTTGACGACCCGGCGGAAGAGATCGGCGGCCTCCCGGTCCCGATCCGAGGCGTCCTCGCGGTCCCATCCCCGGGGCTTGACCGCGATGCGCACCGCGGAGCCGGTCTTTCGCGACATGACGGTCACCGCAGTCTTGCCGAGGTCCTTGTATATCAGCGCGTTGTTGCCGAAGGCGCATCCGGTCGCCATCTGGATGCCGTCGACGAAGCAGTTGTTGCATTCTACGACCGACAGAAGCTCCTCCATGCCGGTGTTGTCGAAACCGAGGCGCTTCAGCCCGGCGTAGCCGGCCGCGACCCCCAGGGCGAGCCCCGCACAGTAGTGGCCGTGGAGCCGCGCCGCCTGCACGAGCAGGCCGGTGAGGTCGCCGGCGCGCAGAAGCTCCTTGATCTCCTTCCTCGGATCTCCGTCGTTCATTCCTTCCTCCTTACTCTCGAACGCGGGGTGCGGGACATCTCTTCGCTCATTCTCGGCGCCATGGATGCGGAAGTGGCGCCTGCGAGGACGCGGTTCGACCGACCAATGAAGGGCCTTC
>CAYMFW010000279.1:0-5838 GCA_964389785.1 uncultured Planctomycetota bacterium
GGCGAACCTTGCCTCGGAGGCGCCCAATTCCGTAAAGGGCGCCGAGAATGAGCGAAGCAAGCTCCGGCGGCCGGCCTACGCTCAAGGGGGTGGCGATGACGGCCGTTCTGGTCTATAATACCTCCTTTTATGGAGGCCGATACGGTATGTCCGAGTGGCGGAACTTTTACGACAGGACCGGAGAAGAGATCGGCAGGCTCAAGGCCGACAGGCCGGAGCTGGCCGACCTGATCGATTTCTATTCGAAGGTGCTCGACGCCCAGAAGAGCGTCCGGGAGCGCTTCGATCCGGACACGGAAGGAAAGAGCGCCCCCCTTCAGCCCGACGACGTGGACATAGACTGGAAGCTGTTCGAGGAGCTGTTCGACCGTGTGGGCGCCCTGAGCGCGGAGCGCACCGGAAGGGACATCCCCTCCTGGTCCGCCGTCACCGCCGGCGACGCCGACCTGCCCCGAAAGCTCATCGAGGGCCTGCGCGAGGGGGACACCCCCATCAAGGACCCGGTGGTCGCTCACCTGGCGTGCCAGACACTCGTCCCGTTCCTGGAGGCCTACGCCGAAGATCTGAAGGATTCCATCGAGGACGACAAGTGGCAGAAGAGCACCTGCCCGGTATGCGGCGGAGAGCCGCTGATGGGGAGATTGCACAAGGAAACGGGCAAGAGAGAGCTGCAGTGCCAGCTCTGCCGCACCGTCTGGTCGTTCAAGCGGATGGAGTGCCCGTTCTGCGGGTGCGACGAGCAGAAGATGCTGCGCTACTTCTACGACGAGGACGAGACCACGTACCGGGTGGAGGTCTGCGACGACTGCAAGCGGTATCTCAAAACGGTCGACCTGCGCACGAAGAACGAGGAGACCGGCCTGATCGCGGAGGACCTCGCCACGCTCCACCTGGATGTGGCCGCCGAGCGGGAAGGGTACCGGAAGGGAACCGGGAGCGAATAGGACGCCATGAAACGCCTGAAGATCTGGATACAGACGCTGCGGGCTCCCTTCTTCTCCTGCGCCGTCATGGTCCCGACCATCCTCGGCTCGGTGATCGCCTGGTATCAGACCGGAACGTTCTACTGGGGCTATTTTTTTCTCGCGCTGGTCGGCACCATGGCGATAAACGGCGGCACGAATCTCGCCAACGATTATTTCGACCACACGAGCACCGCCGACGAGAGGAACAGGGAGTACACCCCCTTCAGCGGAGGCAGCAGGTCTATCCAGGACGGACTGGTGACTCCCCGCGCGGTGCTGACCGGCGCGTTCATATGTTTCGGCATCGCGGTACTGATAGGTGTGTTCCTCACGTACGCCCGGGGACCGGGCGTGCTGTACATCGGCATGTTCGGCGTGCTCACCGGATACTTCTACACCGCGGCTCCGTTCCGGCTGGGCTACCGCGGTTGGGGCGAGATCATCGTGGGGCTGGACTGCGGCCCTCTGGTGGTCCTGGGCGCCTATTACGTGCAGGCACGGACCTTCAGCCCGGAAGTACTTGTCGCTTCCATTCCCATCGGCCTGCTGATAACTGCTATACTGTACGTTAATCAGTTTTCCGACTACGAGGCCGACAAGGCGGCGGGCAAGGAGAATCTCATCGTGAAGCTTGGTCCGAAACGGGCGATATACGGGTACTACGCGCTGCTGGCGGCGACGTATCTCACCGTTGTGTTCGGATGCGTCTTCCGCGCCCTGCCCTGGGCGAGCCTGGCCGCCCTGCTGGCCGCACCGGTCGCGCTGTTCACGGCCAGATCCGCCGGAAAGAACTACCTGTCGCTCAGCGGAGAGAAGATGACGCCCGCGATGGCGGGAACGATAGTCACGCACCTTTCAACCGGGCTGCTGCTCACCGGCAGCTTCCTGGCGGCACGGGCATTCGGATGAAGATAGAAAATATATACGAACCGGTGCTGGCCCAGCTCGAAACGGTCGAGCGGAAGCTCGCGGAGCTGCCGCAGGTGAAGGACCCGGCCGTCGCGGACACGCTCCGCGAAGCGCTGGGCGCCGGCGGCAAGCGGCTCCGTCCCGCGCTGGTGCTCATCGCGGCCAAGGCGTGCGACTACACCGGAGAGCGGGCGGTGCGGCTGGCCGTGGTGGTCGAGCTGATCCACACGGCGAGTCTGGTTCACGACGACGTGCTGGACAACTCCGATCTGCGAAGGGGGCTGCCGTCGGGCAACGTCCGCTGGGGCAACCGGATGTCCATCCTGCTGGGTGACCACCTCTACGCCGCGGCGGTGAAGAAGATGACCGAGGACGAGAACCGGGAGATACTCCGCAGCGTCGCCACCGCGGTGGGCGAGATGACGGAGGGCGAGATCGCCCAGACGCTGAGCCGGAACGACATCCACCTGACGGAGGAGAAGTACTTCTCCATAATCTCGGGCAAGACGGCGTCCCTGCTGTCCTGCTGCTGCCGGGTCGGCGCCATGCTGGGTTCGGTGCGGAACGGCGAGGTGGAAATCCTCACGGACTACGGACGGAACCTCGGCATGGCGTTCCAGATAACGGACGACATGCTGGACATCACCGGCAGGGAGGACCGGCTGGGCAAGCCGCTCGGCAACGACATACGGGATGGCCGTCTGACCCTGCCGCTGATACACACGCTCAACGTCGCCGACAAGCGGGACCGGGAATGGGTGCAGAAGAACTTCGGCCTCGGCAGCCTGGACGGGAAGGCACTCGCGCGGATGCGGGACATAGTTGCCGAGTGCGGCGGAATAGAGTACAGTCTGAAGAAGGCCGAGGAGTTCGGCAGGATCTGCAAGCAGGGCCTCCTCTCGCTGGAGGAATCCGACTGCAGGGACTCGCTGACGCTCCTGGCCGATCACGTGGTGGCGCGAGTAAGCTGACACGAAACGGAACGACAAGGAGGAACGGGATATGTTCGGAAGCCTGGGAATGTACGAGCTGGCGGTCATCGTCGGAGTCGCGGTCATCATCTTCGGCGCCAGCAGAATCCCCGACGTCGCCAAGTCGCTCGGACAGGGCATAAAGGAATTCAAGAAAGCGAGCAAGGAGATCACCAAGCCCGCCGAGTCGGAAGGCGACGGAGACAAGAAGAAGGACTGAGTGCAGCGCATTAAACGAGCCGGCTACTTCGTCACCCACTACGTCCGCAGCCGCCTCGGAGAGAAGCGCCCTGTCCTCGGCGGCGTCAAGCTCACCCACGCCTGCAACCTCAAATGCGCCCACTGCCCGTTCTGGAAGCGGGAGAGCCCGTCCCTCGAATTCGATCAGGCGGTGTCCCTCCTCCACAAGCTCCACGACATGGGCGTACGTCTCGTCATCCTGGAAGGCGGCGAGCCCTTCCTGTGGAAGAGCGGCGACCGCGGCGTGCGCGACCTGGTCAACGCGACGAAGGACCTCTTCTTCAGCGTCGGCATCACCACCAACGGCACCTTCCCCATCGAGGTGGACGCGGACATCGTCTGGGTGAGTATCGACGGGCTGAAGAAGACCCACAACACCATCCGGGGCAATGTGTTCGACCGGGTGATGGAGAACATCGAGAACTCCTCCCATCCCAACATCTACGCCCACGTCACGATAAACCGGCTCAACTGGCGGGAGATATCGAACCTGGTGGATTTCCTCTCCGGCAGGGTGCAGGGAATCACGATACAGTTCCACTACCCGTACGAGGGGGTGGACGGCGACGACCTGCTCCTGCCCGACTACCGGCGCCGCGACGTGCTGGACCAGCTGATCCTGCTCAAGGAGGAGGGGTACCCGATCTCGGATTCATACGCGTGCCTGGAGGCGCTCAAGAACAACAGCTGGAAGTGCCACCCGTGGATGATCGCGAGCGTCGAGCCGGACGGCACGCTGACCCACGGCTGCTACCTCAAGGGTCGCGCCGACATCTCCTGCGACCGGTGCGGGTTCGCGGCGCACACCGAGATATCCCTGGCCTACAGCGGCGTCCTGGAATCCATCTGGCTCGGCAACAAGATCTTCAACAAGCCCCGCAGGACAAGACCCAATGCCTAGAACCGATCTCGTACTCCTGCACGCGCCGAGTGTGTACGATTTCCGGAAACGGCCGTCGCTGCTCGGACCGGTCAGCGACGTGGTGCCGTCCACGCAGGTGTTCGAGATGTACCCGATAGGGTTCCTCACACTGCTCGAGTACCTGCAGGGCCGCGGCCACCGGGTGAGGATCGCGAACGTGGCGCTGCGGATGCTGCAGAGCCGTCGCTTCGATGCGGAGCGCTTCATCAAGAAGCTGAATCCCCGCATGTTTGGACTTGACCTGCACTGGATGGTCCACGCGCAGGGAAGCCTGGAGCTGGCCGCGCTGGCAAAGAAGCACCACCCGCACACCCCAGTGATCTTCGGCGGGCTCTCCGCCTCCTACTTCCACGAGGAGCTCATCAAGTATCCGCAGGTGGACTTCGTCCTCAGGGGCGATTCCACGGAGGAGCCCCTGCACCTCCTGCTCTCGACCGTCAGGGACGGACGCGACCTCGCGGGCATCCCGAATCTCACCTGGAAACGCGGCGGCGAGACGATCGTGAACGACTGGGCCGAGTCGCCCTCCGACCTCGACCACGTCTCGTTCGACTACTCCGCCGTCATGAAGTCCACCATGCGGCACCTGGACATCACCGGCCACCTCCCGTTCCGCGAGTGGCTGGACTATCCGATCGTGGCGGCGCTCACCTGCCGCGGCTGTGTCCACCGATGCGTCATCTGCGGCGGCTCCGCGTCCGCCTTCAGGAAGACGTCGAACCGGAACGCGCCGGCCTTCCGCAGCCCGGAGGTGCTCGCCCGGGACATCGCCTCCGCATCGAATTACATGAGGGCCCCCATCATCATCCTGGGAGATATACTCCAGGCCGGAGAGGACTACGGCCGGCAATTGCTCGCGGAACTCAAAGCAAAGAAGGTGAAGAACCCGATCGCGTTCGAGTTCTTCGCGCCCCCGCCGCCGGACCTGCTCCGCGCGATGGGAGACGCCGTCCCCGGATTCAACATCCAGATGTCGCCGGAATCCCACGACGAGGAGACGCGCCGCCGCTTCGGCCGCAATTACGGCAACGCATCCCTGGAGGAGACGATCCGGGTCGCGCTGGAATCGGGCTGCGCCCGCTTCGACGTGTTCTTCATGATCGGCATCCCCGGCCAGACCGCCCGATCCGTCCGGGACACCGTCGTCTACTGCGAGAGTCTCCTCGACCGGTTCCAGCCGGGATTCCCCGGCATGGTCCATCCGTACATATCGCCGCTCGCCCCGTTCCTCGACCCGGGAAGCAGGGCGTTCGAGGACCCGCAACAGCACGGCTACCGGCTGATCCACCGAACGCTGGAGGAGCACCGCAGGGCCCAGCTGGCCCCGTCATGGAAGTACACGCTCAACTACGAGACGACGGACATGACCCGCGACGACATCGTCGCGAGCACGTACCAGGCCGCGCTCGCCCTGAACCGCCTCAAGGCCCGCCACGGCCTGGCCCCGCGGGAGACATCGGACAGGATAGAGGCGCGGATCAAAGCGGAGATGAAGGTGTCCGACGAGATCGACCGCATCTGCCGCGAAAAGGACGGCGACGAGAGGGACCGCGCCGTCGACAAGCTGATGCGGGACTTCCCCTCCGTCGGAGCCTCCACCCTCTGCGACGAGCACGAGATGAAGTGGCCCACGAAACTTCTCCGCTTCAACCCCTTCCGCATCCTGCTGGGGACCTTCACCTGTTAAGAAAAGCGGGGTGGAGCGTCAGCTCCTCCCCGCCGTATTGCGGATGATGCAGAAAGTTTTTAGAACTTGTACATCATGGTTGCGTTCAGCTGAAGAGCGTCACGGTCGTCGGCTCCGCCGGTGTATTCGCTGTTGAAGCTGGTG
>CAYMFW010000280.1:0-5805 GCA_964389785.1 uncultured Planctomycetota bacterium
CCAGACCTTGGTGGGCTTGCCGCTTATATCGAAGCAGAAGATGCGCGCGTCCTCGGTGTAGTGAAGCCCCTCGCCGCTTACCAGGTACTTCCCGCCGCCGCCGACGGCCGGTGACGAAAACGTCGCGCGGAACCCTCGCTCCGTGTACCGCCACAGCTCCTTTCCCGTCCCGGCGTCCAAGCAGAAGAGTACCCCCTGGTCCTTGAACGTTTCGTACTTGGCGGAGACCGCGTAGACCTTGTCGCCTACCACGGTAGGAGAGGAGTAGTAGGTTTTCTGCTCATCGTTGTTCCAGATGATGTCGCCCTGCACCGGGTCGGGATCGTCCGCGACGGTGCCGAGACGCTCCGCGCCTCCCCGGAAGGCGGGCCACTCTCCCTCGGCCGCCCCCTCGATAACGCTGGCGGGGAACACGATCGGCCAGACGTATATCAGGCCGGCGACCGCCGCCGCGATGCCGAGCGCCGGGAACTTCTGCGCCCACAGCAGGAGCAGCATCTTCTTCATCGTCTGCGGCTTGAACATCGCCAGCAGCGCCCCGAACAGGGCGGCCAGCAGGCCGGGCAGGATGGCGATGAGCGCCTGGAGCGGACCGATGAGTACCGGTACTACGGCTAACGGGGCATCGTCCGTGAACAAGTCTCCTCCCTGTAAACCAACGGCTTGCGCGTTCCCGAGACGAAGATTCTACCACGCCGGACCGTGCGCGGCAACTACTGATGAGGCGGGGCCGCAAGTGCTTCCTGAGCGGGTTCTGGATTCGGCCGGCTGTCCGCCGACAGGCGGACCTTTCCCCGTGCCGGACGAACCTTTCCTCGAAGGCGCCCAATTCCGCAACGGGCGCCGAGAATGAGCGAAGAAAGCACTCGCGGCCCCGCCTCTACCGGAAGAAGAGGTTCCCCTCGCCCCGTATCTGGTGGACGAGCCGCTCGCACAGGAATGAGAACCGCTGAGACGAATGGGCCCTG
Source organism: uncultured Planctomycetota bacterium (assembly GCA_964389785.1). GTDB lineage: Bacteria > Planctomycetota > CAYMFW01 > CAYMFW01 > CAYMFW01 > CAYMFW01. The sequence goes on from CAYMFW010000280.1 coordinate 969, forward strand.
CCGACCGCGGTTCCGAGCGCGTCCCTGGTGCCGACCAGCACCAGCAGCTTCTCGGCGCGGGTGACGCCGGTGTATATCAGGTTTCGCTGCAGCATGATGTAGTGCTGCTTGTGGACAGGGATGACCACCGCGGGGTATTCCGACCCCTGGCTCTTGTGTATCGTGCAGGCGTACGAAAGGACCAGCTCGTCCAGCTCGTTGAAGTCGTAATCGACGAGCCGCCGGTCGAACTCCACCTTGAGCGCCCGCTCCTCCGCGTCGATCTCCCGCACGAACCCGATCTCGCCGTTGAAGACGTCCTTGTCGTAGTCATTCACGATCTGCATCACCTTGTCGCCCGCCCGGAAGGTGGTGCCGAACTTCTTCACCGACGGCCCTTCGCCCGGATTCAGCACCTGCTGCAGCTCGGCGTTGAGCGCCTGGGTGCCCAGCGCGGTCTTGTTCATGGGGGTAAGCACCTGGACGTCCCGCTTCGGGTCGAGGCCGAACTTCTCCGGGATCCTCCTCGTCACGACCTCCACGATGGAGGAGAGCACCTCCTCCGGCTCCCTGGCCTCGACGAAGTAGAAATCCGTTTCCTCGCCCTGCCGCTCCTGGGTGAGCGGCATCTGTCCGCCGTTGATACGGTGCGCGTTCAGGATGATGCGGCTCTTCGCCGCCTGCCGGAACACTCCCCTCAGCGTCACGGAGGGAACGACCTTGGATCGTATCAGGTCGGACAGCACGTTCCCGGGGCCGACCGGCGGGAGCTGGTCCGCGTCACCCACCAGTATCACTACCGCCGCGCTGGGAATCGCCTTGAGGAGATGGTTCATCAGCGGCACGTCCACCATGGAAAGCTCGTCCACCACGACGCAGTCGCACCCAAGCGGGTTCCTCGCGTTCCTCTTGAACTCCCCATCCTTCGGGCTGAACTCGAGGAGCCGATGGATGGTCTTCGCCTCTTCGTGCGCCGCCTCGGACAGCCGCTTCGCGGCCCGACCGGTGGGAGCGCAGAGAAGACACTTCAGCCGCTTCGACTTGAACACATTCAGAATGCAGTTGACGATCGTCGTCTTTCCGACGCCGGGCCCGCCGGTGATGACGAGTACCTTGGTGGATACGGATTCCGCGAGCGCGGTCCGCTGGGAGGATGAAAGCTCCAGGCCGGACTCCTCCTGCACCCACCGCACCGCCCTGCTCGAATCGACGTAATCCAGCGGCCCCTCGGCCTCCAGCAGGCGCGCGATGGAGCGGGCGATCTCGCTCTCCGCCCGGAAGAGCGCGGCGGGGTAGATAAATTCTTCACCTCGGATCGTCTCGCAGACCAGCCGGCCCTCGCTTATCTCCTCCTCGAGCGCCTGCGGGATCGTGTTCCCGGTAATCTGCAGCAGCTCGATCGCCTTCTCCGTCAGCTTCCTCGCCGGGTACGCGCAGTGGCCGTAGCCGGTGAGCGTGTCCATCACGTGGCTGATCCCGGCCCGCGCCCGCATCATGGAGTCAGGCTCGATGCCCAGCTTCTGCGCGATCTGGTCGGCGCTCTTGAACCCGATGCCGTGTATGTCGTGCACCAGCCGGTACGGGTTCTCCCGCACGGTGTCTATCGCGTCCTCCCCGTACTCCTTGAAGATGCGGAACGCCTTGGCGCCGCTCACCCCGTACGACTGCAGGAACACCATGATCTCGCGAACCGCCCGCTGGTCCGCCCACCCGCGGACGATGCCGTCCTGGCGGCCCTTCCCGATGCCGTCCACCTCCAGGAGCCGTTCCGGCTCTTTGTCTATCACGTCGAACACCTTCGTGCCGAAGGCCTCCACCAGCCGCTTCGCGAAGGCCGGGCCGATTCCCTTGACGACGCCGGAGGCGAGGTACTTCTCGATGCCCTCCTTCGTGCTCGGAAGGGTGACCCGAAGATTCTCCGCGCTGAACTGCCGCCCGTGCCGCCGGTCGACCACCCACCTGCCGTCCGCGTCCACGAACTCGCCCTGCTCCACCTCGCCCGCGTGGCCGACGATGGTGACGGCCCCGCGGTGGCCGCGCGCCTTCACGCTCAGCACGCAGAAGCCGGTGCCGTCATCGTGGTAGATGACCTTCTCTACCAGGCCGGACAGCTGTTCCCGTTCTTCGCCAGCGCTCATCGCCGCATGATACCATGCTATAATGAGCTATGACTACAGCCGCACGACCTAATATCGTCTTCATTCCCACCCGGGTCCGGAAGATGCTCGCCGAGCTGGAGGCCTGGTTCGAGGAGGTCGAGGCGGACGCGCCTCCATCAACGACGGCTGACGTACTCCATCGCCTTCAGCACGATCTCCGGGTCCGTCTCGTAGGGGATCACGCCGGCGCCCACCGTGGTGTTCTCCCGGTCGCCGATGAGGTCCATAATCCGGTCCGCCTCCCGGCGTATCCCTTCCAGGTCTCCCGCGGCAAGGAGCTGGGGATTCATGCTTACCCGCGCCGCGATGTGCGGATGCGCGCGGAGCGTTTCCATGAACGCCTCCTGGTCCGTCTCTGACGGACAGATGAGGAATCCCGGGCGCGTTTCGAGAAGGCAATCCAGGATGGGATACGCGTCCCCTCCCACGATGAGGGAGGCCGGACGACCGATGATGCGGCCCGCCTCCCCCACCAGGATTTTCAGGGCCGGAAGCACGATTTCCCGAAAGAGCGCAGGCGATATCATGGGCGGGGCCGCGGCCGTCTCGAAGACGGTGACGCCGAAGCCGGCGGACGCCGCATCCGCGCAGAACGCGACCTGCCCCCGGACCAGGTGCGACAGCGCCTCTCCGACGGATGCAGGCTCCGACACCGCGCCGAAGAGAAGCGCCTCGAACCCGGTGAGGTTCGCCGCGACGGAGAAGCAGCCGCTGACCGGCACCCGGACGTCCGCCTCGGGAAACTCCGCCGCCAGGCGCCGGGCGGTTTCGATCACCATGGGAACCCGGCCGTCCTTCGCGGGATCGAGCGGGGAAAGCCTCATGATATCGGCCGCCGAGCCGCAGACGTACCCGGACACGGCCGGCACCGCGTTTCCCTCCGGCTCCGCCACGGACGCGCCGTACGCCTCCGCCTCCAGGTTGTAGATGTCGATCCCCACGACGACCGGACGGTGCCGGTAGGTCCGGTACGCCTCCGCGTGCGCCCGGAACAGCAGCTCCGGGTCGCGGGACACCTCCCACGGCGACCGGTCGATCAGCCGGGCGGCGTGCTCGTAGACGGCGGGCGCGAACTGCATCGTCTCCATACCCCTTTACGACATACCTACCGCATTATCGTAGCGCGCGGGATGCCGCCCGACAACGATACGGATTCTGCCGGAACAGCTTCGCCACGTCTCTGGTCTCCCGTTCGGTTCACCTCCACGGAACTACAGCACCTGATAGTCACGGCCGCCTTGTCCCCATACAATAGCTGCACCGCACGGCCGAGCGCAACCCCTTGACATATTACGTCTTGACAGTAGAATAACTTAGACGAACTGAGGCCGAGCAACATCGGAGGGGAACAGGTGATTCTCGGGCACGTACTACCGCGTTCAGCTTACCCGCAGCCCCGCATCCTTTCTCCCCAATGCACCAAGTAACGGACTTTCGCGTTCGTCTATATAGGAAGGGATGCTCCCTTCGGGGAGCCCGTCACGGGACGCCGCCTGACCCGCCGCGCCCTTGACCGATCCCGATTCCGGGGATATTTGGGTTTAATATCTTGCCCCGTTTAAGTTTGCGCGACACCGCTCCGCAGACGACGGGGCCGGAGGCCGGAAACGGATACCCCGGCCCTACAGCACATCAGCCGGGCTGGCTACCGTGACCCCCGGTTTATTCAGAACATGAGTATAGACCATAGTCGTTTCGACGCTCGCATGGCCGAGCAGCTCCTGAACGGTACGAATGTCGTAGTGATGCTCGAGCAGATGCGTGGCAAACGAATGCCGAAGCGTGTGACACGTCGCTCTCTTGATTATTCCGGCGGTTTTCACGGCTCTTTTCACGGCATTCTGGAGGCTTTTCTCGCTAATATGGTGACGCCTTATGATTCCGCTTCGTGGATCCGTTGACAATTTCGTGGCAGGAAAGACGTACTGCCATCCCCATTCCCGGGAGGCCTTCGGGTATTTCCGCTCCAGGGACGGCCACAGGTATACGCCCCCGGCGCCGGCCTTCAGGTCCTTCTCGTGCAGTACTTTCACCTTCTCGAGGTGCTCCACGAGCGGCTTCCGGAATCTCTCCGCCAACATGGTAATACGATCCTTCTGGCCCTTGCCGTCGCGCACCACGACACGTCTGGTTTCGATGTCTATGTCCTGCACACGAAGGCGAACGCACTCCATCAAACGAAGCCCGCTTCCATACAGGAGCCCGGCCATGAGCCGATTCGTACCGGACAGGTGCTCGAAGAGCCGCCGCACCTCATCCGGAGTGAGCACCTCAGGAAGATGCCTGCGCTTCTTGGCGCGCACGAAGTCCCCCATTTCACCGAAAGGCCGTTCAAGCGCATGCTCATAGAAGAAGACCAGCGCATTAAGCGCCTGATTCTGCGTGCTTCCGGCTACGCGGCGCATGTCCGCAAGGTAGTTGAGGTATTCCTTCACCTCTTCCGCGCCCAGATCTTCCGGGCTCCGGTAGTCGTGGAAGGTTATGAATCTCTGCACCCACGTGTCGTAGGACCGCTCCGTCCGAATCGAATAGTGCCGCACCCGGGCCGCTTCCCTGAGCTTGTCGAGGGGCGCCTGGTACATATCCTGGACTTTCTTTCCCCTCACCGCATCCTTGAAGGGCTTCTTCGACACCGGCTCGTACGATCGGTAGTCCCACTCTCCATATCGTTCCAGATCGTCCTGGCAATGGAGATGGGG
>CAYMFW010000281.1:0-5733 GCA_964389785.1 uncultured Planctomycetota bacterium
CGGCGAGTCGGTGAGCCGGAGCATCATCGGCAACGTGATGAAGACCGGCCGCTCGGTGCTGACGTCCGACGCGAGCACAGACAGCCGGTTCAAGGCGTCCGAGAGCATCGTGATGAAGGGGATACGCTCCGTCATCTGCGCCCCGCTGACGTCCATGGACAAGGCGAAGGGTGTCATCTACGCCGCGAAGCGGGCCTTGGGGGCACGGTTCTCCGACGACGACCTGGAACTCGCGAGTGCGGTTGCGATGATCGCCGGCGTGTCCATCCAGGGGCTGGAGGCGCTGGACCAGCACAAGAAGCTGCTGCTGGACATGGTGAAGACGCTGGTGGCGGCGGTGGAGATGCGCGACGCGTCCACTCGCGGGCATTCCCGCAGGGTGGCGACGATCTGCGGCGCGGTCGCCAACGTGCTGAAGATGCCTCCCGAGCGGAAGGAGCGCGTGGAACTGGCCGGGCTGCTGCACGACATCGGCAAGATAGGGATAAGCGAATACGGGCTGCACAGCGTCGGGCAGATACAGGACGACATCAAGGGCGGCAAGCTGGCCCATCACATCATCATGGGGGAGAAGATCATCTCCCGGATGCCCGACCTGGCGGATATCGCCGAGGCGGTGAAGACGCACCACGAGGCGTGGGACGGGTCCGGCTTCCCGCGCGGGCTGAAGCGCGACCAGATCCCGCTGATGGGGCGGATCGTCGCGGCGGCTAACGCGTTCGATCAGCTGCTGTCGCACGGCGGGGACGCCGGCGACAGCATGTCCATCAAGAAGGCGCTGATGCACGTCGGCAAGCTGGCGGGCCGCAAGTACGACCCGGAGGTGGTGAAGGCGCTGCTGATAGCGCACCGTAACGGGTCGCTGTCCTTCGATACCGGTCGCGAGGAACCGATATAATCCCGTGTCTACCCTCGTTTTGAAGGCGCCCACTCAGCGCTACCTGGTGCAGTGTGACCTGCGCCGTCTCCCCTGCGTGTTCACTGACGCGTTCGTCATCGGCTCCGGCGCGGCAGGCCTTCGCGCGGCGATCGAACTGAGCGGGAAATGCGAGGTGATAGTCGCCTCGAAGGGGTCGCTCCGCGACTGCGCAACCCAGAAGGCGCAGGGTGGGGTCGCGATGGCGGCGGAATCGGCGGGGGGCGTCGAGAGTCACGTGGCCGACACGCTCGCGTCCGGCGACGGGCTGTGCGAGGAGGAGACGGTCCGCTTCGTCATCTCGGAGAGCATCGAGCGGATAGAGGAACTTACGGAGTGGGGTGCGGAGTTCGATCGGGAAAACGGTGTGATCGCTCTGACCCGGGAGGGCGGGCATTCCGGCGCGCGCATCGTGCACGCGCGGGGAGACGCGACCGGCTACGAGGTGGAGCGGTGCCTGCTCGCGGAGATGGAGAAGAGAAAGGGTGTCAGCGTTCTGGAGGGCTGCTTCGTCATCGACTTGGTGACGGAGGGGGATGCGTGCCGGGGCGCGGTGGTCCTGGACGGCAGAGGTGACCTGAAGGTGATACGGGCCGGCGCGACCATGCTGGCGACCGGGGGCTGCGGCCGGATGTACCGGGAGACGACGAATCCGGAGGTGAGCACCGGCGACGGGCTTGCACTCGCGTGCAGGGCCGGGGCGACGCTGCGCGATATGGAGTTCGTCCAGTTCCATCCCACGACGCTGTACGTGGCCGGCGCGGCCCGGGCGCTGATATCCGAGGTGGTGCGCGGCGAGGGCGGGATACTGGTGGACAAGAACGGCGATCGGTTCATGCAGCGCTTCCACGCGGACGGCGAGCTTGCGTCGCGGGACGTGGTGAGCCGGGCGGTGCTGACGCAGATGCGGGAGACGAATCACACCCACGTGTTCCTGGACATACGGCACCTGCCGCAGGAGCTGATCGACCGGCGATTCCCGGAGATACGGGTGATCTGTACGCGATTCGACATCGACATCTCGAAAGACCTGATACCGGTGAGGCCGAGCGCCCATTACATGATTGGCGGGGTGCAGACGGACCTGTGCGGCCGCACCGGAGTTTCCGGCCTGTACGCGTGCGGCGAAGTGGCCAGCACCGGGTTGCACGGTGCGAACAGGCTGGGCAGCAACAGCCTGCTGGAGGCGCTGGTGATGGGGCGCGCGGTCGGACGGACGGCGATCGAGGAGATGAAGACGGGCGCGTCCGGCGGAATGAGGGCGCCGTCGGGCACGCCGGGCGTGGAGATGATCGAGGACGGCCTGGACATCACGGACATGAGAAACTCGCTTAGAAGCCTGATGAACCGGAACGTGGGGATCGAGAGGAAAGGCATCGGGTTGGAGGAGGCGAAGCAGGCGCTGGAGTTCTGGAGCCGGTACGTGCGGGGGAGGGAGTTTCACAGTGCGCGCGGCTGGGAGCTTCAGAACATGCTCACCGTGTGCCGGCTTATCGTGGAAGCGGCGCTGGCGCGGCGGGAGAGCAGGGGTGCGCATCACCGGCTTGATTTTCCGGAGAAGGCGGGGGATTGGGAAGAACACATCACGCTCCGATGCACGACATAGGAAGGGGCGGCAGCAGCGTCTGGTCTCGCTCATTCTCGGCGCCCATCAATCGATTGTGGGGCGCCTCCGAGGGCGCGGCTTGGCCGACAAAGGAAGGGACCGCGGGGCGGTCCTGTCGGCCAACCCGCGAACCCGCTCGACAAGACGCTGCTGCCGCCCCCTTCATAGTCGTCCTCTTGACCTTGCTGCTTCTCGTCGGCATGCGGGCTCCCTCGCACGCGGATCCGGACAGGCCGGAGCCGGTGAGGGACGGGTCGTGGGTGAAGGCGATCGTGGACACGGCGAGGAGTGAGCTGGAGAAGGAGCTCGGGGTCACCTTCGCCGGGAAGGTAGGAGTGTACCTGTGCGGGTCGGCGGGGGAGATGGCGAAGGTGACCGGTTGGCGTCACCCGGGATGGGTGCTGGCGATCGCGGGCCCGAAGCAGAAGATCATTGCGATAGACGGCAGTAAGCTGGCGATCGCGACCGGGAACGATATCACCGTGGCGATACGCCACGAGATGACTCATATCATACTGGGCAACCAGAAGCGCAGGCCGCCGCGGTGGTTCGATGAGGGCGTTGCGGAAGTGCTCTCCGGGCGGCCACTGTCCTCGCCGCGGCCTGAGCTTCAGATCGCGGCGAAGAGCGGGAAACTGATTGCGCTCGAAGAGATAGCCCATGACTGGCCGGAGAAGTCGGGACGAGCGACGCTGGCGTACGCGCAGGGGGTGAGCGCGGTGCTGTATCTTCGCGGTGCGTATGGCGAGGACGCGGTGCGGGAGGTGGTCGGCGGGCTGTCCCGGGGCATCCCGTTCGAGAAGGCGTTCGAGGAGACGACCGGTATCGGCCCGGCGGCTTTCGAGGAGGAGTGGAAGGAGTCGCTGACCGTTACCGGATGGGGTCTCCCGGTACTCACCCTTCTGCTGAGGCCCCCGTACATCTATACTGCGATGTCGGTCCTTACGATACTGGTGGCAATCGTGGTGCTGATACGGAGGAGGTTTGCGCTGAAGCGAATGGAGGAGGAAGAGCCCTGGAGCTGAAGAGAACGAAGCTTTCGGTGCGCGCCGAGCAGGCGGTGCTTCTCGGCCTGGTGCTTCCGGGCGAGGACGAGGACGAATCCATCGAGGAGCTCGGGCGGCTGGTCCGGACGGCGGGCGCCCGTGAGGCCGGCCGGCTGGTGCAGAAGCGGACGACGCCCGACCGGACCTACGGGATCGGCAAGGGGAAGGTGGAGGAGCTGAAGGAGCTTTGCGGCAGGTTCGACGCGGACGTGGTGATATTCGATCACGATCTGAAGCCGGCGCAGACGCGGAACCTGGAGAAGGCAACGGGTCTGAAGGTGGTGGACCGCACCGAGCTGATACTGGACATATTCGCGACCCGGGCGAAGACCCGGCAGGCGAAGCTGCAGGTGGAGTTGGCCCAGCTGGAGTACGCGATGCCGCGCCTTCGGAGGATGTGGACGCACCTGTCCCGGGTGGAGGGCGGCATCGGCATGAGGGGTCCCGGCGAACAGCAGCTGGAGACGGACCGCCGGCTGGCGCGAAAGCGCATTCAGGGGCTGAAGGAGTCGCTGAAGGAGATCGGCGCCCGGCGGGAGCGGCAGGTGCAGTCGCGCTCCGGGCGGATCAACGTCTGCCTGGTGGGGTACACGAACGCGGGGAAATCCACGCTGATGAACGCGCTGACCGGGAGCCGGTTCTTCGTGGAGGACCGGCTGTTCGCGACGCTGGACACCAGGACGCGGAAGTGGAGACTGAAGAGCGGGTGCGAGGTGCTGCTGAGCGACACGGTCGGTTTCATCAGGAAGCTGCCGCACAACCTGGTCGCCTCGTTCCACGCGACGCTTGAGGAGGTGGAGGTGGCCGACGTGCTGCTGCACGTGGTGGACGGGACGTCGAAGTCGCCCATCGCGCAGATCCGCGCAGTGGAGACGGTGCTGGCCGAGCTGGGGTGCGGCGACAAGCAGAGCGTGGTGGTGTTCAACAAGATGGACGCGGCCGAGGAATCGGTCGAGCTGTCCACCGCGGGCGGGGGGAAGCCGTCCGTGTCGGTATCCGCCCTGAGGAGGTCGGGACTCGGCGACCTGGAGAACGTGCTGGAGGACGTGATGGATTCGTTCACCAGCAGGGTGAGCATCGTCGCCCCGCCCGCGCGAAGCGACCTGGTGACGTACGTGCGGAACACCGGGGCGCTGCTGTCCGTCGCGCACGAGGCGGAGGGGCTGACGATGCGGGCGCGGCTGAGACAGGAGGACATAGACCGAATAAGCGGCAGAGGGGGCGTGGAGCTGACGGTACTATGAAGAGAACGGTGACGACCTCAATGCTGCTCGGGCTGGCGACGGCCGTGCTCCTGTTTTTCTCCTTTCCCAAGGCGGACCAGGGGTGGCTGATCCTCTTTGGGATGGTACCCTGGCTTACCGTGCTGTACTCGGGCGAGTCGGGCCGGCTGAAGGTGCTGGTGACCGCGATCGCCTTCTTCGTGTTCTTTTTGCTGTCCCTGAGCTGGGTGCGGCTGGTGACGTGGCTCGGCTACGTGCCGCTGGTACTCTACCTGACGGCCTTCCCCGTCCTGTGCGCGCTGTCGGTGGTGACGCTGTCGAGCGAACGTGTGGCGCCATCCGCGGCCGCGCGAAAGTGGCTGCCGGTGCTCGCGACGCCGGCGGTGTGGGTGCTGTTCGAGTGGATCAGGGGGTGGTTTCTCACCGGCTTCCCGTGGCTGATGATGGGCCACGCGCTTCACGGCACCCGTCTGGCGCAGGCGGCGGACATCGCGGGGAGCCTCGGGCTGACGTTCCTGGTGACGGGGTTGAATTCCGCTATCGCGGCACTGATATCGTTCTCGCTGTGGCGGGACGACGCGGCGCGAGGGACGGGATGGGCCAGGGCGTACCTCTCGCTGTGGCTGGCGCTATGCGTGTGCGGCTGGCTCTACGGCGGACGGATGCTGGAAGGCACGGACGACGGGCCGGAGATACGCATCGGCGTGGTGCAGGGCAACGTGAAGAAGAACGTGGAGCATCATTCGGACCGGGCGGCTCGCCTCCTGCGGACGCACCTCGACCTGACCCTGGGGCTGGGCGAGTGCGACGTGATCGTGTGGCCGGAGACCTGCGTGCCGGTCGCGATCGAGAAGAGGGAGGAGCTGAAAACGGACCTCGCCAACCTGGCCGGGAGCCGGGGGACGTACCTGCTGATGGGGGCGATAGGAAAGACCGGGGAGG
>CAYMFW010000282.1:0-5702 GCA_964389785.1 uncultured Planctomycetota bacterium
CGGCACGCGGCGGGTGCACCGAGGACGTCACCCCGACTCCGCTCGGCGAGTACGCGCAGTCCTGCCTCGGACGGGAGAGGGTGTTCGAATACTACAGCAGGCACAAGGGCACCCCGGTGTGTATCTTCCGGTTGAACTACGCGACCGACATCCGCTACGGCGTCATTCACGACATCGGCTCGGAGATCGTGGCGGACAAACCGGTCACCGCCACCGTCCCCTTCTTCAACGTCATCTGGCAGGGCGACGCGGTGAACTACGCACTGCAGTGCCTGGAGCACTGCACCTCACCGGCAAACTTCATGAACGTGACCGGCCCCGAGATCAACTCGACCAGGGAGACGGCCGAGAAGCTCGGCGAGCTGATGGGCAGGCAGGTAACGTTCTCGGGAGAACAGCAGAAGAGAGCGCTTCTCAGCAACCCGTCGAAGGCGATAGGCCTGTTCGGACAGCCGACGGTCGGGTTCGACCAGCTGCTTCGGTGGGAGGCGCACTGGCTGAAGGAGGGCGGCCGCTCGCTCGGCAAGCCCACCCATTTCGAGGTCAAGGACGGGAAGTTCTGAGGACCGATGCAGGTCGAAGGCACGCACTACCGCACCGTCTGGATGGAGGGATCCGTCGTCCGATTGATCGACCAGCCGCTCCTTCCCCACCGGTTTCAGATCGCCGACCTTCCCGACCATCGGGCTACCGCCGAGGCGATACGTATCATGACGGTGCGGGGCGCCGGCGCCATAGGCGCCGCCGCCGGCTATGCGATGGCGCAGGCGGCCCTGGAGGCCCCTGACGATACCTTCCTGGAGTACGTTCGTACGGCCGCGGAAACGGTCCACGCCACTCGCCCCACCGCGCAGGATCTCTTCTATGCGGTCGAGAAGGTGCTCGCCGCCGCGGAGTCCGGCGGTCGCGATGCCGCGGTGGCAGCCGCGCAGGGGATCGCCGACGAGAATGCGGCCGCCGGACAGGCGATCGGCGCCATCGGTGCCGACCTGCTGGAGAGCGGGATGCGCATCCTCACCCACTGCAACGCCGGCTGGCTGGCCTTCGTGGACTGGGGCTCGGCGCTCGCGCCCGTCTACGCCGCGAAGCGGCGCGGGAAGGACGTGTTCGTCTTTGTGGACGAGACCCGACCGCGATGCCAGGGCGCCCGGCTGACGGCGTGGGAGCTCGGCTGCGAGGGAGTGGAACACGCGGTGATCGCGGACAACGCGGCCGGGCACTACATGAGGACCGGACACGTGGATCTGCTCATTACCGGTACGGACCGCATCGCGGCCAACGGCGACGTGGCCAACAAGATAGGAACGTACGAGAAGGCGGTGGTGGCGCACGAAAACGGTATCCCGTTCTACGTCGCGGCACCGGTCTCCACGATCGACCCGGACTGCCCGTCGGGAGACGACATACCCATCGAAGAACGCTCGCAGGACGAGGTGCTCTACATGGCGGGACGCGATGAGAATGGCGAAGTATCGAGAGTGAGAATCGCGCCCGAAGGCGCCGCCGCGAGAAACCCGGCGTTCGACGTCACCCCGGCGAAGTACGTCAAGGGAATTATCACGGAGAACGGCATCTTCGAGCCCACCGACATCACCGCCGCCCTGAAAGGATAGGGAGAGCGCCTACTTCTTGAGGTGCGAGCGCACCTGGGTGACGAACTCCTTCAGCGTCCATCCGAAGCACTTCTCTATCGCCTCCGCGGCGCTCGCCGTATCCTTGTGGTCCCTCACGTAATCGAAGCGCACCGCTTCTTCGCGGCCGGACAGGGTGTCGACGTTCCAGGACGGGTCCACCACGAGCACGAACTGCAACCGCGCGGCCCTGAAGTACTGATAGTTCGGAAGCAGCGTGCCTGATATGTTCCTGCCGCCGCCCACATTCTCGGCGGCCAGCGTCTCGAACGGCCCGGTGAACGTTTTCGAGCGGATGTAGTTCCCCTCCTTGAACGTCTTCTTCGTCACCGGGAAGCCGTGCTCCCCGATCATCTCTTCGTTCTGTATGCCCCCGTCCTCGAACGAGATAATCCTTCTCTCGATCCCCGTGGAGTCACGCTCGTCGATGCGGTAAGGGGTCCGCCCACCCCTGCGGTACCAATCGGCGCGCACCAGCGCGCCGCCGGCGAAGGAGTATTTCTCGAATTCCTCCGGTGACCCATCGCCCTCGGGCGGCTGTTTCGTCCACACCATCGATCCGCCGGCCGGGTCGGGGGTGCCGCCGCTGTAGCAGTAGTAGGTCCCCTCCAGGAGCGCGCCGGCGGTGTCGTAATACGCGTACAGGAGAATCCGGGAGCCCGGGTCCTCCGTGCATATCAGCTGCATGAAGCCGGGAGCCACCGGTCTCACCCGGATGCGGACGGGAACCGTCGTCTTCTTCCGTGCCGCCCGGGCGGAGATGTTGTCGATGAGGGCGGAGACCCTGCCGCCGATCTTTCCCTCCCTGCCTGTGCTTCGCCCACGGGTGGAGGGCGCGACACACCCGGACAGGAGAATCGCGGCGGCCGCTGCCAGCGCAGTCAGTGTGATTCGTCTCATAGATGGATACTATCACAGTTTCGGCGCGAATCCCACAATTCTTGAAACGATGCGTCAAGCTGAGTAACATGTGCTCGCCCGGCCCGTAGGAGTCTTTATTGGGGAAAGCGAAATCTGACCCGAGGAGAATACCGATGGTACTTCCAGCAGCAGTCATGGCCCAGGCAGAAGAAGGTATCCGCGGAATCACCGGGGGATCCATCTTCGACATCTTTCTCAGGGGCGGCCCGCTGATGTGGCCGATCCTGGTCTGTTCGATAGCCGCCCTGACCTTCATCCTGGAGCGGCTGGTCGGACTCCGCGCGTCAATCGTCTTTCCCCAGCGGTTTCTCGCGAACGCGAAGGCCCTCATCGGCGAAGGCAAACGGGATGAGGCTGCCGAGCTGTGCGCGTCCGACGCGTCTCCGTTCGCGAACATACTGCGCAGCTGTCTCACCAGATCCGACGGCGACGTCGGCGCCACCGAGACGGCGCTCGAGGAGGCCGGCAGCCGGGTACTGTACGATCTCCGGAAGAACACCCGCCTGCTGGGCGTGGTCGCCGACGTCTCGCCGGTGCTCGGTCTGCTCGGAACGGTGTGGGGAATGATCAAGTCCTTCGAGCAGGTGGCATCTGCCGGGGCGCTGGGAAGGGCGGAACAGCTTTCCGAAGGGATCGGGGAGGCGCTGCTGACCACCGCGTTCGGCCTCACCGTCGCGGTGCCCGCGATACTGTTCTACCACTACTTCCGGGGCAAGGCGGACGGACTGCTTCGCTCCATGGAGGACGCCTCCCTGGAACTCATGGACACGCTCCGCCGGCGGGGAGAGAATGAATGAAAGCGCTCAATCAGGATGAAGAGCGTCAGGGACTGAGAATCGCGCCGCTGATCGACGTCATCCTCCTTCTTCTCATATTCTTCATGGTCACGACGAGCTTCTCCGAGAACGAGAATGACATCACCGTCGCTCTCGCGCGCGCCAGCGAGGGTTCCGAGAGGGAGCAGGCGCCCTCCGTGGTGATCGTGAATGTGCGCAAGGACGGGAGCATCGCGGTGGACCAGATGCTCAGGACGCTCGACCAGCTCGAACGCTACCTGCGCGCCGCCAGGAGCCGGCATCCCCGGGTCGTGGTCGTGGTGCGCTGCGACAAGGAGGCGGCCCACCGGTATTTCGTGCGCGTCCTCAATCTGTGCGAGAAAGTCGGCGTGAGCGGCGTCGCCGTCGCCACGTTCGATACGCCGGAATGACCCGGCGGCTGTTTCCCGTTCTCATCGCGGGCCTGATAGTCCTTCTCGCGGCTATCTCGCCCATAGAGAAGGAGACCGCCCCTGACGCCTCCGGGAGATCCGCCAACGCCGCGCCGCCCGCGTACCTGCGGGCCGTTCCTTTCGAAGCGCCGGGTCTGAAGAACGCCCACCGCGTCTCGAAAGACCTCCTTCGCGGAGCGCAGCCCACGTCGGACGGGATGCGCAGTCTCTCCAGGATGGGAGTCAAAACGATCATCAATCTGCGCGCCATCCATTCCGACCGGGACGAAATCGGGAATCTGCCCTTGAGGTACGAACACATAAGTGTGAAGGCATGGCACGCGGAGGACGAGGACATAATCGACTTCCTCAGGATCATCGGCGACCGCCAGAATCTTCCGGCGTTCGTTCACTGCCAGTTCGGAGCGGACCGTACCGGCATGATGTGCGCGGTCTACCGTATCGTCATCCAGGGGTGGCCCCGGGAGGAGGCGATTTCAGAGATGACGGACGGTGGATTCGGATATCACACGGTATGGAAGGGACTCCTTGAATACCTTCGCGAGCTCGACGTGGCGGGCATCAGAAAGGAGGCAGGGCTGTGAGCGGGCCGCGGATACTCATCCTCTCCGCGTCCGTCGGGGCGGGCCACCTGCGCGCGGCTGAGGCGATCGAGCTGGCGCTGGCAGAGACCTCCCCGAACGCGACGGTGAAGAACATGGACGTCCTGGACCTCACCAACAAGACGTTCCGCCGGCTGTACGGCAAGGCGTACCTGGACCTGGTCAACAAGGCGCCTCACGTGCTCGGCTATCTCTACGACATGATGGGCCGCGCGCCCAGCGCGAAGCACAAATCCGACCGGCTCAGGGTGCTCGTCGAGAGACTGAACCTCCGCCCGTTCCTGAAGCTGCTGAAGGCGGGATCGTGGGACGTCATTGTGAACACCCACCTGCTTCCCGCCGAGATCGTCGCGTCCCTGAGAAAGAAGAAGAAGCTGACCACCCCGCACATGACCGTGACGACCGACTTCGAAACGCACCGCCTCTGGGTATCAGACCCGTGCGACCGCTTCACCGCCGCCACCATGGAGGGGGCGCTGTATCTCGAACACTGGGGCGCGCTCCCCGGCACGGTGGCAGTCACCGGCATACCCATCCATCCTGCGTTCAGCCGCAACCTGGACCGTAACGAGTGCCTCCGATCCCAGGGGCTGCAGGGGAAGCTTCCGGTGGTCCTCCAGCTGGCCGGCGGCTTCGGAGTCGGTCCCATCGAGCAGATATTCAGGTCCATTCTCTCCCTCGAGACCCCTCTGGAAATCGCCACGGTGGCGGGCCGCAACGAGGCGCTTCGAAAGAAGCTGGAACAGGTCGCGATACCTCCTCACCACCGGGCGAAGGTCGTCGGCTTCACCGACCGGATACACGAGCTGATGGCGGTCGCCGATGTCGTCGTGACGAAGCCGGGGGGTCTCACGTCCTCCGAGGTGCTGGCCTGCGGGGCGGCCATGGCGATCGTCAACCCGGTCCCCGGCCAGGAGAGCCGCAACAGCGACTACCTGCTCGAAAACGGGGTCGCCATCAAGATAAACAACATCGCGACGCTCCCCTACAAGCTCGAGGTCCTGATAACGGACGGGAGACGTCTGGCACGTCTCAAGCGGAACGCCTCACGCCTCGCCCGGCCAAAGGCGGCCTTCGATATCGCCGATATAGCCCTTGAGCTGGCATCCGGCTCCTGATATACTCGGGCAACAGACCTCTCAGAGCACACAGGGGACTTTTTTTCGTTTCGAACCGAAGGATTTCGCACACATCCGCGACCTTATGGGTAGAGAGAAACGGAAGTCGACAACCGGTATGATCACGCACGGGGAGAACCCGGCATTCAAGGAGTTTCCCGCTGCGAGGATTCAGGATCTCCGCTCGGGGAACGAAGACGCG
>CAYMFW010000283.1:0-5668 GCA_964389785.1 uncultured Planctomycetota bacterium
AACTACCAGATCCCTTTGGAGGCTTGACCATGTGGCTTAAGGAACGACCATTCGTAACCTGTCACTCCAATCAGGGTGACGTCACTTTTCGCTTCTCGAAGGCCCAGACGGCCTGGTACGGGCCCTGCCAGACGGCGGAGGCGTCACCGTACTCGCCGAGACGGCCGTAGCCGGCCAGCTGCAGCCGCTGCGCCACCTTCTTGGCCTTGGTGTCCACCTGCCAGATCTCGAACTTGTTGCCGTCCTGCACTCGGACGGTGATGCAGCCCTTGCTCCAGTTCGGTTCCACGTACGCCTCCGGCTCGTCGAATCCCTTCAGCTTCACGTTCATGATCTCGTTGCCGGTCTTGGGGTCCATCCCCACCAGCGTTACGGAGGTCGCGCCCATCTCGTACTTCACTCCGTACGCGTTCCCGTCCACGAAGGTCATCGAGCTGAGGACCAGGCCGGTTGCGGCCTTCCCGTCGGCGGCGTCCGCCTCGGCGTAGTTCTTCAGTTTCTCGTCCATCTTCTTTCCGCCTTCACGCCGGCGCCAGATCATGTCGCCGGTGGCCAGGTCTATCACCGCGTTTTCGAGAACCGCGTAGTAGGGCTTGAGGACGAAGAGTCTTCCTCCGTCTATCCACATCCGGTACGACGCGTCCTGCGACATGTCCAGCTTCGTCGCGCCGCGCGACCATTTCAGCTCCCGCTTGTCCACGTCCACCACGTGGTACGTCAGGCCGTCGGAGATCGCCAGGAGCCCGTCGCCGAAGGCGACGGGGTATTCCTCCACGGCGGCGGCCGCCGCGGGGCTTCCGCCCGCGCCCTCGAGCGCGTACATCGGGTGCTTCCGGTTCGTCGTCAGCCCCGGCAGCCGCAGCCGGCACAGCAGCCGTCCGGTGCCCACCTTCCGGAAGGATACCTCGGCCGGGCTCTGCCTGACCGTGAACATCGTGTCCTTGTGGAAGAACGGCCCGCCGTAGAACTCTCCCATCTCCACGTCGTCCCATATGATCTCGCCGGTGATCGGAGATATCGCGACGGTGCTGCCTCTCCCGCACAACACCAGCACGTCGCCGCTCATATCAAGGGATTTTATCTCGAAGCCGAGCGGTACCCGGAAGTGCCACTTCTTCTCCTTGCGGCCCTTCTGGTCCAGGTCGGTGCCGGAGGTGTAGTCGATCGCGATCACGTCATACTGGCCGTGCATGATGGCCATATTCCCGTGGATGAAGACCTCCTCGAAGCCGACCTCGTAGCCCTCACCGCCGACGATCTTGCCGTGCAGCAGTATCTCCCTCGAGTCCCACTCCTTCTTGTCTTCCTTCATGTTCCAGCACATGATGGTGAACCGGTTGCCGTACGCGCGCTTCTTCCTTCCGCCGACGAAGAGCAGGTGCGCCGTATTCCTCACGTTTCCCTTCTGCGGAAGGACGAGCCGCACCATATCCGGGTCCTCATTCTTCGCCTCGGTCTCCTTCATGCCCGACGCGGACGGCAGGTCTGACGGCGCGGGCGTTACCAGGAGCCCCTTCGTGCCGTCCGCGACCAGCTTCTCACCCAGCCCGCAGGCGAGCGCCAGGTCGGCGAACCGCCACAGCTTCGACTGCCGCTCCACCGGCTTCAGCGACGCGGTCTTCGCCGCCAACTCCTGGATCTTCTTTTTCGCGGCCGCGCTCTCCGGCCAGCACCACAGCAGACGCTCTCCCACGTCCAGGCTCTCGTATTTCTTCAGCTCCTCGCCGGCCTGCGTCTCGTACTGCTCCCGATACTCTTTCGGGGCGCGCGCCAGCAGATCCCGCAGCCGCCGCGCGATGAGGTTCCTGGTCTCCACCACGAAATCCTCGTCCACGTTGGCGACCGCCAGGAAGTAATCAGTCAGGGATTCCTTCTCCGCCTCGTAGAACTGAGCTGCCACGTCGGCGTAGAGCGGCGGTATCTCGCCCAGCACGTTCTCCAGTGCCTTCTCTGCGGTCGTCATCAGCTTCTTCCGGTCGCCCAGCTCCAGTCCTGAGACTACTATGGGCTCCCGCCAGTAGTGCCGCGACGCGTTCTGGAGCACCTGCACCGCCTTGTTCCAGTGGCCGTTCTTCGCGTGAAGCTCCGCGTAGGCAAGGAGCGCCCGTATCTCCTGCGTCGGGTTGGATGCGGTTGCGCCCATCTTCTTGCACGCGTCCTCGAGGAAGGGATGGTCACTCGACTGGTGGCCCCACCGGGCGAGCTCGGTATACAGCGGATAGAGGCGCAGGTTGATGTTGCGCCGGCGGTCCTCCTCCTCCGACGGCAGGAGCGGCTTGCACTTCTCGTAGAGATCTATCGCGCCTTGCACCTCCCTGCGCTTCCGGGCCATTTCCGCCTTGGCGAAGAGGGTGTTAAGGTCGTCGCGCTCGGCGAGTATCTTCTCCATCTTCTCCCTGTCGTAGCGGACCACGATGTGGTTGTAGGCGATGTCCGCTTCGAACGTGACGCCCCAGCGGGTGAAGGTCATTCGCGACGCGTTGAAGAACGCCTCGGGCTCCTCATTCACCACCCGCTTGGCGACCGGCATGATCCGGCCGTGATCGTAGATGTACGCCTCCGGGCAGAACCACCGGCGCTGGGCGACGGCGCCCCGTTCGTTCACGTCGATGCAGTACTCTGAGTTGAACGGCCATCCCGGCCAGTGCGGTATGTACTTGGTGCAGCCGAAATACACCTTGCCGTCCCTGGTGATGGTGGGGCGGGCGTTGTTGTAGCCGATGTCGCACCAGAAATCGTCGCCCTCGCCGTTGATGGGGGGCTCCAGTCCCTTCGGGATGGGATTCGGCTTGTCGAAGTTGACGCTCCAGCCTCCCCATCCGCCCCAGCCCCATTTTCGTCTTCCGGTAATCGGGTCGAGGAACGTCAGTCCCCGACCGGTGAGGCACAGCTCGTTATTGGAGGTGATGCCCATCATCCGCCACGCGTACCGGTAGCGCCCGGCGCTCCGCGACGCCCACGCGGAATCGGTGCTCTGAGTCGCTTCCCACAGCACCCGCCCGGTCTCGGTGTCCAGGCACAGCAGGTGGCCGGAGTCGAGCGGCGTGACGTACAGACGATTCCCACGGATGAGGGGTGGTTCGTTGCGCCATATCCGGCCCGGCGAGGAGAAGTTGTCGAGCACGTCCTTGTTCTGCGGGTACCGGGTGAGCCAGAGGATCTGGCCGGTGGGCGCGTCCACCGCCGCGATGATGCCGGCGTTCGTCACGTGGTACACGACGCCGTCCTCGATGAGAGGGGTGGTGGAGAAGATGCGGATCTTGCGCGGGTACCGGCTCTGGGTGATCTTCAGCGGCGATATCCGGGACAGCTTCGTCCGCCACAGCAGCTTCCCGGTGCGGGTCTCGAACGACGCGAGCTCCGCGGTGGACGATATGTGACTGCGGCCGCGGATGTCGTCGTGGACCACCGCCGCGACCACGAAGCCCCGGCCCGCGGCGGGCGAGCACTGGTACCGGTCCAGCCACTCGTCCTCGCTGCGCGCCGCCATCGGTCCCTTCGCCCAGAGGAGCCTGCCGGTGTACTGGTCCACCGCGGTGAGTGACGGGCCGTACACGAACATGTTGGTCATTACCACGCCGTCGTGGACCAGGATGCCCTGGAGCGGCATGAAGTCGGTGAAGCCGAAGCCGCCGCGGTACGTGTCCCAGTCGCGGCTGGAGCCGCCGGGGCCGAACACCCAGTTCAGCTCGCCGGTCAGGAGCGACCGGCTGTAGAGCACGTTGCGGTCCTTGTAGACCAGGTCCGTCTCCGTCGCCCAGGGAAGCGCCTCAGGCTCGTCGCCGTGGTGACGATGGGCGAGGGGCGCGCGCCACTCCCCGCGGTTCGCGGTGAACTCATACGGCATCGGCTCGGACAGGCTCTTGTCGTCCAGCGCGTCGTACCGGGCACTGCGGCGGCCCTCACGCTGGCGGATCCAGAACGCGTCGTACTTCATCCGGTCGAGCTGGGCCAGCAGCTTCGCGATGGTCTCTTCCTTCCGGTTCTTTATGCGCTTCACCGCGTCCTGGAAGTCGTCGTTCCGGCCCAGGTTCTTGTAGCATATGGCCAGGCGTACCCAGACCTGGTCCCGGTTGAGCTTCACGTCGTCCCTGTCCTCATCGGTCATGCCGTGATACTTCACGATCCTCTCGTAGCACCGTCGCGCCTCGTCGTAGTTGCCCTTGTCCACCGCGTCGTTTCCCAGCGCGAAGAGGGCGTCGTCACCGTAGGACGTGGCCAGGTGGTACCGGACGAGGTCCTTGTAGTCGAATATCGAATACCGCTTCACCGCCCGCTCGTATATCTCCTTCGCGGCCGGATCGTAGAGTATCCGGTAGTAGGTGAGCTCCTTCCTGGGGTACCGGAGTATCTTCCGCTGGACGTACAACGACGCCGGGATGAAGATGCCCTCCTCGGCGATCTGCACCAGGTCCTCCGGGAACTCCTTCAGGATCCTCCGGTACAGCTCGGTCGCCGCGCGGGGCT
Source organism: uncultured Planctomycetota bacterium (assembly GCA_964389785.1). Lineage (GTDB taxonomy): Bacteria > Planctomycetota > CAYMFW01 > CAYMFW01 > CAYMFW01 > CAYMFW01. The sequence continues at coordinate 4,468 of CAYMFW010000283.1, forward strand.
CGTTCTTCTCCTCGACCGTCTCGTTCGCCTTCTTGATGATGGGCCATACCTGGGCGTCCATCTTGACGTCGCCCAGGCTCATGAAGAGCTTCTGCCGGGAGAAGATGAGGGCCTTCTTGACCCCCTCTCCTCCGTAGCCGGAGATCCGGGCCCGGTTGTGCCGGCTGAAGCCGGGGTCGTAGCCGGCGTAGACCTCCTCGAGCGTGGGGGCGTCGATCTGGTTCGGGTCGAACTTCGCCGCCTTGGCGGCCGCCACCGTCTTCGCGCCGAGCGACTTGCCGTCGGGCATCGCCAGGCGCACCCACGCGCCCCAGCCGCCGCCCCCCTGATTCACCTTTATCAGAAGATCGTTCGCGCCCTTCTTGAGATCCACCTTCACCTTGTCCTGTGCCGGAACCACTCCCCGCATGACGTTGTTGGCGTGGACCAGCTTTCCGTTCAGCCATACCTTCACCCCGTCATCGGTCCCCAGCTCGATGATCGCCTGCTGCTTCTTCGGGGACTGCACCGAGGTGCGAAGGTACGCCACACGGTTCTCGCCGCCCATCGTCCCGGCCAGGTCGATCGTCCACGCGCCCGCGGCGTCGGTCGTGCCGCCCGCCGCTTTCCACTGCACGCCCTTCGCCTTCGGATTCTCCGGCGGGAACGCGTGATCGAAGAGCGCCGCTCCGTCCTTGCCGGCCGCGGTGTGCGGACCGGAGAGCAGCCAGCCTCCCGCGGCGAGCGCCGGTGCCGCCACGCAGGACAGGATCAGGGTCAGAAAGAACGAAAACGACACGGCACGTACGGATTCTCTCACGAAACGTCTCATGGTTTCCCTCCGCTGGAACGAATTGGCTTCATCTCCCTCATGTGTGATGTGCGGTTGAGGAATCGGCATGATTCTACCTCCCGGGGGACGGCGGGCGCAAACAATTCTGAACCATCAACGGCATCAGGGTCGCCGACCGCATGGTCGGCAACGGTCCCTTCGACGAGAATCCGCAGAAATAACTCCTCCTCACACGTGATGTTGTCTCATTATCGTCTCAATTTAGCCGCATTGAACGTCTCGGTTCTTGTCGCAGGTTGACGCAGGTCGAAACGGCCGTATACTGCCTGAGGAGGCGGAATATGGCACGAATACGGAAGAACGAGGGTCGGGGCTTCATCTCTGTAGGGCCTACGAGTCAAGGTAAAACTTGCGTCAGGTCGGCTTCAC
>CAYMFW010000284.1:0-5647 GCA_964389785.1 uncultured Planctomycetota bacterium
CGAAGAAGTGTATCGCCGAACACGGCGCGGACATGATCGATCTGGAGCTCATCAGCACGGACCCCAACGGTGCTGACCGGTCGGCCGGGGACGCCGCGGCGGCCGTGAAGGTGGTGTCCGACGCGATCGACGTGCCGCTGATGGTGTGGGGCTCGACGAGCGCCGAGAAGAATACCGAAGTGCTGCGCGTGGTGTGCGAGACGTGTCAGGACAAGCCGCTGATAGTAGGCCCCGTGGAGGAATCCAACTACAAGAAGATAGGTGCCGCGGCGATAGCCTACAAGCACAAGGTGGTGGCCAGCAGTCCGATCGATATCAACCTGGCGAAACAGCTCAACATCCTTCTCGGCAACCTCGGGGTGCCGGAGGAGCAGATCCTGATAGACCCCACCACCGGGGGGCTCGGATACGGTCTTGAGTACACGTACTCGATCATGGAACGGCTCCGCCAGGCGGCGCTCACCCAGAAGGACGAGAAGCTGCAGCTCCCGATAGTCTGCAATCTGGCCAAGGAGGTCTGGAAGGTGAAAGAGGCGGCGTTGACGGCGGAGGAGGCCCCTGAGATGGGTGACCCGGCGAAGCGCGGGATCATGATGGAAGCGGTGACCGCGACGACGCTGATGCTCGCGGGCGCGAACATACTGGTGATGAGACATCCCGAGGCAGTATCGCTCGTGCGCGATACGATGGATAGTCTGACCAACTAAAGAAGGGAGATGCAATGCCGAAGGACAGGAAGCGAAGCGCGGACAGCGTGACGGCGGCGCTCCTCGAGAAAGCGGCGAAGGACGGCGTCGAGACCGCCTTCGACCGGGCGGATGCGTCACTGCCGTGCCCGATCGGATCTATGGGAAGCTGCTGCAAGAACTGCGGGATGGGACCCTGCCGGGTAGTGAAGTCCAAGAAGCCGGGCGAGCCGGACACCCGCGGGTTGTGCGGCGCCACGAGCTCCACTATCGCGGCGAGGAACTTCATCCGCATGGTTGCGGGAGGGGCCGCGGCGCACTCGGACCACGGGCGCGGCGTGGCGCAGACATTCCTCGAGACGGCAAAGGGGGAGATTCCCGGGTACGAGATCAAGGACGAGCAGAAGCTTCTCCAGGTAGCCATGGACCTCGGTATCGAGATAGGAGACAGGGACGTGAAGGATATCGCCGTCGAGGTGGGTGAGAAGTGCCTCGCGGAGTTCGGGAAGCAGGATGGTGAGGTGCTCTTCGCAAGGAAGGCCCCCCTGAAGAGACAGGAGGTATGGCGCGAGAACGGAGTGTTCCCCCGGGGTATCGACCGGGAGATCGTGGAGATAATGCACCGGACCCATATCGGCGTGGATATGGAGGCGGAGCACCTGCTGATGCAGGGCGTCAGGGCGTCGTTGGGAGACGGGTGGGGCGGGTCGATGATTGCGACCGAACTGCAGGATATCATGTTCGGCACCCCTCAGCCGATTCTCGGGAAGGTAAACCTGGGGGTGCTCAGGGAGGACGAGGTCAATATAGTCGTGCACGGCCACGAGCCGCTTCTCTCCGAGATGATCGTCGTCGCGTCGCGCGACAAGGAGCTGCTGGAGCTGGCGAAATCCAAGGGCGCCAAGGGTATCAATCTGGCGGGCATATGCTGCACGGCCAACGAGATCCTGATGCGTCACGGGATACCGATCGCCGGAAACTTCCTCCAGCAGGAACTTGCCATCGCGACGGGCGCGGTGGATATGATGATCGTGGACATCCAGTGCATCATGCAGTCGCTCCCGAGCGTTGCCGAATGCTATCATACGGACGTAATCACCACGTCTCCCAAGGCGAAGATGACCGGAGCGGAGCACCTCGAGTTCGACGAGCACGATGCCGTCAACTCGGCGAAGGCGATCGTCCGGCGCGCTGTGGAGAACTTCTCCAACAGGGGAAACGTGGAGATTCCGTCCAATGGGGAGGTGAGTCTGGTCGCTGGCTTCAGCCACGAGACGATCAATTACCTTCTCGGTGGAAGGTTCAGGGCGTCGTACAGGCCGCTGAACGACAACATCATAAACGGCCGTATCCGCGGAGTGGCCGGCGTGGTGGGCTGCAACAATGCGAGGGTGACGCATGACGAGGCGCACATGACGATGGTGAAGGAACTGATCAAGCGGGACGTCCTGGTGCTCCAGACGGGCTGCAGCGCAATCGCTGCCGCCAAGATCGGTCTGATGCGGCCGGAGGCCGAGGCGGAGGCCGGGGCGGGGCTTGCGGAGGTCTGCCGGACGGTCGGCATACCGCCGGTGCTCCACATGGGATCCTGCGTGGACAACAGCCGGATACTGATGGCCGCCGCCGCGGTGGTCAAGGAGGGCGGGCTCGGGGACGACATATGCGATCTGCCTGCCGTCGGCGCGGCGCCGGAGTGGATGAGCGAGAAGGCGATTTCGATCGGCCAGTACTTCGTGGCGTCCGGCGTGTTTACCGTGTTCGGCGTTACGTGGCCGACGCTTGGTGACGAGGAGGTTACCAAGTACCTGTTCGAGACGATGGGAGAGAAGCTCGGCGGCGCCTGGGCATACGAACCCGATCCATACAAGGCCGTCGACCTGATGGTGTCCAAGATCGATGGAAAGAGAAAGGCTCTCGGTATCGACAAGGCGCGCGAGCGCGTGCTGTTCGATATGGACATGAGAAGGGAGTTGGCATAATGTCTAAGCTCATTTGCTCAGCAGCTATACGGGGCGCCCACAAGATCGTGAGCGGGGCGGAGGCGAAGTGGAAGGAGGCGGTGGAGAAGCACGGCGCCGACGCCAAGGTGGCCTTCCCCAACACCGCGTACTACCTGCCGATCATCTACTCGATTCTCGGCATCAAGGTCGAGACCCTGGCCGATATGGAGCAGGTATTCGACCGCTGCAACGGTCTGCTTCCTCCCATGGTAAAGGAGGAGACGGCCCTGCCGTACCTCGCCCCGGCGTTGGACGCCGGCATGGCGACGTTATTTGCCGAGGAGATGTTAGAGGCGATACGGTACCTGGAAGAGCCGAACTACTATACCAACATGGAAGATCCGACGGCCGACAATATCTGGCTCGGAGCGGCGGACGACCTGGTGTTCCGGAAGCGCGGGATCGAGTTCGTGGACGGCACCGCTCCCGGCTTCGCGGCCATCGCGGGCGCAGCGCCCGACGCGGAGACCGCGACGAAGATCGCGCTCGAGCTGCAGGAAAAGAACCTGTACGTTTTCATGTGCGGCGAGCATGACGGCAAACGGTTCTCCGAGCAGCTGGTGGAGGCCGGCGTGCAGATCGGCTGGCCGACCCGGCTGGTATCGTTCGGCCCGCACATCGGTGCGGCCGTGTTCGCGATGGGCTTCGCGTGCCGCGTGGCCATGGCGTTCGGCGGCGTGGAGCCGGGTGATTTCCGCAAGATCCTGATCTACAACAAGGACCGGACCTTCGCGTTCGTGATGCCGCTCGGGTACGTGACCGACGAGTGGTACGCCAACGCGGCCGGCGCGATCAACTGGGGCTTCCCGGTGATCGCCGATACCCCGATTCCCGAGGTGCTGCCGACCGGCATCTGCACCTACGAGCACGTGGTGTCGAACATCCCGCACGACCAGATCGTCCAGAGGGCGATCGAGGTGCGCGGCCTGAAGGTGGCGGTGACCGAGGTGCCGATACCGGTGTCCTACGGGCCGGCGTTCGAGGGCGAGCGGGTGCGCAAGGACGACTTGTACGCTGAGTTCGGCGGGGGCAAGACTCCGTGCGTCGAGTGGCTCACGTCCGCCGAGCTGAACGAGGTGGAGGACGGCAGGGTGGAGGTGGTCGGCCCGGACATCGACACGATGGAGGAGGGCAAGGCGTATCCTCTGGCCATCTACGCCCAGGTGGCGGGCCGCGAGATGCAGTCCGACTACGAGCCGATCCTGGAGCGGCAGATCCACCACCTGATCAACTACGCGCAGGGGGTGATGCACATCGGACAGCGCGACATCGCGTGGATCCGGATAGGTAAGGCCGCGAAGGACAAGGGATTTACCCTCCGCCATATCGGCGACATCCTTCATGCCAAGCTTCACCAGGACTTCGGCCGGATCTTCGACAAGATCCAGGTGACCATCTACACGGACGAGGCGAAGGTGAACGAGATTCTGGAGAAGGCCAGGGAATCGCATCACGCGCGCGACGCGCGTATCGAGGGTATGACGGACGAGGGGACGGAGATCTTCTATTCGTGTACGCTGTGCCAGTCGTTTGCGCCTTCGCACGTCTGCGTGGTGAGTCCGGAGAGGACGGGCCTCTGCGGCGCGTACAACTGGATGGATTGCAAGGCGTCGAATGAGATCAATCCCACCGGGCCGAACCAGCCCATCGAGAAGGGTGCGATGGTGGACGAAAAGTACGGGCAGTGGAAGGGCGTGAACGACTTCGTGTACGAGGCCTCGCGGCACGCGCACGACCACTTCAATTTCTACAGCGTGATTCACGACCCGATGACGACGTGCGGCTGCTGCGAGTGCATCTGCGCGGTGCTGTTCGCCTGCAACGGCGTGATGACGGTGAACCGCGAGTTCAGCGAGATGACGCCCTGCGGGATGAAGTTCACCACGCTGGCCGGCACGATCGGCGGCGGGCAGAGCACGCCGGGGTTCGTGGGACACAGTAAGTACGGGATCTGCCAGCGGAAGTTCATCACCGGCGACGGCGGGCTGCAGCGGGTGGTGTGGATGCCCAAGGTGCTGAAGGAGGAGATAAAGGACCGGCTGAACACCCGGGCGGAGGAGATGGGCGTCCCGAACTTCATAGACATGATCGCGGACGAAACGGTGGCGACGACCGAGGAGGAGGTGCTGGCGTACATCACGGAGAAGAACCATCCGGCGCTCAGCATGCCTCCGATACTAGAGTAACAGGGAGGGATACTATGGCACTGACCGGGATACAGATCTTCAAACTGCTGCCGAAGACGAACTGCGGTGATTGCGGCGTGCCGACGTGCCTGGCCTTTGCGATGAACCTCGCGGCGGGCAAGGCGGAGCTGTCGGCGTGTCCCCACGTGTCGGATGAGGCGAAGTCCCAGCTCGAGGAGTCATCCGCTCCGCCGATACGCCCGGTGAAGATCGGCACGGGCGACGGGGAGGTGACGACGGGCGGCGAGACGGTGATGTTCCGCCACGAGAAGACGTTCTACAACCCGACCGTGATCGGCGTACTGATAAGCGACGCGGACGACGCCGCGGCGGACGCGAAGCTGGAGAGCCTCAAGAAGCTGCAGTACGACCGGATCGGGCTGACGCTGAAGGCGGATGTCGCCGCGCTGAAGAACGATTCCGGTGACGCGGAGAAGTTTGCCGCGCTGGCCAAAAAGGCCGCCGGCGCCGGATTCGCCCTCGTGCTGATGAGCGAGAGCGCCGAGGCGCTCTCGGCAGCGGCGTCGGCCGTCGCGGACAGCAAGCCGCTTCTCTATGCCGCCACGGCCGATAATACCGAGGCGGTCGGCAAGATCGCGGTCGACAACAAGTGTTCCGTGGTCGCCAAGGCGGACAGCGTCGAGGGTGTGATGGCGGTAACCGCGAAGCTCGAGGCCGCCGGTGTGAAGGATATCGTGATCGATTCCGGCGCGCGCAAACTCAGGCAGGCGTTCGAGGACCAGATCGCGATACGGCGCGCCGCGCTCGTGAAGAA
>CAYMFW010000285.1:0-5628 GCA_964389785.1 uncultured Planctomycetota bacterium
CAGGTGAGGGTAAAGAAGACCCTGAAAACGATGGCGAGTTATTCCCCGTTTCCACGTGCAAGCAGGCGCTCCGAATATCCGATGAAACGGGCGTTTCCACCCGCCGTATTGGAGCCATGATCGACGAAAGCGGCATCAAGATAACCGAGTGTCAGTTCGGATGTTTCGGATGGAAACAAGAAAACCCAAGGTAATCGTTGTGTCCGGGTCCCACAAGGAGGTGGGAAAGACCCGTCTCATAGAGAAGCTACTTCCGTTCCTGGGAAGAGCTGCGGCCATAAAGATATCCTCCCAGCCAGCCCACTCCCTCTCGGAGGAGAGACCCGATTCCGACACCTCGCGCTACCGGGCAGCCGGTGCCGCCGAAGTTCTCTACATTCACGGAAGCGACAATGATTCCCTACAGCCGCTGCGCGACATGCTTGAGTCGGGGAATCTGGATACGATCTGCTGTGAAACAAATCGATTCAATGATACGATACACGCCGATCTTCGATTCTTCGTCAGAGGACAAGGAAGCCCCAAGGACAATGCCACCTCGTGTGAAGCGCGCGCCGATATCATAGTCGAAGAAGTGTGAAAGGAGAGCCGCGTATGCATGACGCGCTGAAGAAGAATCTATTTCTCGTGAAGGAGCACGTGGGGCTCCTCAAGGCGGCCAACAACTTCGATATTTACGAACCTCAGACCGGTGAGGTCGTCATGGAGTGCCGGGAGGAGAAACTCGGGATACTCACCAAGGTGCTCAGGTTTACCGACTATAAGCGCATGACTCCTTTCGATGTTCAAATCCGGACCCCGGACGGACAGCCGGTAATTCGAGTCAAGCGCGGAGTCGCCATCTTTCTTTCCAAGGTCTCGGTTCTTGACGAACGAGATCAGGTGGTCGGCGGGTTCAAACAGAAACTCTTCTCGATCGGTGGGAAGTTCGACGTGCTCGACCCGGCGGACCGGCCGCTCTGCACCCTGAAGGACAAATGGTCGGGATGGGAATTCTCCTTCTCCAAGGACGATGTCGAACTGGCACACGTCACCAAGAAGTGGGCCGGCCTCGGCAAGGAGCTCCTGACGTCCGCGGACAACTACGTGCTCTCGATCTCGGAGACCGTTCCCCCGGATAACCCCATCAGGCAGCTGATCCTCGGAGCCGTCATGTGCATCGATATGGTTCTGAAGGAGTAGGAGTGCCTCCTGCATCCATTGCGGAGAATGCCGCCGTTCTGCTCCGGGATCTTCCGTCCGGAGTCACCCTCGTAGCTGCAGCCAAGACGAGAACCCCGCAGGAGGTGAGCGCCGCCTTGGACTCGGGCATCACCGACGTCGGACACAACTACGTTCAGGAGGCGGCGGCCATGATTCCGGCGGTCGCCCGGGCGACCCGTTGGCATCTCATCGGCCACCTGCAGCGCAACAAGGCCCGCAAAGCCGCCGAGTTGTTCGACATGGTAGAGACCATCGATTCCGAACGCATCGCCGCAGCGCTCAGCCGTCACTGCGAAGACCTCGGAAAGGTTATGCCCGTTCTCATCGAGGTCAACAGCAGTCGAGAACCCCGGAAGGCAGGAGTTCTGCCGGACCGTGTCTTCGATCTCGCTCGGGCCATCGCCCCGCTGCCCGGCATTCGGCTCCAGGGGCTCATGACGATGGGACCTTTTTCCGGCGATCCGGAGGATGCCCGTCCGTATTTCCGAACCACTCGCGAGACGTTCGACCGCATCCGCGGTGCCGATGTGCCCGGTGTATCGATGCGTCACCTTTCGATGGGCATGAGCCACAGCTACCGCGTTGCGATCGAAGAAGGCGCCACCATCGTCCGCATCGGCACGAAGCTCTTCGGTCCCCGCATCGGCTAGCAGCAGGAGGGGCGGCAACGTATTCCCGAGCGCGTTCGTGATTCCTCCGGCAAGTGCACTTACGTCCGGACTCTTCCTTACCCTGCAGAAGCGCTCTCGCAAGCGTTCAATTCAATTGAAGGTATCGAGGGCGAACGAGAGGATTTCGGGACGGCTTTGCCTGTCTATGTCCGTCAATCGCGCGCGGCGACAAGAACGTTCACCTCTGCTGCACCCGCACGTCGAAGGACCGCAGCGCACTCGGAGAGAGTGCTTCCTGTGGTCATAACGTCGTCTATCAGGAGCACCCGTGCACCGGCCACGCGCGTCTTTTCCCGCACCGCGAACGCTCCCTTCACATTAGCAACCCTTGAGTCCCTGCCCAGTTCTGTCTGGGCCCTTGTCTCCGCAACCCGCACCAGCAGATTCTCCACATGAGGACACCCAAAGCTTTCCGCCACCCTCTCGGCAAGGATACCAGCCTGATTGAAGCCACGCTCCCTCCGTTTCTTCTGGTGAAGAGGCACCGGCATCACTAAATCTGTTCCCTCCGCCATGCCGCGCCGGCACGCGACGTCCACCATCAGAGTCGCCAGCGTTCGACTCAGGCCTATCCTGCGTCCGTACTTGAACTGGAGGATGAGATCCCTAGCAAGACCTTCGTATCGACACGCAGCTGCAGCACTGCTGAAGTTCAGGCGGCCTCCGCGACAGTTCGGACACCCTTCCGTACCACCATGCTCCCCCACCGGCGACCCGCACTTCCTGCAAGCGTTCCCATCGATCAGAGTAAGCGAGTCGCGGCATCCGCTGCAGAGCGTCGCCTCTCCCACATCCACATCGCCACCGCACGCCAGGCAATGTGGAGGATACAACAGGTCCAACAGGCATCGGGCCACTTCTTTGACACGCTGCATCGAAGAAATCAATCCCACTGCTTCGTTCCCTTCTTCCCATTATACACCTCGACACGCGCTGGGAAAGAAGCGCTCGGGTATGGTATTATTCCCGCTGGAGGCTTTCCCATGAGCAAGATATTCTCGATGTACGTCCTTAAGGACATTGCCCTTGCCTTCCTGATGGCCTTTTCGGCGTTCACACTCATCCTGTTCGCCGGAAACTCCGTCAGACTCATTGCGGAGCAGGTACCGCTGGCTCGGTTCATCAGGGTAATCCCCTACCTCCTCGTGTTCATCTCGACATACACGATGCCTATGTCCCTTCTGACCGCCGCTGTCTTCACCTTCGGCAGGCTCGGGCTGGACAACGAACTCACCGCCATTCGCGCCGCAGGAATCTCCCTGAGTGTCGTAATCCTCCCCGTCCTCCTGCTCGCCCTTGCGCTCTGCCTCATCTCCCTACCTCTCAATACCCACGTTGCTCCACGTTGTCATTTCATGATTGAGTCGGTGATTCAGGCCGACCTTTGGGATTCCGACGTTCAGTGGACAGACAGACACGAGCCCACCATAAGCCTTCCCGACTGCAAGGTGTTCATTGGAGACGGGAGCGGCGATGTGTACCGAGACATATTGATTTGCACGATGACCGACGGAAGGCCCGAGCAGTTCATAATAGCCGACACCGCAACCCTGTCCATAAACCGGGAAGAGCGGACCCTGGACTTTCTCCTCCGCGACGGAACCCTCTTCTACGCTGAGAAGGGCATATCGAACGACGTCCATCCGGGCACTTTCGGCAGCATGACGTTCGTTGCCTCGCTGCCGTCCGCTCAGGACGTCGAACCGGGGATGCGCGGGCTTGAGCTCGGCGCGCTCCGGGAGAAGATCAAGCAGAAGGCCTTCGCGGCATGGCGCCTCGACAAGGCGAAGACAGAGATGCACAAGAGAATATCTCTTTCTTTCGCCTGCATGGCACTCGTCCTCGTGGGCCTGCCACTGGGCATCCTCACGCGCCGGGGAAATTTCACCGCCGCCTTCGGCGTCAGCATAGCCATCGTCTTCGTGCTGTACTACCCCATGCTCGTCATGGGCGAGGTATTGGGAAACATGGGTCTTGTCTCCCCCGCCACGGCGATGTGGACCCCCAACGCCGCAGCCGCCTGTATCGGCACCTGTCTCCTCTGGCGCACGAGGAAGGGGTGAGGATGGGATCGGCAATCGACAGGTACGTACTGAGATCCGCTTTGTTCGCCACCGCGATCTGCGCGGCTGCCCTGTTCGGCCTCTACATCGTCGTCGACTTGTCGGGCCGTCTCGATTCATTCTTCAACCAGCTGAAGTCATGGGACATCGCTCTTCCCTTCATGCTAAAGTACTACGCCCTTCAGCTGCCCCTCATATTCATGCACATCGCTCCCTTCACAATCCTTATCGGCTCCATCCTGTCGCTCGCCCAGATGGAAAAGCACAATGAGGTGCTGGCCGTCAAAGCCGCTGGAATGAGCGTGAGAAGGCTGGTGGCTCCCCTGCTGGCCTTCGCACTGGCGATATCGTGCATGATGTACGTCAACCGCCAGTGGCTCATACCGGCACTGTCGGACCAGATCGAGGATTCGGAACTGAGAATCACTCGTACGGCTCGACTCAAAAAGACACTCACCGACCTGTTCGTGCGCGACACCCTCGGCACATGGTTCGTCGTGAGCCGCTACGAACCTACGACCCGCACGTGTCACGGATCGTGGATAATCACGTCCAGAGGCACGAACAGAAGGATGTACTACGCCCCTGCGGCGGTTCTTGAGGACAACGGCCTCGTGGTGAGCAATGGAACCGCTTGGGAAGGCAAGGGACCGCGTGCGATGGGCGCGAAGGAATTGCTCCCTACAGACCTGTGCGAAGATGATTTTCTTGCCCGGTCGAACCAGATGCGGCTGCGCAGCTACTCACACCTGTTGTGGCTTCAAAAGAGGAACCCGCGCGGCACGGACATCTCCGTCACCCTCCACCGCAACCTGGCGTTCCCTCTGGTGGCGCTGGCAATGACCCTCATAGGAATATCCGTCATGTTCCGGAAGGAAGGAAGCGGGATGTTCGCTGCGGTCGGCGTGGCCATCGTGCTTTGCTTCCTCTACCTAGCGTGCGAGGACATCTGCTGCGAGATCGCCCGGCAGGAGTTCATCACGCCGCGTACCGGAGCGTGGGCACCCCTCGCTGCGTTCTCAGCGGCAGGGATCTACCTCTTTACGAGGATACGAACCTAGCGCCCCCTACGGAAGGCCCGCCCTCATGCTCCTGGCCTTCTTACCTTCGGCCACGCAGGTGCCGCGGAGCTGCCGCTTCCTCTTCGGGGTCTTACCCGACTTCAGATGACGGGCACCACTCTGTCTTCTCTTGACCTTACCGGTCTTCGACACCCGCACCCTCTTCTTCATTCCCTTATGCGTTTTCTTTCCGTTCACCAGAGCTTCTTTCTACTTGGGAACGAGCACCATCGTAATCCGGCGCCCCTCCATCTTCGGTTGCTGCTCTACCTTCGCCGCATCTTCAAGACGGCTCGCCACATCCGCAAGCTTCTCCCTCGCAATGTCCATGTGCACGGCTTCGCGTCCCCTCAGAAAGAGGTTGACTAGGACCCTGTCGCCGTGACCGAGAAACTCGCGAACCTTCTTCATCTTCACCTCCAGATCATGCTCGAAGATCTTCATCCGCAGCCTCACCTCTTTGATTTGCGTGCCGTGATGTCCGCGCCGTGATTTCTGAGTTCTCTTCTTCTGACGATACTTATACTTCCCGTAGTCCATGATACGGCACACGGGAGGTTTCGCGTCCGGCGCCACCTCGACCAGATCCAGGTTTTTGCTGCGCGCCATCTCAAGCACCTTCTCCGTGAG
>CAYMFW010000286.1:0-5607 GCA_964389785.1 uncultured Planctomycetota bacterium
CGCGCCCACGACACGTACACCGGCGCCTCGTAGCCCGGTACCAGCCGCTTGTAGGAATTCACCCACTGCGCAACGACGGAACAGATCTCCTTGGCGTGCGTCAGAAGACCCGCGATGTACGATTTCCCCTCCCCGGACAGATGATACTTGTCGCCCTCGTCGAAGAACGAGTTCGCATTCCCTTTGAACAGCGACTGATGTACGTGCATACCACTACCGTTCTGTCCGAACATCGGCTTCGGCATGAACGTGGCGTACACCCCTTCCTTCATCGCCGTCTCCTTCACCGCGAGCCGGTACGTCATCGCCGCGTCCGCCATATTGAGACCGTCGGCATACCGCAGGTCGATTTCGTGCTGGCTGGGCGCGACCTCATGATGGCTGTACTCCACCGGTATCCCCATCTGCTGAAGAGTCTCGACGATGTCACGGCGCATGTTCGACGCCACGTCGAGCGGAGTCAGGTCGAAGTACCCGCCATGGTCCAGCACCTCGCATCCATTCGAATCCTTGAACAGGAAGAACTCCAGCTCAGGCCCCACGTAGAACGTGTAGCCGTGCTTGGCCGCCCTCGCCAGGTTGCGCTTCAGCGCGAACCTCGGATCGCCTTCGTACGGCTCCCCGTTCGGCTTCAGCACGTCACAGACCATCCGGGCCACCGCGCCGCCGTCGGTCGGCCGCCACGGCAGAAGCGTCCACGTGTTCGCGTCCGGCATCGCCACCATGTCGCTCTCGTGAATCCGCGCGTACCCCTCGATCGACGACCCGTCGAACCCCATCCCGTCCTCGAGTGCGCCTTCCAGCTCGTCGATCGTGATCGCGAAGCTCTTCAGCATTCCCAGCACGTCCGTGAACCACAAACGGATGAACCGCACGTTGCACTCCGACGCCGCCTTCAGCACCGCCTCCTTCGTCATACCCGGCGCCTTTGCGGGATTCCCCGCGCCGCCCACCACCACCGATTCCGCAACCGCACTGCCCATAAACACGCTCCTCCTCCCGATACACTCGGGTCTGATTGTGAATGTGCGTCTCACCCGTCCCGTACCCGTCTGCTGAAGGAGAGAGCAAGCGCCGTGCCAGCGTTCCCTCCGTTCGCCTGAACGCTGCAAGACTCATCTGAAAAACGAGTTATCAAGACGAGGCAAACGCACCCTTTTCCGGGTCCTGCCGGGAGCTGGCCCAATGATTGAGCCATGGTGCGTTCCGTGACCCAGTGCCTCGAACACGATGGCCCGGTGGTAGGCAGCGCCGTCGCGATGATGTATTCTACGTGGAGAGGAGGACACGATTATGAAGACATACCTCATCCGCTGGGGCACCGTGCTGCTTGCGGTGCTGTTGATGTTCGCGTCAGCTTGTGCCGTCGAGCCCCCCTCGAACGCCTCGAAGTTCAAGGGAAAGGTGAAGGTCACGAAGCGCCAGGGGAGCACACCCGCCGCAGCCACGCTGCAATCCTCGGACGGCGCGACGTACGACCTGGTAATGGACGAGGCCGGCACGAGCTTCGTATCCGTGATGCACGGACAGACCGCGGAGATATACGGCACGGCGAAGGGAAACTCGCTGAAGGTGTTCGGTTACGTGGACGAACGGGTCAACGCCGGCCACGAGTTCTGGCGGCGAATGCGCTGCCTTGCCTGCGTGGTGCTTCCGGCTACCATCAACGCCGCCCTGCCGCCCGACCTGCACGGAACGCAGCCGCTGGCCGGCCGGCCGTACGACTTCAAGCGGCGCTTCACCGCATGGACGCGCGACGGGAAGTTCCTCTGGGCGGCCGCGGACAACGAGCTGCTCCAGTTCGACCTCGCCGGACGCAAGCTGGTGCGAAGCTACTGCCTGGCCGACGGGCTGCCCGATCGTCTCGTCTACCAGCTTGCCAGCGACGGCAAGGAGCTCCGCATCGTCCATCGGGGCGGCGTCGCGGCGCTCGTGATAGGGGGCGACAAGATCGGCACAGACGTCCTGAGCTGTGCCTACGCGAACGCCGTGCCTCGTCAGGACGGCGGCTTCGTGCTGATCGCCGACACCGCAACTCCCCCGATCCCCACGGCCGGACGTATCACCAAGGCGATCCGGAACGGTATCTGGTCCCCCCACTGGCGCCGGAAGACCGCGCACTTCATCACCAAACCGGTCCAGATCGACGACCGGTTCTACGTCGGCTCCTTCGGGGACATCTACGAGCTGGACACGAAGGCTTCGAAGTGGACCCGTATCGCCGAGAACGGCTACGAGCAGACGGCCGGCCGCGGCAAGCTCTACTTCCTGAGCCCCGGGGGCCTCGGCGAGTACGATCCGGCGACAGGCAAGACCGTCTCCCTTCAGCCGCCCGAGGACATGCACGGACGGTACACCCGTTTTCTCGTCAACGACAAGGCAGCGTGGGTCGCCGCCGTGCCCGTTCCCGCCCCCGGCGGCAAGGAGCTCACCGGGGGCGGACTTGCCAGATTCGACCTGCAGGCACGCACGTGGAAGAGCTGGACGAAAATCAACGACAACGCGGCCGTCCAGCCGGGCTGCCTCTCGCTTGCCCAGAGCGGCGCGATGACCGTCGTGACCATGGACGGCAGGTACGCCGTCAAGACGGCTCACCCGGGGATGACCTACACCAAGCGGCAGGAATTCCATACCAGCGGGTTCTGCCTGCACACGTACGACGAGGCGACCGACACATGGGCCTCCCTCCGACTCTCGCTGGCCGAACTGGACAAACGCCTCATCTGCGGACAGGACGGCCGTCATGGAAGCGACGTCATCGTTCCTCAATCCGTCGAGGAGCTGAGCGTGGGCCCGCGCCGCATCTTCGCCGCCACCCGCCTGGTGCCGCGCAAGTATTTCGGGGGGTACTGGCCGTGCGTCAACCAGCTTGCCTCCCGGCCCGATACGAAGGCGCCCTGGACCGCGCAATTCGTCCACCGGCCGGCACAGCTGGACCTCCAGGGAGAACAGCCGATGGTACTCAACATCTCGACCGGACAGCTCACCCTCATAGGGTCCTCTCTCAAGGATCAGCTCTGGGAAGCCATCGGACACGACCTGGTGCTCGGCACCTTCCTGCACGACAAGACCCAATGGGCCGTGACGGAGAGCTGCGTTGCCCACTTCGACGAATCGGCCGACACATGGAAGAAGCTCGCGGGACCCGAATTCCGCTGGTACTGGCGGGCAACCGCGCTTCTAGACGACGGCCGCCACGTCTACATCGGCTCCGACCGGGGACTCGTCACCCGGCTGGACACGCAGACCGGCAGGTTCGAATTCCAGACCGCGCTCGAGGACCGCACCATCACCCGGATCGTGAAGAGAAAGGACGGGAAGATCCTTGCGGCCGGCTGTCCTCCCCCGCTCGGTCTTCTGCCCGTGCAGCTCTCCGGGAACCTCGAGACGATCGACGCGGACGCGGCGAGCTTCGACGGCAAGACCTGGTCCCCGCTCGCGCCGGACGACGTACCCTCCACGCCCGCTCCCAAGTGGATGTTCAAACAGCTTCGCAAGAGGTCCAAGAAGTATCAGGACAAGACCAGGGGCAACTACCTGCACGGACCCGCGCCCGGCGACGGTGCGGTGAAACCGCGCTACTACCTGACGGAAACGTTCTTCCCTCTGTTTCTCGCCGAGGGCGCAGACGCGAGCCGGATGTGGGTATCCACCTATACCGGGATCCTGCGCCTGGACCTGAAGTGAGCCGCCTCGCGTCAGGCTGGCTGCTCCTCACCGCGGCGGTATACGGCGCGGTGGTGATGGCCGTCGAGCTTCTCGGCGCCCGTCTGCTGAGCGTGGCCTACGGAGGAAGCCTCACCGTCTGGGCAGCGATGATCGCGGTGACGCTTCTGTCCCTGGCGGCGGGGTACTTCGCCGGCGGCTGGGCCGCCGACAAACAGCCCCACCCGGCGCTCCTCTATGGCATTCTCCTGGCCGCGGCGATACTCGTCGCACTCTGCCCGCACACCCGGTTCATCCTCAAGTACTGTCACAGCGCCATGGGCATACAGGCCGGCGCGCTCGCCAGCTCGGCGATCATCTTCTCCCTGCCGCTCGGGCTGATGGGAGTGACCGGGCCGTTCGTCATACACCTGCTCTGCGCCGAGGGACAGAGCGTAGGCGTCCGCGCGGGCGGAGTGTACGCGATATCCACCCTGGGCAGCGTGGCAGGCACGCTCCTCACCGGCCTGTGGCTCATCCCGTCGTTCGGGACCGGGACCGGCTTCCGCCTGGCCGCCGTCGCCGCCGCCGCTGTGGCCGCGATCGGACTCGCGATATCACTCGGCACGAAGGGTACGGCGGCGCTGATACTTCCTCTCGTCGCCGCGCTCATACCTCTCCCCGCCTCCCGGGCGGGACAGACCTTCACCGCGCCCGACGGCGACGCGGTTGAGGTCCTGGAGGTCCGCGACTCGGCCCACGGACGCATCGCCGTACTCGACAAGGGCGGCTACCGCCTGCTCCTGGTGAACGGCATCATCCAAACCGGTGTTCCCCGAACGGGACTCGCCCGGTGCCGCGGGCTTTCCGACCACTACTTCCAGGAACTGATACCCTACACCGTCGACGACCCCTCCCTGACGAACGCACTGATCATCGGCCTGGCGGGAGGAATGACGGCCTCGATGCTCCAGCTCTACGACATGGAGCTGGACTGCGTGGATCTCGACCCGGAAATCATAGAGGTGGCCCGCGACCGCTTCGGCTTCACCGGCCCTGCGGTGGCGGCCGACGGCCGGCAGTACCTCGAGACCTGCGGCACCCGATACGACTTCTGTGTGATAGACACCTATTCCGGCGACGTCTTCCCGTTCCACCTGGCGACCCGCGAGGCCTTCGAGTCCGCCCGGAACGTCCTCAAGCCCGGCGGCATCCTGGTGGTTAACTACATCGGCTCCCCCACGGGAACGGGATACGCCTGTCTGGACGCGACCATCCGGTCCGTCTTCTCGAACGTACGGGCGATACGCGGCGAGCCCGGGGACGACGTGCAGACCATCACCGTCTTCGCCTCCGAGAAGGACATCGAATTCAACAAGGGCTGGCTCGAGATCATGGGCGGTTTCTCCGGCGTCGATCCGGTGAGTGGAACCATCGCCCGGCTCACTGTCGATCCGCCTCCGACCGGCGGCTTCGTCCTCACCGACGACTACAACCCCATCGACATGCTCCGCGCGGACGAGGCCCTCCGGTGGCGGGAGCGCACGGCGCGGAACATAGGCGAGCACGCGCTCTTCTAGCGAACGGGAGGACAACCCTTGACCAGACCCATCGTCGGCACGCAGAAGAGAGAAGCGCTCGAGAAGCGCTTCAACGCGCTCGGCATCCGGGAAGAGGACATAGAGGAATCCTTCATCCACGCCACCGGCAAGGGCGGGCAGAAGGTCAACAAATCCTCCATGTGCGTTCGGTTGAAACACCTCCCCACCGGCATCGAGGTGCGCTGCCAGAAGGACCGGTCCCAGGCGATGAACCGCTTTCTGGCCAGACGCATGCTCGCCGACAAGATCGACACCCTGATCAATAAAAGGAAGAGCGACCAGCAGAAGCGCATCGCGAAGATCCGCCGCCAGAAGCGCAAGCGCTCCATGCCCTCGGGCACGGCTTGGGTGAAATGGACGT
>CAYMFW010000287.1:0-5598 GCA_964389785.1 uncultured Planctomycetota bacterium
AGGGATGCGTTGAGAAAGTGGCCGCATTGGCTGTACGGGTTGTACACCGTGACGGCTGCGGAGCATTCCTGGCTGACCACGACGCGCGCGCCTTCCGTTGGTGCCGCATCCGAGGTTGACGCGTCGAGGACGTGCTGGAGCTTCGCGAACCCCGGGTCGTGGGAGAGCGCGACCGCCCCCGCTCCTTCCGAGTACATGTAGCACTTTCGCCGGTCCGTGAGCCCCTGGGCGGCCGAAAAGGCCTCGGCCCCGATGACCAGCGCGGCGGCCCCGGGTCGAGGGCCGAGCAGGCCTGCGGCGACAGCCAGGCCGTCGAGAAAACCCTCCTTCGGGGTATTGATGTCGACCCCGTGGGCGTGCTGCAGGCCGAGCTGCCGGCAGACCTCGCCGGCGCGGAAGATCGGGGCATGCGTGCCGTAACAGCTGGAGGCGACGACCACCACGGAGATTCGCTCGGGGGCGAGCTTCGCGTCGGCCAGGGCCTGGCGGCCCGCCGCCGCGGCCAGCCCGCGCGCCCCCTGCTCGGAGTCGGAGAGATAGCGGTGCGTTACCCCGCAGCGCTGCTCGATCCAGTCGGCGGAAAGGCCGGTGATCGACGCGAAGGCCTGGTTGGTGACCTTGCGGCGCGGGATGGCCACGCCAATGCCGTTGAGTTGAAGCTTCATCTCACCCCTCGAGCGCTAGACATCTCCGAATGATTTCAGGAGCTCGCTGTTGGTCGGATATTTGTGAATCAGCTCCAGCAGCTTTGTCATCGCGGTGAGATTGTCGGTCGACGCCATGCCCCGGTACAGCAGTTCGAGACAGCTGAATTCTTTCGGCTCATACAGTAATTCGGCGCGCCGCGTGCCGCTCCTGGACACGTCGAATGCCGGGAACACCCTGTTCCTGGCCAGGTCCTTCGACAGCACCAGCTCCAGGTTGCCCGTGCCCTTGAATTCCTCGAATATCACGCTGTCCATCACGCTGCCGGTGTCGACCAGGATAGTCGCGACGATGGTTATGGAACCCAGGTCCTCCACGTCGCGGGCGGCGCCGAAGATGCGGCGCGGCACCTCGAGGGCGCCGGCATCCACTCCTCCGGAAAGGGTGCGGCCCCCGCCCCGGGACTGCAGGTTGTGCGCGCGCGCCAGACGGGTGAGTGAATCCACCAGTATCATCACGTTGTTCCCCGCGGCGGCCTCCCTGAAGGCCTCCGTGGTGACCGTGCCGACGGTCCTGATATGATCTTCATAACCATGATCTATGGATGAGGCATATACCTGGGATTTCACGCTGCGCTTGAAATCGGTCACCTCTTCGGGGCGCTCGTCGACGAGTACGCAATACACCTTCATGTCGGGATATCCGGTCTCGACCGACTGACAGATGTGCTTCAGCAGTGTCGTCTTGCCCAGCCCGGCCGACGATACCACGAGCGCGCGCTGTCCCATGCCTATCGGGCAGACCAGGTCGAGCGCGCGAACGGACGGATTGTCGCTGCCCTTCTCGAGAACGATGCGCTGATGCGGGTTCACCGCGGTGCCGGCGAGGAACTTCTCCTCGTCAGGAGACGCGACCCTGCGCGCGGGCTGATTCGGACGCTGCCTGCGACCCGGCTGATTCGGACGCTGCCTGCGACCCGGCTGATGCGGACGCTGTTTGCGACCCGGCTGATTCGAACGCCTCCTCGGCCGTGACTTCCCGCGCCGCGACTGAGGATGAGACGAGTTCATAAACACTCCATGGATAATGGTGAATGGAGAGCCCCCTGTCGCCCTGTAGCCGACGCGGCGGCAGGGGTTATCAGGAACATTCTACGGAGGGGCGGGGATGGAAGTCAAGAAGGCAGTGATTCTGGTATGATTCTCTATAATCAGGGTCAGAGGAATATCGAAAGCGCTCGCCGTTCTGTTCCTGTGCGGCCTCGGCACCGCCCGGGGGGATACCGCGAGACCTATCACCGAGGACGCCATCCAGTTCAGGTTCGACACCGAGTTTCTCTACTATCCGCTGCGCATCATGCGGACGGAAACGGGCGACACCAAGGCGAATCCACGAGATGCTCGGCGGGCCCGACGAGATAAAGGTGAGGAACTGGGAGATCAAGGGGGAGATCAACTCGTTCCGGCAGGGTCTCGTGGTGGGGACCAGGGAGAGATTCGAGAACTTCACGTACAAGAGGCAGCTCGATCAGGCGAAGGCACTGCGCGAATAAGAGTGACGAATAAGAGTGACAGGTTACTCTATTAGTGAATACCGGTAACTGTCCCCGGAGCAAAAAGGGTCGGTCCCTATTTCTTTCAACGACTCTGACCCGTTGAAATGAATACCGGTAACCGTCCCCGGAATACCCCGGTAACTGTCCCCGGAATACAGAAACTTGTAATCTTGTGAACGTCCCCGTTAGGGGACGAGGCGGGGGTTGGCCCAGGCGGAGGTGCCGTGGAGCCACAGCGCGCCGCCGGCGCGCTCGACGCGAAGGGTGACCGTTCGCGCCCGTCCGAGATTCACATTCAGCTCAACCGACGGCGATTCCCAGGTGACGTCTTTCGAGACGAACAACCGCTTCCCGTCCGCCTCGACGACGAAGCGGACGGCTTCCGTGCGCTCGCGTACCTTCGACACGTCTTCGTCCCACTCCCGGACCAGCCCGGCGGCGGCCTCCAGCCGGTACCGGCGCCCGTCGGGGAGCTTCCACGTGATCGCGGAGGGACACCGGACCCCGATGCCGCGCTCGTACGCCGTGCCCCCCACCACAATCGGCCCTCCCCGGAAGCTGCGGTCGAACTCGGCGCCGCCGCGCATCTGGTCGATCTCCGCGGGCCGCACCCGGCTGAGGGAAACGGTCTCACCGGCGCCCGGCCAGTCGGCGGACGGCACGGAGGCGGGCCTGAGCAGGTTTCTCGCCTCCTTCGACGCGCTCCACGAGGTGCCGGGGGCGAGCTGCCAGCGGCCGGAGAAGAGCCCGACGCGCAGGAAGCTCTCCGGCCCGATGGTCCGCGCGTCGTACACGGCGTAGTCGAACCAGCGGCGGTTATCGAGGACGCCCCAGTTGAACCACCGCCCGAACCGGCCCGTCACATGGTACAGGCCGTCGGGCTTCATCGAGGCGAATACCGCCATCATCCGGTCGGGCGCCTCCGGATTGGGACAGCAGAAGATCGTTCCGACGTCGCCGCCGGAGAAGGTCTCTGTGCCTATGCGCACGCCGCCGTCGCCGATGGTGACGGGCGAGCGGGGGACCAGCCGCGCCCCCTGGCGGTTTGCCCGGGGGCCGCCGAACAGGACGAGATTGGATTCCTTCGCGAGGTCCTCCTTCAGCTCGCTGTCGGCGACGACCTGGCAGGCGCCCCCGTAGCGGCGCTCCCATTCCGAGGCGAATCGTTCCGCCTCCTCTTTTGTCGCGCGCTGCCAGCCGGGGTCCGCGGTGCCGTAGACGAGCACGAAGCGGTCCCGGAAGACGTCCTCCACCGGGCCTTCCACTCCCCTTCTCTTGCGGCCGCTGAGGTCGGGCGGGGACGGCGAGACGGCCCACAGGCCGCGCCCCTCGTCGCGGACCAGGAACACGTCCGAGCCGGCAAGGCTGCACTCCACGATCTGCCCGTCGAGAACGATGCGGTCCACGTTCCCCGGGGCCGGGATGCTCCCCGGGTCCAGGCGGAAGGCGAGGACGTTGTCCGTGTTGATGATCATTTTCGAACCGTCGTCCTGCCGTTTCCCTTCTATCGTCGCGAACTTCAGCGGCTCCCGGAGCAGGAGAAGCTCTCCCCAGTAAAACGCGCCGTGCCGGAGCGAATCGGTCCTGTAGCTGAAATCGCGCACCGCGCCCGGCCGCGCGTGGGCCGCCACG
This sequence comes from uncultured Planctomycetota bacterium, assembly GCA_964389785.1. Lineage (GTDB taxonomy): Bacteria > Planctomycetota > CAYMFW01 > CAYMFW01 > CAYMFW01 > CAYMFW01. Next base: position 3,833 of record CAYMFW010000287.1, read on the forward strand.
TGCGCCAGGCCCTGACGCACGTCCTCCGGCGGGATACGGCGGTGACCGGTGTCCGGATACTCGCGGTACTCCACCGGGTATCCGAGAGCGCGCAGGCGCTCGACCATGCTCCGCGCGTGTCCGACCGGCACCACGTCGTCGGCGGTGCCGTGGATGCAGAAGGCCCGGACGTGACGGAGGTTCTCCGCGTAGGTCACGGGCGAGCGCGCCGCGTGGAGAAATTCGCGGAGCTCCCGGAAGTGCCACGGCCGCGGCTGGTTCCACTCCCACATGGAGGACCAGACGCGATTGTCGCTGTTTCCCGCCACCGGGACGATGCCCGCGAAACGATGGGGATACCGGACGGCCATGTTCCAGCACCCGGTGCCTCCCATGGACCTTCCGGCGAGGTAGATGCGGCGGTCGTCGATGTGGTAGAGGGCACGGACGGTGTCGATGGCGCGCAGTACGTCCTCTTCGCCCAGTTCCATGTAGTCGGTGGCGCCGCGGCCGGTCGGGGACACGCAGATGGCGCCCGTGTATTCGGGCGCCGGATGGCCCTGGAACGGCTTGAACCAGCCGTGGCCGTGGAGCCATACGATGAGAGACATCGCCTGGCCGTGGTATCGCTCGGGCACGCTCACGGACAGCGGCTGGAGACTGCCGTCCGTGTCGCTGATATACCCCAGGAGCACCACGCCGCGCCTGTCGGGCAGGATCTTCCCGCCGGAACTGTATTTCTCGCGGTCCGCCTGGAGGGACGCGAGCTCCCTGCGCCACTCCACACGTCGTGTTCCCGCCAGCACGCCGTCCTCGGCGAGATACCGCAGGTGCTCCGCGCGGGCCGCCAGGGACAGGAGCTCGCGGGCCGACGCGGCGTCGCGCGGAGCGGCCGCTCTCTCCCGCAGGTCTTCCGCCAGCTCGAACGCCGTCACCCTCAGCCGTCCGCGGCCGGTGCCGAGGCACCCCTGAGTGAACAGCGCCGCGGCCGCTGCGACGACGAGCGCCGCTCCAACCCGGACCGGCCGGAGGGAATGTCTGCCGCGCACGCTTACCATGCGGATATTCTACAAGTTGTGCGGGTGAGGAAAAAGGGGGTAGACGAAGAATCAGACGATGGTACAATAGGCGATATGAAGCTCTACCTGATCAACCCGTCCAACCCGCTCGTAAGCATGACCAAGATCAAGGAGAGCCGCTGGAACCGTTACCGCGTCTGGAAGCCGCTCGGCCTGATGGTGCTCGCGGGTATGACGCCGCCCGAATGGGAGGTCTCTATCGTCGACGAGAACCTCGGCGCCCCCGACTACTCGACCATGCCCCGGCCCGACCTGGTGGGCATCACCGCCTTCACCTCGCAGGCCAACCGCGCCTACGACGTGGCCGCTCATTTCCGGAGCATGGGCGTGCCCGTGGTGCTGGGCGGCATTCACGCCACGATGTGCCTCGACGAGGCCTCGCAGCACGCGGACGCGGTGGTGACCGGAGAGGCGGAGAGCGTGTGGGCAGAGGTGCTGGAGGACGCCGCACAGGGCCGGCTGAAGCCCCGGTATGACGGAGGGCTGGCTGACATAAGCGACGTGCCGTCCGCGCGTCACGGTCTGCTGCCTCCGCGGTACGCGTTCGGGGCCATTCAGACCACGCGGGGGTGTCCCCTGAACTGCAGCTTCTGCAGCGTGACGGCGTTCAACGGGGCACGCTACCGGCAGCGTCCGGTCCCGGATGTGGTGCGGGAGCTCCAGACGATACGCGAGAAGTACGTTCTGGTGGTCGACGATAACCTCATC
>CAYMFW010000288.1:0-5588 GCA_964389785.1 uncultured Planctomycetota bacterium
GTGCGGCGGGGTGAGGACGTTGAAGTACCAGCTGTTGTAGTAGATGACCTCCGCCGGTACGCCGTCAAAGGCCACTTCCAGCGGCTCCACCTTCCAGTTTCCTCCGCGTATCGTCACCGTCTGACCACCCGTCGTCGGGCCCACCGCCGGCTCCACCGAGGTGATCGTGGGCTCGGGAATGGTCGCGGGCGGGTTCGTCAGCACCACCTCCGCTTCCTGTCCCTCGACGGAGGTGACCGTGTACGTGCCCGAGCCACTGACGTTCAGAAGAATCGCCGTGAGACTGAGCGACGCACCCACGGGAAGGGACACCTCTTCCCCGCTCTGCCATACGCCGTTGACCGACCCTATGAGAAACATCGCGTTGGGCAGGAATGCGTCGGCCTCGTCCACGGCCCGGAGGGTGACCCGCCGCAGCGGGCAGAGGATTTCGTCCGTCTCCGCCGTTATTTCCACGTCTTCCTCGGCCTTCCCGAGCAGGTTGTCCCGCTGGGCCTTGGGGGTGACCACCGTGCCGACAGGGAGAGCGATGACCGTGTCCACCGGGAAACGCGCGTCGAAATACCCGAGATCCTGGCCGATCATGAGGAGCATGTTCGGCGGGGTGTACCCGGTTTCGTCGCGGGCGGCCATGGTCGCCCGCTTGTACGGTACGTCTATCTGACCGCTCGATTCCGTTACGCTGATCGTCGCAGACGGACCTATGGTCAACAGCGCCCGCTCGAAGTCGCTTATCGGCGTATACGTCAGCTCCGCACCTACCGGCAGCACGATCGGCTCGTCGCTTGCCAGCCACCACAGCCGTATCCCCCCGGCGTTCTCGATTATCACCCGCCCCTCGTCCACTTCCACCATCCCTTCGTCCGCGAGCATGAACCATACCTGCCTGGCCTGTGCCGTGAGTTCCCCGCTCGCCGAGACAACCGTCGTGGTGTCTTCCCCGCGTATCTCCTCCGCGGGCTGTACCGTGTTCACCCTGATCATCGCACGATACGTCACCGACTGGCCCGACTCGAACGCCAGCGTCTCTCCCGTCGGATACGTTCCCCGCCCGTCAACTTCCACGAACGCCCCGACAATCTCCTCGCCCACCTCTCCCCGTACCGCCAGCCGCATGACGACCGGCTCGTCGCCGGATACCGTCATGTCTTCCTGCGCGGTTAGCGCCGGGTCTTCCACGCACGCCATCTCAACCGTGATGTCATCCGGGGACTGGCACGCCTCCTCTCCCTTGATCTTTATCGCCGCCTGTGCCGTCCCGCCAACCGGCGTCAGCGCCACCTGCGATATCTGCACCGTTCCCGCCTGGTCCCAGAATGTTACCGACCCCGTGCTCGCCGTACTGCTTGCCAGGGTCACCGTGCGCGTATCCGTGTCCTGCTCGTCCACCGTCAATAGTACCGTCGCGGGCACCATCGCTCCCGGTGCCACCCAGTCGTCTCCTTCGTCCCTGGTGTTGTCAATCTGACACTCCAAAGAGGTTCCCCCGCTTTCGCCGCCACCGCCGCTTCCGAAGAGGGCTCCCATGTCCAGACCGTCGGAAGCCGTGCCCTTGGCCGGGCATGCACCCAGTTTCCAGGCGCCTCTTCCGTCGCCGCCCACGAAGACGGGCGCGTCCGTGATGTTGTTCGATACGGTGACATTCGGGAACTCACAGATGATGCCGCTGGTCACATCGTTATAGGTGATTTCTCCAACCGGATCGGGGATGGTGCTGTCCAGCTCGATATTGATTCCCTCCGTCTCGGTCGATGCGAAGATGTTGTCCGTGATGGTAGCGGTGCCACACTCGTACTTGTCCTGCACCCAGTGAACGCCGTGACCGCGGCGCGTGCCGTTTCCTTCCACGCCCGTGATATTCGCCACCGTGTTGTGTCGTATCTCTATCTCGCTGTCCGCACCGCGCATCTCGCGCACCACGATCGCGCTTCCCCGGTAGTGCATCCAATCCCAGCCCCGGTGGAATGCCGCTTCGAAGTAGCTGTCCACGACGACGTTGTTGTACACCACCACCCGGCCGTTACAGTAGTAGATCCGCATCCCGGCGTCCGGGCCTTCGAGATCGTGCAGGTAGTTGTCCTTGATGACCAGATCCCGGCAGTTTTTCGCATATATCGCCTCGTAGTCGGGGTCGCCGCCGATCCATCCGTAGACCTCGCAGCTCTCGATCGTGCCGCCGGTAGTGTTTTCCACCCAGATGCAGTCGTTCAGGACATCGGTGAGTTTGCAGTTACGCACGGTGAATACGCGCGGCTCCTCCAGGGATATGCCGCTGCCGTCCGCGTCGTGGATGAAAAGGTTCTCGATCAGGATATTCCCGTAGGGACCCTTGCTTCGCACCGTTGCTTGGGTGCTCCCCACCAGCTCCAGATTCTTTACAGTCACGCCGCTTCCGGATATGTATACGAGAAACGGCACGCCGTCGCAGGTGACGACCGGAAGCGCCGCCCCTTCCTGACCCTGGAGCGTTCCCGAGGCGATGTCGATGCCGGAGGCCGCGTGGAGGTTCTCCGCCAGCGTGATGACGCCGCCGTACCCGCCCGATACGTTCACGACCGCCGCCTCGGCGGCGACGTCCACCAGGCAGGCGCCGGTGCCGTTCTCATCGTAGAAGACCCGGCTTTCGATGTCGGGAACCGGGGCCCCCGGCGTGCCGCCGCTGGTGTTGGACCAGTTCGCCGAGTCGCTCCAGGAACCCGCGGCGCCCGCGATCCAGTGGCGGTTCGTGCCCCAGTCCAGGGGAGTCACGTCCACCGTGACGGCGGCGGTGTCCGTGCCGCCCTTTCCGTCGCTTATCGTGTAGCTGAATCCGTCGCTTCCCGTGTAGCCGGTCTCGGGGGTGTAGGTGATCGTGTTGTCGGGGTTGATAACCGCGTCTCCGTGCGCCGGGTCGGTCGCGTCCGTTACCGAGAGGGTGTCCTCGTCCTCGTCCGTGTCGTTGGCAAGAACCTCGATCACCACCGCAGCGTCCGCGTCCGTCGCCGCGGTGTCGTCGACGGCGTCGGGGTCGTGGTTCAGGAGGAAATCGAGCTCATACAGCTCCCAGTACAACCCGCAATCGGTGCTGTTGACGTGGAAACGAATCCTGGCTTCCGTCACGCTTCCCGTGGCGAAGTAATGCTCGCTGAAGGCCTTGTCCGGGTACGTGCCCTCGTATACGTCCTCCCACGCGCCGTCCTTGTACACGTCCAGGTCCACGATGTCGACGTATCCGCCCTGCCTGGCCATGAATCTGAGTCCCGAGCAGGATATCGCGGGACGGGAAATCTGGAGATACGAACCCCACTGGGCGTCGCCTATGTCGTGATAGCTCCTGGCGCAGGTCGCCTCGTCGTCGTCGACGGCGTATCCCTCGTCCTCCCACGCCTCGTCGGGATCGCTCAGGCCGGTCCCTGAGAGCCACCCGGGACCCGGTACTGCCGTGGTGAACGTCGCGTCGCCGTCCTCGAACGTGCCCGCGCTGTTCCTGACCTCTCCGCGATAGTGGTACGTGATCCCCTGCGTGAGGCCGGTGACGGTCGCGCTGAAGCTCTCGCCGGTCGCCCTGCTCGCGGTCCACGGCGTCTCGCTTCCGTAGGCGGTCGTTTCCCCGTAGGCGAAGCGGTACTCGCACGGCTCCCCGCCGTCGTCCGTTACCTGGCCGTGAAGGATGGCGTGGGTCTCTTCCACGGAGCTGGCCGCGAGCGTGGTGCATGTGGGCGGGTCGATCACCGGCGGCTCTTCATATATATCAGCTTCGTACAGCCAGAATATGTAGCCCGAGTTCGTGTAGTGCCAGCGGAACCGCATCTGGGAGACGTCTCCCGCCGTGAACGTCTTCTCGTCCCACGCGCAGTTGGCTATCGCTCCCTCGTACACGTCCTCCCACGCCCCGTCCTTGTAGACGTCGATGTCCGCGGAATCCACCGCGCCGGTCCACCAGTCGGCGTTCACGCGTACGCGGCTGCTCCGTACGGGCTCGTCCAGCGTGAGCACTATGAACGCGCCCCAGCCGGTTCTTCTCGAATTGTCCTCCGCGTACGTTCCCGTGTTCTCGTCGTAGCTCTTGGTCTCGTTCGTCCACTTGCTCTCGGCGTCCTGGAACCCGGTGGGGGATACCCATCCGTCGGCCGTCGCCATCGCACACGCGCCCAGCACCACCGCCGCGATCATCAGGCCTCTCACCATCTTTCTCCTCCCCATGCAACAGGCGGTATTCATCGTTTCCGTCCCTTTCTCAACGTTTCCCGGTGTTCTTCGTTCACGTTTCCGGAAGGGCTTTTCGATTCGGTCTTCCGGATCTCCTCTTTCCCCTTCTCCTTCTTTTCCGTTTCTTCCTTCGATTTCTTCCACTCCGCGAACCAGGCCTTCCATGCCTTGTTCTGTTCCGCTTCCGGCTTCTTTTCGTCGGTCTTCACGCCGGAGAACGATTCCAGGCCCTTTCTCGCGCATTCCCGGGCGTATTCGTCGGTGTCGTCGAGGGCCTTCACGAGATGCGGCACCGCCTTCTCGTGCTTGAAGGAACCCAGCACGATCACCGCCATGTCCCTCACGGAGGGGTGCTCGTCCGCCAGGTACGCCTCGGCGATTTTGTCTATCAGTTCCGGGTCCTTGAATGATTGGAGCGCTTCCAGCGCCGCGATGCGGACCTCGTGGCTCTTGTCGCGCTTCTTGGCGAGGAAGTAGGGGATGCTCTTCTTCGATGCTATCGCGGCGAGGAAGGTGACAGCATTCGCGCGCTCCTTGGGATCCTTCGCGGCGAGTCTCGAGATGAGCGGCTTCTCGGCGGGCGCGCCCAGGGCGGCGATTCTCTTCTTCGCCTCGGCGAAGGATTTGTTGTCCCTGGTGCTTCTCTTGAGGAGTCCGAGGACTTCCTTTCTCGCCGCCGCGCTTTCTCCAGCCGCGGGAGTCTTCCCCGCCGGCTCGCCCTCCGCGTCGCGGCCGCATGCGCAAAGGAGGATCGCCAGGAATGCGATGCTCAGCACCGTCCGACACCGCCGTTCTCTGTCGCTTGTCATGAGCATGCGCACAATTCGCCTGATTCTGCTGTCTCGATTCCCTCTGTCAACTGAAATCGCGCATCTCCCTTTCGGAGGATGCGCAGTCTACCAGTTCCGTGCGGCGTCTTCAAGAAAACGCCAGCTTCGGCAGGGTATTCTTTCACGGCGTGCCGTCGCTTTCTATCACAGACGTCCCGTGATTTTGGCATCACGGATTCCGTTAGCGGAGTGTAGGACAAATCCCCATAGCCGTGTAGGGAAAATCCGCAATGTTGTGGAGGATTCATCATCGCCTGATGAGTCTGTGATGAGTTCGTCCCGGCATAACCCGGTAGTTTTCCTTCCGGACATCCTTATATGTAAGGGAACGTCCCTTACGCTTTCGCTTCTTAATCTCTTTGAGAATGGTGGAAGGGGTCCATCTTTCAGGGACCACGGTTGTGTAGTCAATAGCCCCCGGGGCCACGTGAGGATACCCCTTGGTAACCATTCCATTCAAGAGGTCATTTTCTTCAAGAAGTCCTGTGACCGATTTGTGACCAAACCCCGTCCAAAATGGATCTGAAAGGGGTCAAAATCAGTCGATCTGGCAGGATTTGAGTTGCCTCC
>CAYMFW010000289.1:0-5578 GCA_964389785.1 uncultured Planctomycetota bacterium
CGCACTTCCTGCCGCCGACCGTGAGGGGCTCTATCCCCTCCTCGATGGTGATATCCTCGCCCAACAGCTTCTGGAGAAAATCCTCCTTGCCCGTCACGTTCGTGAAGGTCCAGCCCCCTTCCGACTTCCTGCTGGTGATCCTGCCGGACCTGAAACGGAAGTTGGTCATCCACCGGTCCTTGTCAAGATACGTGATGCCCTTGCCCGTGGAGCCGTACCGCATCTTGATGTAGATCCTGCAGCCGCGCTGGACGAGCCGAAGGACCTCGTCCATCTTTCTGGTATGAAACGTCCGGGGGACCGGTATGCCGGCCTTGCTCACCAGCTTCTTCGCCAGCTCCCTGTCCCGGCTCCAGGACAGAATCCGGGGATGGTTGATATAGATCACGTTCCTGCCGCCGAACGCCCTGTCCACGCTCTTTTCCACCCTGCCCCAGAACTGGCGGAACTTCTCGTGGAACGTCTCGTTCCCGTAGACCCCCTTGTAGCTCTTCGTCTCGATGTTCCTGTCCCAGTAGCTGAACGGGAAGAACGGGAAGACGATGATATCGTCGGTCTTGATGCCGGGGACCGTGCCGCGGAGCACGGCCGCCCAGTTGACGCTCCTGAAGGCGATCCCGCTCCTGGCGAAGAACCTTCTCTCCCGGCAGAACCTGTTGAAGGAGTCGGAGTCCTTCGCGTCGCCGACGGCCAGCAGAGTCTTCTGCCGCGTTGTTCGCTTCGCGCGTTTCTCCTTCGCCGGCTTCTTCTTCGCCTCCGCCTTACTGCTTCTTGGCTTCTTTCTTTCCATTCTCTTTCTTCGCGGCCTTTTCCTTCTCGCGTGCCTTCTTCATCGCCTCGACCATCTGGGCCTTGGTACGCCACGTGCCGTCCTTGCCCTTGAAGTATTCCTTGTCCCCCGCCTTGTCGAACTTCACCTTCACCGCGGCGTTCCCCACCGTCTCGGCGGTCACCTTCTGTTTCTCGGTAGACTGTTTCTTCGCGACGATCGCGTACAGCTTCTTCCGGTCCTTGTTCTCCTCGTCGATCAGCGTCTTCAGCGCCTTGTCCTTCTTGAGGGTCTCTTCCTTGATCGCCTCCAGGTACCCCTCGTGGGTCTCCCCCACCTTCCCGGCGTCTTTCTGCTTGACGATCTCGTCGTGTCGTTTCTCGAACTTCTTCTTCAGGCTTTCCTCGGTCTCCTCGGCCGCCATAAACACGGACGCCGCCACGAATACGATAGTGAGCGCAAGTAGTGCCCTGTACATCTCAGTCCCTCCTTACTCGGCCTCGGCCTTCGCGGCCTCGCCTTCCTTGTCCCTGGACTCCTCGAAATCGAAGAACTTCTCCAGCTCCTTCTGGACCCTGATATTCACGTCGACCGTCAGATGGATCGGCTGCACCTCGTGCTTGATCGTGACGGTCGGGCCGCACCCCGCCATTATACAGGTCAGGCCCAGCATAGTCGCCGCCAATTGTCTCTTCACCTTGTACCCCCTCAAAAGAACGCGTCGATTGCGTCGTTCACCGCCTCCTGCTCCTCGTCCGCCTCTTCCTCCGCGCCCGCAGGCATCAGCCGCATCCCGTTCACTATCAGGTTGAGCAGGCCGTCCAACCCGTAGATGTTCTTCTGGAACAGCTCGATCGGGATCCTGTTCTTCTCGCCGCGCGGGCCGCTGCCGCTTATTCTGCCGTGGACCGCCCAGCCCTTTCCCTCCTCCTCACCGAAGTCGAACCTGAACTGAGTATACTCCAAATCCTGCAGCGCTTGAAGCAGCAGGAGCTTGACCGCCACCTCCGGGCTCGCCTGCTCCAGCGGCACCACCTTCTCGATGCCGAGCATCCATTTCACGTCCTTCTCTCGTATCTTTATCGAGCCGCGCTGCGGACGGGCCTCCAGGAACCCCTTCCCGAACGTCAGCCGCCGCTTCTTCCCCCAGTGCACGCTCACCGGCAGCGTGCCCCACAGCTTCCCCTCGCACTCGACCGCGCCGGGCTGGAAGAATTCTATCACCTTCTGCACGCTCAGGCCCTCGGCCCGCAGGACGGCGTCGAAACGGTAGCTGGAAAGATTCACGCTCGCGTTCTCGGCGGTCAGCTTCCCCTCCGCCCAGTCGCAGTCCAGGAACTCGACCTTCACCTTCGGGTACTCCGCGACGTGAAACGCCGCCCGGATGTTCTTCGCCGTGAACTCCCCGAACGACGCCTTGTCCACCGACAACCGCCGCCCCGGCTCGGTCGTGAACGGCGAGATGCCGTTCACCGTCGTTGACACCGCGATGCCCTCCGCGTCGGTTTTGGATTCCTCGTTCTCGAGAGACATGTCGGTCAGCTCTATCTTGATGTTCGGGTCCACCACGCCGCTCTTTATGGCTATCGTCGCCGCGAGCGCGACGTCGCCCCCCACCCGGTAGCCCTTCGCCGCGGGCACGCACTTGCCCGGCAGGTCGCGGTCCTGCTCGCGTATCGTGAAGCGCGGGATCACCGCCTTCAGCTCGCCGGAGACCCCCTCCCCTCCGAACGAGAACCATCCCTCCATGCTGAACGTTCCGCCCGCGGGAAGCGCGCCCTTGCCGGTGACGGTTATCGGCCTCTCTCCGTCCTCGACTTGGTTCAGCTCGGCGATGAAGGTCACCTCCACCGGCTCGCCGCCGGTGTCCAGCGCGATCACCGCGTCTTTCAGCTCCAGCTTCCTGAACGGGAGAGTGAAACCGGCGGACTCACCTTCCATCAGGCCGGTCAGCGGCCCGAGATCCAGCGCTCCGTTCTTCACCGCGAGACCCACCCTCATCCCCGACACCCTCACCTCGTCCACCCGGCGCGCCCTGAGCGAGCCGAGGTCGAAATCCGCCTCGATCTCCTTCACGCGGAACCGGACACCCTCGCCGGACAGGAGTTCTTCGATACGGATCGAGCCCGGGGTCAGCTCGGCGATCTTCATGTCCACGTCGGGAACGCCCAGGTCCTCCAGCGCCTCAACCGCGTAGGACCGGATGATGACCGGCAGGAAGAGAAACCCGAGTATGAAGAAATTGAGGAGAAGTACGAGAAGCGCGACGCCCGGGATGAGTATCCACCTTCTGCGCCGGCTCTTCGCCTTATCCTCCAAGGATCTCGTCCTGGAGCCGGTGCCAGGTCTCGAAGGCCGCCGCCCGCTCGTTCCCGCCGACCGCCGCGTCGAGAATGATCCCCTTGCGCCCCGGGCACCCCTCGATGACCCGGCGGAAGTAGCCCTCCAGCGACTCGCCGCTCTCTCTCGCCACCCCTCCCAGGAACGCGACCCGGTGCTCGTTGAGCTTCCGTATCTCCGCCTCCAGGTCGCCGCCCGTCGTGAAGTTCATCCCCTTCAGCAGCGGGTTCCGCAGGTACAGGTCGTGGAGATGCACCCCCTCCGGCCGGCTGCCGTCCGGGATGCCGCCGCAGTAGTGTATCCACCCGCCCTGGAACGGCTCGAACGCCTTCGCGAGGTACGGGACGACGAACTCCTCGAACAGCGGGGGAGAGAGCAGTATGCCGGTGTCGTCGCAGGCCCTCAGTCCCCCCGTTTCCATCCAGTAGCCGTTCGCGTTGCCCCCCACCGCCGGCTCCCCGGAGATCTCCTTGCACAGCTTCCCGAGCGCGACATACGCCTTCACCGACTGTTCCATCAGGCGGTGCACGAAGGGCGGGTCGTCGTACAGATCCACGAATATCTCGCTGCCCCGGGCCTGCTCGGCGATGTCGAACGCCCCCTGCAGGTCGCAGTGATGCACCCCCACCGTGCCCGCCAGCCCCGCCTTCTCCAGCACGTTCAGGTGGTGCTGCATGTGTTCGATCACCCGGGGAACGGTCCCGAGGCCGCGTATGTCGTCGGGCACCTCGAATACCTTCAGCTCCTCCTTGGGGACGAACTTCGTGGCCACCGGCTTGGTGTGCGTCGGCACGTCGAAACCGATACCGAACACGCTCGGCGCGTTCACCACCCCGGTGTCCGCCCGTATCGCGTGCACCCAGTCGGACCCGCTGGCGGCGGCGCGCACCGTGCCCTTCATCTGCGTCACGAAGCTCTTGGCCGGGTCGTACCACTGCTCGTGGTGGTCGTATACCGGAAGCTCGTCCAGCTCCGGAACCGGGGCGAAGAACCGCATCGGGATGTAGTCGGCGTCCCGCCAGGAGAGCACCGCCGCGTGGCGCCGCTTCGCGGCGGCGACGGAGGATTCGCTCACGTACCGGAGGGCGAGCTCGCAGACCAGTTCAACCGCCTCTTGAGCGTTCATCAGCTTACCAGGCGGCGCCGTACTTCGCAGGCATCATCAAGCGGGGTGCGGGATGTCGCTGAGCGGGTTCGTGGTTCGACGGACAGGCGAAAGCCTTTCCTTGGTTCGTCGAACCGCGCCCTCGGAGGCGCCCCATTCGATTGATGGGCGCCGAGAATGAGCGAAGAGACATTCCGCATCCCGCGTAGAACGTGCGCCTACTCTTCCTTCTTCTCCAGCTGCTCCGGCTTGATCAGCTGCGGCTCCAGGATCTTGATCGGCGGCGGCGGCTTCTTCAGCTCGAAGGTAATCAGAAGCGTCGTGCCCTTCGGCGGGATCTTCTTCTCGTTGATCGCGAAACCGAAATCGTCCCCGCGGTACGGGTCCTTCGACTTCTGCGCCAGGTTGAGAATGGCGCCGTCGTCGTAGTAGGTGGCGACGATCGAGCCGTCCTCGTCCGCCAGGTAGCGCTCCTCGCCCTTCTCGTCCAGCTTGTAGAACATCGATCCGGTAAACGCCCACTCCAGGCCCCGCCCCGGCTCGTTCTTCTCCCGGTCGAGGAGCAGCTGCTCCGCCCCCAGATCGACCTTCTTGCCGTCGTTCACCCACTGGATCTTTACGTAGAAGTGGCTCGCCACTTTCTGCTTTTCCTTCTTGGAGGCCTTCTCCTTGTCGTCCCCCATGAACTCCTTGTCTATCTTGCCGGGGACCGCGCCTATCATCAGGAACCCGGCGTGCAGGTTGGACGGCTTGGCGTCCATGGAGAGCACGCTTTCGTATTCCTTGCCGCCGGTGGCCACCACCATGTATTCCACGATGCCCTTGGTCAGACACACCTTGCCGGTGGCCGTTATCTTCTGGTTCTCGACGTCGATTATCAGGCCGGGCATCTTGACGATCTTGGGGTTCTCTTCCTTCGGAGGAGCTTCCTTCACGCCCCCCTCGGCCTTTTCCGTCTTCTCGGCCTTCTCGGTCTTCTCCGCCTTCGCGGCATCCTTCACCGCGTCCTTCTTCTCCGCGCCGCCCTCGTCCCGGTCCCGCGCGAAACCGACCCCGGCCAGAACGAACACCAGACATATCGCGAGGAATATTCTCATCACGCCTCTCCTGTTCCAGATACGGTTACCGACCTCGCGGACAGTATACCACACCACCAGGGACGGAGTTAAGCAATTAAGTGAACGCGGAGGCCCGGAAGTCGGGCTGCTCCTGAACGGATTCACGGGTCGACCGACGGGCCGAAGGCCCTTCCTTTATCGGTCGAGCCGGAAAAGGGGACATTCATCTTTATCTCAACGCAGGCGCCCGGAAAAGGGGACATTCATCTTTATCTCAACGCAGGCGCCCGGCGGGATGTTGCCGAG
>CAYMFW010000290.1:0-5520 GCA_964389785.1 uncultured Planctomycetota bacterium
CACGCGGAAACACTCGATCATGCCGATCACGGTTCCGTACAGCCCGAGCAGGGTCGCGATGCTCGCGATGGTGCTCAGGGGGCGGACGTTCCTTTTTAGCTGTCTCAGCTCACGCTCGCCGGCGTTGTCGATCTCCTTTTCGATCTCCTCCGATCCCCGTCCCCATTTGCGCAGCCCGGCCCTGAATATGTTCGCGAGCGGGCTCGGATGTTCCTGGCAGAATTCGTCCAGCTTGCCGCGCTCCGCCGTCCCGGACGCGATCAGGCCGCGCATGCCGGAGAAGAACTCCGGCGGAATCACCCGGCTGTGCCTCAGGTGGATCGCCCTCTCCAGAATCAGTCCCAGCGCGATGACGGAACAGAGATAGATCGGATACATCAGGTTGCCGCCGTACTTCATCAGCTCCAGCACCGTCGTTTTGGCCCTCTCCGGGGACCCGTCGTACGGTCCGGCTTCCGCTCCCTCCGCCGCCATCGCGAACGCAGTAAGCAGTATCACCGCGGTGAACAGAAGGCATACGAATGCCGTCCACCGCGCCGCCTCGTACTTGTGCCGCCACTTCTTCATGCCGTCCTCCTTTCCTCGATTGCGTGAGCGATATGATCCTAATTGCCCGAGCGCGTCCCGATCGCCGCGAGCCGCGTCTGCGCCGTCTCGGCCCACCTCTTGTTGTCCTCCTTGGATAGAATCTCCCGGTAGAGCTGGGCCGCTTCCTTCCAGCGCTCCAGCTTCTCGAAACACTTGCCGGCCTCGAGGAGTGCGGGGAACACCAGCGCGTTGTCGGGAGCGAGCACCGGGACTTTGAGGGTCTCCTTTGCGGCCCGGTCGAACTCGCCCATGTGGAAGTAGCACTGGCCGGCCATGAAACGGGCCTTGGCAGCGGTGGGGGCGCTGCCGCAGCCCGTTGCGTGTTCGTACGCCGTCAGGGCATCTTTGAACCTGCCCATGTTCTGCAACGCGGTCCCCACGCCGTAATGGGACTCCGCCCTGAGAGAGCTCTTGGGGGTTCTGGCAATGAGGTCCTGGTAGCATTTCAGACTGTCCTGCCACTTCGAAAGTTTCGCGTACGAGTCGCCGAGCCGCAGAAGCGCCCGGTCCAGGAGCGGGGGTGTGCCCTGTTCCGCCGCCACCTTCGCGAGCGCGTCTGCGCTTTCTTTGTACTTGCCGCCGCTGAAGAGCAGCTCCGCCTCGAGCACTCGCGCGCGCGCGGCGAGAGCGTCCTTCGGATACCGGGTGATCAGCTCCGTGAAGTATTTGTCCGCCCTGGGAGCGTCGTTCTTCCGCCAGTAGATCCACGCGATTCTGTAGACCAGCGGCGCGCCCAGCAGCATCACCCCGTCCAGCTTCTCGGCCTCGAGGAAGAGCTTCAGCGCGGAATCGAGCTTCTCCTCGTCCAGGTCCGCCTCGCCCAGCTCGTACGCGGCACGGGGGGCGTAGAACGAGCTGCGGAACTTCTCCCATATCGTACGGTACGCGGCGAGCGCCTCCTTCGGCCGGGAGAGCGCGGCCAGCGTCTCCGCCTTCTCTCCCAGCACGATCCAGAGACCGTCGTGCTTCGGGAACTTCTCGGCGCAGATTGCCAGCTCAGCGAGCGCATCCTGGTGTTTCTTCATCGTCCTGCACGCGCGGGCAAGCCCGAGATGGGCGTCGAACGCCGCCTCGCCCTTGCCGTGCAACTGCAGGTACTGCCGGTAGAGGGGGGCGGCCTGCTCCGGCGCCGCGGCCGAGAGAGCCATCGCCTCTCCCAGGAGACAGGCCGGGGCGAGCTGGTGGTTCGGGAACTTCTGACGGGCCTCCCGGTATCTGGTCGCCGCGCCTGCGGCGTCTCCGGTCTCGTGAAGCGACCCGGCGAGACCGTAGAGGATGTACGGCTGCGCGGCCGGGTCCGGATTCGCTGAGAGCAGGGCGGTGTACAGTTTCCTGGCTTCCTCGAACCTCTTCTGCTGCATGCAGATGCGGGAGCGCTCCAGACGCACCTGAGAAAGATAGCGTCCTTTCGGGTACGTCTTCTCATAGTCGGCGAATACCTTCTCGGCGTCGCCCGCCCTGGAGCCGGTGCTCAGGCACTTGCCGCGGTAGAAGAGGGATTCCTCCGAGAAGAGCCCCTTTCCCTTGCGCGCGGCGTACGCCTGCTCGAAAAACGCCGCGGCGTGGTGGTACCGCTCGAGCGCGCAGAGGCTCCGGGCGGAGAGATACGCCAGTGATTCCCTCACGTCATCCTCGCACCGCTCGCGCAGGAGCACCTCGGCGTCCCGCTGGGCATCGGCGTAGCGGCCGTCGTAGTATGCGCACCATGCCAGGCGGAGCCGTGCCATGAACGCCTCAAACTGCGGAGATGCCTTGCGGAGCGCGGAGTACGCTTTCCCGGCCTCACGGTAATCCTTCAGAAAGAACAGGTTCTCCGCCTGAAGAAATGAGTGCTGCGGCTCCACCGGGGTGCCCTGGAGCTTCTGCTCCAGCTTGCCCAGCACGGTCAGCGAATCCTTGTACCGGCCCTGGTGGTGGAGGGTGCGCGCCAGGCCGAGCAGTATGCGGGGGGCAAACGCGGTGGAGCCGTGGCTTGCGGCGAGCGTCCGATAGACCGCCTCGGCCGCCTTGTAGTCGGCCGCGGCGCAGAGCGCGGACGCGTAGCACAGCCGCGCGTCCGTGTGCCAGGGCGCGCCTTTCGGGGCGCGGCGAACCGCGCGCTCGAGAGCGCCGGCGGCATCCTTCGGACTGCCGAGCCCGAGGTGGGCCTGGCCGAGGATGAAGTCGGCTTCCGCCGGCCTGTCCGCGGCGTCCGGTGCGGGCACGTCCTTGAGCGTGTTGACCGTGTTCCGGTAGTCCTTCGTTTTCAGATAGGTCTCGGCGAGTGCGAGCAGCGCCTGAGGGCGGAGCGCGCTCTTCGGACAGGTCCTGACCAGCGTGCCGAACTCCCTGACTGCCCCTCCGAGGTCTCCCTTCAGCAGGCAGGCGCGCCCCTTGCCGAACTGGGCCCGGTCCAGGCACCGGGGATCGGCGGCCGACGCCTCTGCGTAGGCGCGGTACGCCTCGTCCCATTTCTTCTCTTGGAGGAGGCAGTCCCCGCGCAGAAGCCTGGCCTCGACCGCGACGGGGTTCGTCGAGAAATCCTTCGCGAAGCTCTCGAAGGCGGTGCGCGCCCTTGCGACGTCTCCCTTCCGGTACAGGCTCCACGCGAGTCCGTAGGAGGCGGCGGCCGACCGGCGCCCCTTCTTGTCGGCTTCGATGATCTTGCGGTAGAGGCCCTCCGCGCCGACATAGTCCTTCAGCTGGAACTTTGTCTCCGCGAGTCCGAGCAGCGCCTCCGCCTTCGTGTCTTCCGGCGCCCCCTCGGCGGCGGCCTGTTCGAAATAGGAGAGCGCGGTCTTGAATCTGGACGCGCCGAAATCGAGTCTGCCGAGCTCCAGCTGTGATTCGGCGGCGGTATATGACTGCGCGGATTTGGAGAGGCCGTTGAGCAGCTTTCGCGCGTCGTCGTCACGGCCGGAACGAGCCAGGCTCTTCGCCAGGAACAGCTTTGCGCGCGGAGCATCCTCGTGCTGGGGGTGGTGTTCGAGGAACTGTTGGTACTCTTCGGCGGCGAATTCGTACAGCTCCCTGTTATAGAACCCTGCCGCGAGCGCGTATCGCTTGGCCGGCTGAATCGGCTCTTCACCCAACGCGACGTGGGCGCCGGTGAGAAGCACCAGGTACGTGAGGATGCGGGCGATCTTCATTGGTCCTCCCTGCGGGGTATCAGGGTGCGTCGAAGTGTTTCGGTGGGGAAGTGGATCTCGAGATGGAGCCGCCGGGCCGGCTTGTCCGTGAGCGGGATCAGCAACTCGTCCGTCCCGGTGTGGACCTTCGCCATCTCCGCGCCGTTGATTCTCACGCGGGTCCAGCCGTCCAGGTCGGTGCCCTCGATGGCGAGCACCAGACACCTTCCCAGCTCCGGTATATCCCGCTCGGTGTAGTAGGCGACGTTCAGGACCGGCCGGGCGCCGTCACGGGGCGCCAGGTTCACGAGCGCGTAGCTTCTGAGGGTTCCGGGCGGCAGCCTGCGCCACGCGCTGAATGCGCCGCGGCTGTCGTGCAGGAAGCGGCGGCGAAGATAACCCACCTGGAAGAACATCGCAGGCTCGGCGGGCGCCAGGGAGGCGAGACGTGCGGTGCCGTCGGCGATGTTCCCTTCCCAGAGCAGGGAGTACGCGGCCATTGCGTTCGGCAGTATCGGCCTTATCATGGATGCCTCGGTGAGTTCGGAGGCCAGCTGCTCGAAGAGCTTGCGGCTCTGCGCGTAGTCGCCCGCCTCCTTCAGCGCCCACGCGCGCAGAAAGCGCGCGTTCACCCGGTTGTCCGGGGCGAGTATGTCAGCCGCTTCGCGGAACCTGCCCTCGAAGAGGAGCTTCACGTAGGAGTCGTCCTGTACGCCCGCGTACGCCTGAGGCATCCCCAGCGCGGTCAGACAGCCTTCCAGCGCGCGTCGCAGGCCGGCAACCCGTCCGGCGGGGGACACCCCGTCGAGCAGGAAGAGGAAATCGTCACGCCCCGGCATGTCCTGTGACCGGGCCAGGCTGAAGCGGAGGAATTCCAGGTTGATGATTGTCTGCTCCGGGAGAACCCCGGAAAGCTGGCTTCGTATCGCGGCGATTCTCAGGGGCTTCCCGGCGAGCCGGAGACCAGCGGCCCCCGACGCCGAGGTAAGCACGGAACGGGCCTGCTCGAGCTCGAAAGACGCGGGCGGGGTGGACGTGGTGATGGGGACGAATACCAGCAGCCCGAGGATGACCGAGGCCGCCACCGCCGATGCCGCCCAGTACGGCCGGGGGGAGCTGAAGAAGCGTGCCCTCGGGCGGCTCTTTTCTATGTAGCGGTCGAGGAGAGCCACCAGGCGAGGGCTATCGAACGGCTTAGCCCTTTCGGGAAAGATGTTGCGATACTCCTCCTTCAGAAGTCCCAGAGTGTGCGGGTGGAAGTCCGGGCCGGGGACGACGTCCTCTCCCGCCGACCGGAGAAGGCGGTTCAGGATATCCTCGTCGCGCCGGCGTTTCTTTCGGGCCGTCATGTCTGTTCTCCGGCCAGGTCTTCGAGGAGGACGTTGAACGTGGTGCGGAAGGCGTCACGCGCCCTCGTCAGGATCGACTCCGCCGCCTTGGTGGTGCGGCCGATCGTTTTTGCGATCGCGCCGACGGAGTGTCCCTCAACGTACTTCAGGCCGAGTACCCTGGCGTATACCGGGGGTATTGTGCTCATCGTCGCGTGGACCAGATCGCGAACGTGTTCCTGCGTGCAGGTGCTCTCCGACACGCTTGCGTGCTCGATCTCTTCCAGGAGCGCCCGGTAGTCGCGATCGAGCGCGTTCAGGGCGTTCGACAGCGGCAGCTCCGCGCGGTGCTTCCTGAAGTGGTCCGCCGTGCGCCTGACGGCGATGCCCTTCAGCCAGCCGAAGAGCGATCCCTCCCCGCGGTACTGGGGGAGCGCCCTGACCGCGCTTATGAAGGTCTGCTGCACGATTTCCTCCGTTACGTAATGGTCCTCTCC
>CAYMFW010000291.1:0-5467 GCA_964389785.1 uncultured Planctomycetota bacterium
GGGCTCCCGACAACAACACGCCCTGGGGAGACGGAAGCATCGGCTACAAGTGGGTCTCGATCGGAGATCAGCCGGGGACCTATCTTCCGATCGATGCTCTCTGGGACCCCATCACGATGGTGCGGGAGTGGGGGCCCTGGGGGTGGAGCGGAACGACGTTTTCGAATTGGTCGGCCGAGAGCGGGAAGAGCGGGGAACTGACCCTCCACGCGGGCGATCGGATGTTCCGGGACATTCTGTCGAGGAACAGGGATGGCAAGCTGGGCTACGCGATCTTTCTGGGGACGGTCGGCTGCCCTCGATACCGGCAAGAGGGCTCCAAGGTGCACTGGATTTCCGGTGGCGGGTACGGAGGCGATAGCAACGGCACGAGTGCCGAATATCCTCTTCGTCCGATGGCGAGAAACGCCCCGGTCCAGGCAGCGGCAAAGCCCTCATGCTGGATCGCAGCGTGTCTGACCCCGGTAAGAGAATACGGCGGCTTCGAATACGACTTTCGGTCGCACTTCGGCCTGCGCCAAGCCGTTCCCGGCGGGTTCCGATTCAACGTGGTGCATCTGGACGGTCACGTCGACGATTCCGTATGGAAAGAGCCCGACGTTTCGACGGAGTGGACGACGGCCGATCCGGACTACGCCGGCCGCGGCCGTCGTCCCTACGGATGGGGTTACAAACCCGGAGGCGGCACATACCAGACCGAGGGGATTGAGGACGAGCCGCAGTGGAAGGGCGCCTTCGACACCAACATGTGAGGCCCTGAATTTTCTCGAAAATGCTGTAATATAGGCCCGATCCTCGACAATACGGAACGGAGGCACACCACGGGGAGCGGATGTCCGTTGGCCATATCGAGTACCACACGGAGGAAACCGCGTCGGTACTGACGGAATGAGAAAGGAGGACGTATGAGAATCGTTGAAGGAATCGTCGCGTTCACGCTGACGTGCAGTGTGGCTGGATGGACCGTTGCCGGGGAGCCGAATGCCGCGAAGGTCGTTCCGGTGACGGCCGAGGAGAAGGCGAAGGCGCTGGCCGCGGAATCCGACGAGCAGAAGGCGCTCCGTGCCGAGCTGGCGAAGCTCGCCGCGCAGGGGCAGAAGATCTATTTCAACGTAAATGCGGACGGCGCCCAGCGCATTCACGAGATGCGATGCGACGGCTCGAACGTGAAGTGCCTGACGCCTGCGCCGGGGCCCGGCGGGGAACATCCTCAGGTCTTGCCGGACGGGAGCCGAGTCGTCTACAGCGCTCCGGTGAAGAAGGAAGACGCTTCCAGGTTTCCGCCGGCCGGAGACGGGGAAACGAAACGTCTGGAGACGACCAGGCAGGGCGTCTTCATCCTCGACCTCAAGAAGGAGGGCAGCGTCCCCGAGCCGGTGGCCATCGGCTGCGAGCCTCGCTGGTCGCCCGACGCCCGGAGACTGACCTACATGTACAAGTTCGGGGGTCGGAAACGAGGGGTGGCGATCTTCGACCTGGAGAAGAAGCAGGAGCATCCGGTGAAGGTTCCGGGCATCTCGCCGGGCTGCTATCCCGCCTTCATCCCGGACGGCAGCGCCCTGTTCATCTGCGGTAAGAAGGGTGCGCTGTTCGATCTGGACGCGGAGCGGCTGGGGCCGGCAAAGCCGGTCAAGACGCGGAAACGGGCGTTCAGCCAGGGATGCAACCCGGAATTCAGCCGGGACGGGAAGCTGATCACGTGGGTGGTGGACACCGCGGGCGACACGGGAGGGTGGCTGAAGTATGCGTCTTTCGATCCGGAGAACAAGGTGAAGGTGGAATCGCTTCCGCTCGGCTGGGACAAGAAGTCGGTGAACTACTTCCCCGACTTCTCGCCTGACGGAAAATATTACGTGTACGTGCACGCCGACCCGCAGAAGGGAGTGAAGTCCTGGCTCTTGACCACGAAGCAGGAGATTTACGTGACCACGTTCCCCGACTGCAAGACGACGGTGAGGGTAACGTGGAACGGCGCCGCCAACCAGCACCCCCAGTGGTGGGGTCCGACGCAGTGAATGGAGTGACTGGTTACTCTGATCCGAAATGCGCCTAAAACAGTCCGTGTGTATTCCGATGATGAAGCCGCGAGACATGGTCCTCGAGGATTTCCTTGCGCTCGTGGCGGAAATCGGATTCCCGGCCGTCGAGATATGGAGGCGGGATGACGGGTTTAGTGAGCTCGTGGGCCTCTGCCGTCGGTTCGGGCTCGTCCTGTCGTGTATGAGCGGGTGCGACTCGATGAGGGCAGGCCTCAACGACGAAAGGGAACACGATCGTCTGGAGGCGGAGCTGAGGGAATCGATAGATATCGCCGCGCGGCACGGTATCCCGGGCCTCATCTGCCTGAGCGGTCAGAAGCGGGAGGGTGTGGGTGATGCGGAGGCGGCAGAGATTACCGCGCGGGGCCTGAGCCGCGTCGCCCCGTACGCCGAGAAGCAGGGGGTCACCATGAATCTGGAGCTCCTCAATACCAAGGTTGACCATCCGGGGCATCAGGCGGACGGCACCGCCTTCGGGGTGGAGGTCTGTCGCCTCGTCGGGAGCCAGCGCGTGAAGCTGCTCTACGACATCTACCACATGCAGATCATGGAGGGGGACGTTATTCGGGCCATTCGTGAGAACATCGGCCACATCGGTCACTTTCATACCGCCGGTGTGCCTGGGCGTGGAAACATCGACGAGACCCAGGAGCTGGACTGCGCCGCGATATGCGCTACGATAGCGCGTGCCGGATACGAGCTGTACGTCGGACACGAGTTCCAGCCGAAGGGAGACGTCGGGGACGCGCTCCGGCGGGCATTCGAGATATGTGATCAGGAGGTGACGACATGACTGACTTTCCGAGGACGGACGTCGGGGGCGTATCTGTTTCTCGCATGGTCATCGGCACGAACTGGTTTCTTGGCTGGTCGCACACCAGCAAGGCGAAGGACGATTTTATCAAGACCTATCAGAGCCGCGACAGTATCGTCGCGATCCTGAAGGTCTTCCTGGAATACGGTGTCGATACCGTCATGAGCGGACCCGTCCCCCTGATGTGCGACGCCATCGAGGAGGCCAGAAACGCCGCGGGAAGGGACATCTTCCACGTAATCACGCCGAGCTTCAGCGTGAAGCCGGGCGGCCCTTCGGAGAGCGAGCCGGAGAGGGTGTTCGACGGCTGCGCGGAGGTCGGCGCGGCGATATGCATGCCGCACCAGTCCGTCACGGACCGGCTGCTCGACAATCTGAACCGAGAGATCCGCGACTACGACCGGTACGCCCGCATGATACGGGAGCGGGGGATGGTGCCCGGCCTTTCGACGCACATGCCCGAGACAGTGGTAATCGCCGACAGGACGGGCGCGGACTGCGAGACGTATATACAGATACTGAACGCCGCCGGGTTCCTGATGCAGGTGGAGGCGGACTGGGTGATGCGCATCATAAAGAACGCGAACAAGCCGGTGATGACCATCAAGCCGCTGGCCGCGGGCAAGCTGCTGCCGGTGGTGGGGCTCTCGTTCGTGTGGAACGCGATACGCGAGCAGGATATGGTGACGATCGGCACGACGACCCCGGACGAGGCCAGGGAGGTGATCGAGCTGTCTCTCGATCTGCTCGAGAGGCGGCTTCCCGAGAATGAGCTGCAGACCACGAGGAGCAAGAAGTCCCTTACGAAATCTGACTGAACGACAGGGAGGAGAACATGATGAGACGGATGATGCCGGCAGGAATGATTCTGGTGCTATGGGGGGGCGTGGCGCTCGCGGCGGACATCCCGAAGCCGTACTCCCCGCCGTGCGTGGAGCGGGAGAGCGTGTTCGCGTTCGCGGAGAAGCCGGCGGTGAAGCTGGTGTCGAAGGACCGGTACGAGATTGCGTTCGCGGTGAAGGGCGCCTGCGACGTTGCGGTGAGCCTGGTTGACAAAAAAGGCGTTATCGTCCGGCATCTCGCCTGCGGTGTGCTCGGGGCGAACGCGCCGGCGCCGTTCAGGAAGGATTCCCTGGCGCAGAAGATCTACTGGGACGGGAAGGACGATCTGGGCGTGTACGTGAAGGAGCCGGAGAAGCTGAAGGTGAAGGTGTCGCTCGGGCTGAATCCGACCTTCGACAAACGGCTGGGAAGCGCCAGCCCGTACAGCCTGGTGGGGCAGTCCTTCGGCCTCGTCGCGGACCCGACGGGCGTCTTTGTGCTCACCGCCGGCAAGGGGTACCGGATATTCATCCGCAAGTACGACCATGCCGGGAAGTACCTCGCATCCTTGGTGCCGCCCCCGTCGCGCCTCCCGGAATCGAAGCTCCAGGGGATGTGCTACATCGAGTACGAGAAGGGAAAGAAAGCGCTCCATAACCCGCATATCCACGAATCGACGGGGGGCGACGTGGGCGGCGGCGGCGGCGGGACGTTTCTGCCGATGCTGGGAGGTCACCACGGTCTCGCCGGGTGCCAGCCCGCCATCATCGGCGACCGACTCTACTACGGCAACAGCGGCAACCCCGGTGATTCGCTCGTGCATTACGTTCATACAGACGGCTCCACGGACGTGCCGGGGACCGATGGCTATCCGTTCCTGAAGGAGCGGGGAGATAAGAAGAGCAAGATCACCCACGCCTTTCCCCGGTTCGCGCCGTCGCCGGACGGCAGATTCCTGTACGCGGTGACGGACGGGGGAGGCAAGCTCGGCGACCAGAGGTGGGCGGTGAACGTTGTCTGGCGGAAGGCGATCGGCAAGGCAGCCGGCATCGCCGAGGCGTTCCTGGGGAAGCTCCGGAACCCGGGCAGCGACGATGGGCATTTCAACTGCCCGACCGGTATCGCATGCGACGCGGAGGGCCGGCTGTACGTGTCCGACCATTTCAACAGCAGGATCCAGGTTTTCTCCCCCGAACGGAAGCTGGTCGGTACGATACCGGTCGCGAAGCCGCACGCGGTGGCGGTGCACCAGAAGACCGGGGAGGTGTACGTCCTTCATACCGCGAGCGTTAAGGGACGGTCGGTCGGACGCCTCAGCAAGTTCGCGGCGTACAACCGGCCGAAGCCGGCGGCCGCGCTCGCCATCGACGGGGCGTACCTTGCCGTCGATTCGTGGGCGACGCCGTGCAGGGTGTGGATCGCGGGAGGAGACGCGGAGGCGGCCGGCAGGAAGCTGGGGAATACCGAGCTTCTGAAGGACGACGTGGGTGACGACGCACCGGTGAGCGTGTGGAAGGACGCCGGTGCGGCGTTCGAGAAGGACATCGACTTCAGGGAGCGCGCGATCGCGGAATCGGGGAGGACGCTCCCTGAGTTCTGGGGTGGAAGCACGCGGGGACAGAAGGTGGTCTGCGACCCGGTGCGCGAGGAGGTGTACGTCGGGGGAGGCAAGATCATGTACGACGGCAACACGATGCACGTGTTCGACCTCAAAACCGGGAAGCCGGTGAGGGGGGTACGCCTTCCCGGGGTGACCGACGATATCATCTTCGACAAGCGCGGCTATCTGCAC
>CAYMFW010000292.1:0-5452 GCA_964389785.1 uncultured Planctomycetota bacterium
CTCTCCCCTCCCGGTAGAATGGCCCCGTCATGAAACGAGCGATATTGGTTCTCTGCATCTTCCTCTTCGCGACATCCGCTTCTGCCCAAGCAGCGGATACCACTGCGGAACCGCAGGTCGAGAAACTGCTTGAAGGGCTCAATTCTTCCAACAAGGAGACACGCGAAGAAGCCGCCTTCGCTCTGAGGTGTCACCGGGAGTCGCGGGTTTTCGAAGCACTCCTCGAACGAATCGATGACCCGAAGGAAGACCAGGGAGTTCGATGGAGAGCGTTGTGGAGCCTCCGACAGGAACAGGAGGAGGAACTCCTCCCTCACTACACGCGCATGCTCAGCCTTCCCGACGATCAACTCTGGACCGAGGCAGCTCAGGCGCTTGAGGTGTACGGCCCGAAAGCGAAGGCGGCATTGCCGCAGCTTCGTGAAGGTCTGAAGAGCGAGAAACGCTGCATCTATGCCGCGTCGACGCTGGCCGCCATCGGTGACCGCGCGGCTATTCCCGCCCTCATGGATTGCATGAAGAAGTTCGGCGAGTATTCGGCCGCCCGCGCGCTCGGGCGCCTCAAGGCCGCAGACGCGGTACCGTTGCTCATCGAGGCCCTGGAGTCGCGTAAGTATTCGCTCTCCGCCGCCGCCGCGTGGGCGCTCGGCGAGATCGGCGACAAGAAAGCCGTCCCGGCTCTCCGCAAGGGCATCTTCGACGACCGCAGCGACATCCGGGACCAGGTATTCGAGTGCGCGGTCGCACTCAAGAAACTGACTGGGGAACTCCCGGAGAATGCCGGAGACCGTATGCTGGACATTCTGACGACGGGATATTTCAAGAACACTGGCGGCTACGTCAGGATCCTGACGGATTCCGGAGACAAGGACTACGCGCCAATGATTATAGAATGCCTGAATCGGACCGACGTCGACCGACGACTGGTAGCGAGAGAACTGGAGAATCTGACGGGAGTGAAGCTCGGCGAGGATTACGTCGCGTGGCGGCTATGGCTGACGCGGCGGGAAAACAACGGGAAACTCCCGGAATTGCCCGCGAACTGGGACCAATACGTGAAGGCCATGCAGGCGGACGAATTATCGGAAGTGATGGCGACGGTTCGTGCCCTTGCCGCATCGGGAGAGGTCCGCGCCATACCACCGCTGGAAATCTTCTACGACGAATTGCCCGACCAGCAGCTCGAGCTGCGGGCGGAGGCTCTGCGTGCGCTCGCATGCCTGGGCAAGCGGAACGCGCTGACCCGCTTGTTTCTCCTGGCCTGGGACCGCGCGCTCCCCGAACAGAGGTGTACCGTACTCGAGAGGGCGATAGGCCTGCGTGATAGACGCATGCCGAGACTGCTCTGGGAGCTGGCGAGAGAGACTGACGACCCGGAAATCCGCCGCACCGTCCTGCAAATAGCGGCCGGCTCATTTCAGATGGAACATCTGTTCGAGCCGGCGGAGCACTATCCCCGGGAGATCGTGGCCATGGCGGAAAGGGAGCTTTTCAAGGAAGAAGCGGACTACGTGAAAGATTATCCCATCTTCTGGCGCGAGGGCGCAGCAGCCCTCGAGGCCATACTGGGAATCCAGCTCGTCCCGGAAGGAGTGAAGGATCCGCAGGAGATTCGCGCCCGGAGTCGGCAGCGCTGGGCGGCGTTCGTCGTGAAGCAGGCCGTCGAGACGATGATGACACAGAAGCCGGGAGAGCAGGAGAATTCTCCGGCGGCTCGTGCGTTTACCTGGATCGATGACCGGGGGTATATCTATACCGATGCTCTGACTCCCCTGATGCTGGATGAACGTCCGCTCGGGCAACAGCGTTTCTGGGTATATCGCGGAAACATGAGCCCCGACCCTCTTGATGTCCGCACGGTGGCGGATGTGGCAACGCAGGCCTTCAGAGACATACGCCGTCTGCCCCCGAACAAGAAGCTGGCCGATTTCTGTTTCGAGCGCTTGAAGTCGAAGGACGAGACGCAGGCGAGGAGGGCATCGGTATTCCTGGCGCTGATGGACGACGAGAAGACCATCCGCAGGCTGCTGGATACGTGGGAGGGGGCGGCGGACAGCCGGCATCTGGCCTTCGTGGAGAAGGTGATAGCAGAGGTCGGCAATATGGCGGTCGCGGAGACATTCAAGGCAATGATTGATTCGCCCGACCGGGCAACACGGAAAAGGGCTGTCCGTTTGTTTCGCAGGTGCGTCATTCCGGTACTGTGGAACCGGAAGAAGGAGGAATACTTTCGTGCCGCGTATGCCCGTATGGGCGGGGGAACATATCCCTTTGCCCTGCGAATGCCCGACCTGGAACGGGAGGAGGAAGAGAGACTGCGGCATGAATTCGATGCCGACACCCGCACACTGTCGCTTTCGGTGGCGGGCAAGGCCGTCGGCCTCGATCGCGAAGAGCGGCTCTGGGCCATAGAGGAGGCCGAGCGCCTGGGGGCATCCAGCCTGTATCCGAAGGTGATCGAAGCGCTCGGAGACGACGACAGAAGCGGCGTGGTCCGAATCGCGATCCGGGCCGCGGCCAAGCTCGGGGGCAAGGAGGCCGCACCGCACATCGAACCCTTCCTTGATGCGAAGGAACCGAATCTTCGCCTGGAAGCTGCCAGGGCGCTCTCGGAGCTACGCGCCGAACGCGCGATTCCCAAGCTGAGAAAATCCCTCAATGACCGGCGCCTTGACGTTGCGGCCGAAGCGGCTCACGGCCTCGGACTGATGGGAGACCGTGAGTCTTCATCCACAATCGCAGCCCTTCTGGATGACAAATCGTGGAAGACCAGAATTCCCGAGAACGTGATTCCGGTCGGGGAGCTTTCGAAAGTCGTCGGGGCCATCGGCAATCTCGGTATATCGGAAAGCATCCCAGGACTTCTCGAAATAGCGAAGGACCCCGGTCACTTCCTGCGGCAGCCGGCCCTGAAGGCCCTCATCCAGATGCGCGTGCCGGATGCGATACCGGTGCTCAAGCAGGTAGCGGAGGAACAAGGGGAAGGCTATCCGGACGCGATACGTGGGATAGGCATCATCGGCGGCGAAGAAGCCAGGACCTACCTGCGCCGCCTCCTGGAAAAAGAAATAAGCTACGATCTCCCCTCCATCGGGGAAGGACTCGCCCGCGCCGGTGATCGCCGGGGATACGATCTGCTCGTCGAGCTGCTCGGAGCCGGCCAGGAAGCGGAACGGGCCCGGATGAAACTCATCGAGCTGACGGGCCGGGCCCTCGATCCGAAGCCCGAGGGGCCGGATGAGAAGGACGCGCGAAGAGCATGGCGGGAATCCCTGCTCGCGTGGCGCGCGTGGTGGAAGGAGCATCGTCACGAATTCGGCAAGGAATATGATGAATAGAACAGTGTTTCTGCTGGTCGCGGTCTCTCTGGCCCTCTTGCCGAGCGTTCAGGCCGGTGCTGATGAATGGCAGAAACCGCCAAAGGAGCTCCTGACCGAGGAGGGACTCCGCAAGGTGGCAGGAAAGGACAGAGACACCGCCACCACGCTCGAGGCCGCCTTCGTTCACGCATGGCAGCTTGCCGTCGAGCGGCATAATCAAGGATTCCTTTTCTACCGGTCCGACGGGGAGAACTTGAAGCGCAGCGCCGCCTTTCTGAAGGAGCACAGGCCGGAAGCCGTCTGGGCCCTGCTGTTTCTCGCTCAAGCTGACCTCAACGGCCTGCGAGAGCAGTACGTGAAGGCCATGGATGACTTCCTGGACGAATCCTGCGTGGGGATTCTGAAGCGTGCGGTCTCCATGAAGGGCGGGCCGGTGGGATTCGCCGCCATTCCTCTCGCGAAGATGAGACCGAAGGAGAGCCTCGATCTCCTGATTGCGGCCGCGGACAAGTGCCCGGCCCGGTCTCTGCCCGACCTGGTCTGCGCCATCGGCCGGACCGGAGATCCCAAAGCAGGTCCGTTCCTGCGAAAAACGGCCATCGAAGCCGGGGCGGACGCTCGCCAACGGGCGCAGGACGCTCTCGAACACTACGTGGATCAGGAGACGTTTCTCGTCCTCAAGAAAGCGCTGAAACTCGACAGGCACAATGATCGCGGCATTCTCAATGCTCTCTGCCGACAGCAGCCCGGCGATGAGCTGAACCGAATATTGCGCAAGGAAATGGAGGACTATTCTCTGCCGACAGAGACCAAGGAGCTGATGGCCTCGGCAATTGCCCGCAAAGGGCCGGATTCGATAAAGAAGCTCGTCGAGGAGATGATTGACGGGGAATGGGGAACGGCCGACGCGGCCAAGGAGACGCTCCTGAAGATGGCGCCGCAAGCGGTGCCCTTTGTGCTTCCTCTTGCTGAAGACCCAGTCGTGGAGGTACGCACGAACGCGCTTTTCATTCTTGCCGCCTCAGGAGATCCCCGTGCGCTGCCGCCGCTGGAGAAAGCGCTGGAATCACTTCTCCCCCACGTGAGACTCTCCACGACGAGGGTCATCGGGAGCATAACAAGCGAAGATCTGCAGGAGAAAGTGTTTGTGCTCTTGAAGAAGGCGGCCGGCGATTCCTGTCCCAATGTGCGCCAGGCGGCAGAGGAGGCCTTGCGCCGTCTGGCTCCCGCAAAGTCTCCCTGAAGGGCAGCTTCATGTGCAAGGAGAATAGAGTTGTTCTGTCCCCTTTTGAGCCGGTTTCGTAGCATGAGATATCTACTCGCGGTCATGCTGATCATTCTTTCAGGCTGCGTCCCGCGGACTCAACCCACTCAAGGCGATCTTCTCGACGAAATCACACGCCCGAAGCACCGGCTTTCCGAAGTCGACAAAGCTGTAGCCGCGTTGGCTGACGTGCCTCGCCCGTGGGCCGTGGAGGAGATGATTGAGCTGTACGCGTACGAGAAAGATCCGAAACGGAAAGCTCACATTCTGTGGATTCTCGCCGCCAGTTCTGACCCGCGTGGAGTCCTCGTTCTTGGAGAGTCGCTCACCGACGGCACCCGCGAGGCCGCGTGCGCTGCGGCAAACGCTCTGGCAGATTCCGTAGTAGAGATTGCCATCAGCGGCGGAAATGATGCGCGCTGGTGGGGTGCTCATGAGTGGTGGAAGAAGAACAGGCCGCGAGTCGTGGCCGAGGCCAGGAAACTCATCGAGAAGAACGCCGGCCCGGGAGGCGTGGCCACGAACTCATTCCTGTGGCAGCTTACGCTGCCTCCGAAAGAAGAGATTACCTTCCGCGGCAGGCCCATCCGCTTCAGGGATGTTCCCTCCGCGGTGATGACCTGGGAGATAACGTTCAAGAGAAGTGACGGCAGCCTGGTCAAGGGCCTGCTCCATGGAAGCAGAAACGATTTCTTCAGCGTCATGGGCCTCATGGACTATCGCCAAATTCAAAGCGTCAGAGATTTCTCGAGGTTCCCGGTATTCCACATACGCGGCAAGCAATCTGATGTCGTGCCGGACGCCTGGGACGTGGTCTCCTGGGGCATACCCAGGTTCGAGTAGCACCGAACACCTCTACCCCGCATGC
>CAYMFW010000293.1:0-5440 GCA_964389785.1 uncultured Planctomycetota bacterium
GGTGCGATATATCATGTAGCCCACCCCCATGAAGAGCAGCGCCTTGCTCAGGGCGTGGCTTATGATCTGGAACATCCCGCCCGCCACCCCGGACGACGTTGCGATGCCCAGCGCGAACACGATCAGGCCCACCTGGCCCAGGCTCGAGTACGCCAGAAGCCGCTTGATGTTGTTCTGGGCGAAGGCGGACATCTCGCCGATCAGAAGCGTGACCAGCCCGAGGAAGACCAGGAACACAAACATGTTGGAGGCGCCGAACAGGGTGAACACCACCCTGGCCACGGCGTAGATCCCCACCTTTATCGCTATGCCGGAAAGGATCGCGCTTATGGGCGACGGGGCCGAGGAGTGGGCATCGGGCAGCCATGCGTTCAGCGGGAACACCGCCGCCTCCACGCCGAATCCGGTAATCAGCAGTCCCATCGGTATGAAGAGGGCCGCGGCGCCGACCGAATCGGCCCTCGAGGCGATATCCGCCATGTTGAGCGTGCCGAACATCCCGTAGAGAAGCGCCACGCCGATGAGCACCAGACCGGAGCCGATCGACCCCTGTATGAGGTACTTCACCGCCGACTCCACGCCGTCCCTGTTTCCCAGACACGCCACCAGCGCGTAGGACGACACGCAGAGGATCTCGTAGAACACGAAGAGGTTGAATATGTCGCCGGTGAGCACCGCCCCCGTCGCCCCGGTAAGAAGCAGAAGAAACAGTGTGTGGTATTTCACCTCGTCGCCGCTGGCGGGGTAGAAGATCGCGTATATGGAGACAAGGAGCCCTACGAAGGCTATGAGCACGGAGAAGAGCACTCCCACCGGCCCGGCCGTGAGGTTGATGCCGAAGGGCGGCGCGAAACCTCCGATCGACACCACCACCGGATGCTCCATGGCCGCCGGGAGAAGCAGCAGGGAGAACACCAGGTTGAAGAGCATCCCCGCCACCGGGAAGTACTTTGCCGTCTTCTTCGAGGCCAGCCCGAAGAGGGGCAGGAGGAAGGCAAGGCCCAGCGGCACGACGATGAGGAGTATAGGACTTACCACTTCAGCTCCCTTACCTTACGCAGGTCCAGAGTGCCGTAATGCTCGTACAGCCGCACGGCCAGGGAAAGCGCCAGCGCCAGGACGGCCACCCCGATGACGATGGCCGTCAGCACCAGCGCTTGAGGCGTGGGGTCCACCATGCCCTCCGCCTTCACGTCCGGATTGCTGAAGATGGGGGCCGTTCCCCCCCGCACGTAGCCTATGGAGATCAGAAGCAGGTTTATGCCGGTCTCGAAGAAGGACAGGCCGATAATAACCTTGATGAGATTCCTCTTGGCCAGGATGATGTACAGCCCGACCAGCATCAGCCCGACCGAGCCTATGTAGTATATGTTGGCCTGCAGAATACTCATTCCGTGACCTCCAGCAGGTTCTCGACTATACCCGCCAGCTCGGAGCCCACCTTGAGCCCTATGGCAATGTAGATGACGGGGATTATGCCCGCGCTGAAGAGCTGGTTCACCGTCCCCTTCGGAAGCACGTTCATGAGGAAGTACCCTCCCACGGCGAGTCCCGCCAGGCCCGCGATAACGAAGGCAAGCCCCGCCAGCGACTCGACCGCGCCGAGCGTCGCCCTGTGGATCCGCTTCCCGCCGCACCCCAGGTACATCAGCAGGAACGCGGAGGCAGCGATCACTCCTCCCTGAAAGCCGCCGCCGGGAGTGAGGTGGCCGTGTATGAAAACATACGCGCCGAAAACCATTATCAGCGGGAACAGGAAGCGGCAGCCGGTGCTCAGTATCAGGCTGGGCTTCTCCCGCCGCCCGCCGGAAGGCCGGCGGCCGTAGAGCACGGCCCCCAGGCCCATGGCCGCGATGAAGAGAACCGTCACCTCGCCCAGCGTGTCGAAGCCGCGATAGCCGACGACGACCGAGGTGACCACGTTCGCCGCCCCGGTCTCCTGCACCCCCTGCTCGACGTAGCGGCCGCCCACATCGCCGATATCCCTGCCGAACGGGATCTCGGCCAGGCAGAAGGCCAGACCCGCGGCCAGAACGGCGAGAACGATAACGGCTATCAGGCCCCTCATTTCTCTTCTTCCTCGAATCGAGTCGTTTTTCTAATGGCAATCACGAATAGCGCCGTGGTCAGAGCCGCCCCGATGGAAGCCTCCGCCATGGCGACGTCCGGAGCGTGCAGACAGAAGAACAGCACCGCCGCGATCAGGCTGACGACGGCGGAGGCGATGACCGCGCTCAACAGGTCCCTGAACACGCACGCGCATATCGCGACCCCCAGCATGGCCAGCACGAGAAGAGTCTCCGCCATCAGTTCTTCTCCTCCTGCCGGTACCCGTCGAATTCCCGGCTTCTATCCACGACGCTGCCGTCGCAGAGAGGAACCCCGCTCTTGCGGGCCGCCCGTCCCAGGGCGTGATTCGAGATCGGATTGGCCACCAGCACGAACAGCCCCACGAGCAGGCACTTCCAGAACCATGCGGGCTCCATGATGCCGACGCCGACGCTGGTGAGGAAACAGCCGAACGTCGTGCATTTCGTTCCCGCCTGAAGCCGGTTGTACACGTCCGGAAGCCTGAGGATCCCCAGGCTTCCCAGGAACAGGAAGAGCGTCCCCACGCCGGTGACGATTGCTCCCGCGATATACATCTATATCCCCTTCTCCAGGAACCGCGCTATGGCCACGGAGCCGATGAACATAAGGACCGCGTAGACCAGGGCGACGTCCAGGTACACGTACCTGCGGAACATGAATCCCAGAACCACGAGCAGGCCGGTCACCACGGTCGTCACCGTGTCGAGGGCGACCGCCCTGTCCGCGGAGGTAGGTCCCGCCACCATCCTCACGATGCACAGAAGAACGGCGCCCCCCATGAAGACGAGGAAGACGACGGTCTCACTCACCGGAACCTCCGCGCATAATATCTTAACCCCTCAATATTTAAATATGCGGATAACACGCTACATATCCCCAAAAAAAACCTCGCGCGCCCTTCCGTCAGCACAGCGCCCTGGCAATGCTCTTCGCGCGCTCGTCTACCACCGAATAGCATCTCCTCGTCCCGTCTTTCCTGGCCCTTATGATCTTTCTCTCTCTGAGAATTCGAAGGTGCTGTGAGATCGTGGACTGCGGCAGCCCCAGCGCCTTCAATGTTTCCGCAGCCTGCTCGTACTTCCGCTTCTTCATGTGAATATCCGCTTCAGCCAGCGCTCGAATCGTCCCGAGATAAGCCTCCGGGCCTCTTCCGGATCGTCCGACTTCACGTCTATCCAGTGCACCAGCAGCCGGTCGCCCAGCACGTCAACCGTAAACGTACCGGGGGTCAGGGTGATCGAGTTGGCCAGGATCGTCTTCGCCATATCGCCCCTGAGGTCCGTCTTCAGCACCACGATTCCCGGCCGTATGGGCATCCTCGGGTGAATAACCCTGTAGGCGACATCGAGGTTCGCTTTCACAACTTCCACGGCCAGCACCAGCAGGTACACCACGCCGAACACCAGTCTCTTCGGGCTCAACGGAGGCAGGCCCAGCCCGGCGTAAGACCGGTGCAGGACGACGGCCGCCAGAACACACACCACAGCGCCCGCGATCAGCTCCTGGGAATCCAGACTGGATGAGAGGCACAGCCATACCCCGGCCAGAAGTAGAAGAAGATACAGAAAACCCGTTATCCCGTTTCCCTGCGCGCGGCTTTCCTCTTCCATGTTGATCCCTCTCCGATCCGGACATCCGGTTCGCATTTTGTCAAAATATTAACGATTGCGATTCGGATGTCAAGTGTTTATCGTAGCGGGGAACGGGAAAAACGAAAAAAATCGCCGCCAGGGCTCTGATCCACGGGACCTATACGCTGAACAGGAAGTCGCACAGGTCGCCGTCTTCTATCACGTAATCCCTGCCTCTCGCCTGCATTCGGCCGTTCCGTTTCACGGCCTCCTCGGATCCGGCGGCGACGAGATCGTCGAATTTGATCACCTGCACTCGTATGAAGCCGCGTTCGATGTCGCTGTGGATCGCCCCTCCCGCTGTCGGCGCCGCGGTTCCCTTCCGGATGGTCCATGCGCGGCACTCGTCTTCGCCGACCGTGTAGAACGACATCAGCCCGAGCGCGTCGTAGATGGCCGCGTTCATCCGGTCGAGCCCCGGGGAGTCGAGACCCAGCTCCGCCATGAACTCGCCGCGCTCCGACTCGTTCTCGATCGCTGCGATCTCTTTCTCTATGGCGCATGATATCGTCACCGTTCCGTCCCCGGACGTCGCGCCGATATCATCTTCGGACACGTTCCGGACAAACACCACCGGCTTGCGTGTGATGAGGTCCATGCCCCGTATCGCTTTCTCCTGCGCGGGCGGGAATTCCAGCGTGGACAGCGGCTTCTCGTTCTCCAGGGCCCCGGCGCACAGGTGGAGGGCCTGTTCCTGCACGTCGTGCTTCGTCGTCTTATACTTGCGCCTGTCTTCCGCTATGTTGTGCAGTCGCGTTTCCACCATATGCATGTCGGCCAGCAGCAGCTCGGTCCGTATCGCATTCCTGTCCCGCGCGGCGTCCACCGAACCGTCCGGGTGGTACACGTCCGCGGCTTCGAACGCGCGTATGACACAGCAGAGAAGATCGCAGTTCCGGGCGGAGTCGAGCCATGTCCGGGCCTCGCTGCCGACGTCTATATCCGGGCACAGGACGAAATGGTTTTCGGCGTAGGTGGTCTTCTCCGGCCGGTACATGCCCGCCAGCACGTCCACCCGGGGGTCGCGCACCCGGGCGATTCCCTCGATGGTCTCGCCCCGTTTCAGCGCGCCGGTCACCTCCCTGCCGGTCAGCAGGGAAAACAGCGTCTTCTTTCCGGCCTGCGCCAGGCCAAGCAGGGCTACCTGCATTCCACGGCACTGGACTGAGGGGATTTCTCCGCGAAGCAACGTCGGAAGTCCACGTATGCCTTCTCGCTCAGCCGGAGGTTCTTGCGATACGACAGGTTTCCCACCAGGCTGATGAGCGGCTGGCGGCGGCCCCACAGACCGCGCAGTACCCGTCCGAAGATGCGCGGTATGGAATAGAAGTGCCGAACACAGGTGGTCGCCTCGTCAATGATCTCGTTCACCGACAGGTGCTTGTACCGGACCACCGGGAACGTCAGCGTGTAGTACTTCCAGTCGTCCGGAAAGTTGTTGAACGCAATCCGGTCGGTCGATTTCATCCTGTCCCACTGGCGCGTGCCGGGCAGGGGGGTGAGAAACAGCAGGTTGAGGTTATCCAGGTCGTACCGGCAGGCGACCTCCGCGATGTGCCTGCCGATGCCCGGCTCGTCCACGTCCAGACCGATGATGAAAGAGCCCACGACAAGAATCCCGTGCCGCTGTATGCGCCGCACGGAAGCGCGAAAGTCACGATCCTTCAGCAGGTTGAATTTCTTGCCGATCTCCTTGAGCCCTTCCGGCGAGGGCGATT
>CAYMFW010000294.1:0-5431 GCA_964389785.1 uncultured Planctomycetota bacterium
AGAGCATATCGGTCACCGCGGACCGGGTCGGGATGCTGTACGAGGGCAAGATACGGGACTCCGGCACATTCGAGGAGATGTGCGTGAGCAAAGATGATATAGTACGTAACTTCTTCACCAGCGCCGGACCGCACAAGCGGTCGGGGAACTAGGGAAATGCGGAGCTCATATGCTTTCTAAGGAAGTAAAGGTCGGGGTACTGTTCTTCACCGCCCTGATAATTCTCGGGGTGTTCACCGCCGTGATCGGAAAGCTGCCGATGCTGCACGACACCCGGACGGTGCGGGTGCACTTCCCCAGCGTCTCCGGGCTGAAGGCGGGCGACCAGGTGCGCATGCAGGGACTGGAGATCGGGCAGGTGGACTCGCTGAAGCTCGAGGGCGAGAAGGTGCTGGTGGTGATCAGCGTGAATCGGGACGTGCCGCTGCGCCGCGGGGCGAAGGCGCGGATACTGGACGCGACCGCGCTGGGCGGCAAGTACCTGCAGCTGGTGAACGGGCCGGCGGGCGCGGAGCCGCTCCCGGATTACGAGACGATCGAGGGGGAAAAGCCGGCCGCGATAATGGAATCGCTCTCCGGGCTCTCCGAGACGCTCTCGAAGTTCAGCGGGATGCTGGACGGGGAGGGCACCCTCGGGAAGCTGATGAGCGACGGCGAGCTGTTCGACAACCTGAAGGCGGGCTCCGAATCCCTGAAGAACATACTGGCCAAGGTCGAGAAGGGCGACGGCACCGTCGGGAAGCTGGTGAACGACGAGGAGCTGTACGACAAGGCGGGCGTGGCGATGGAAAAGGTGGGCGACGTCGCCGAGGCGGTGGAGCAGTTCACCGGGAAGATGAACGAGATCCGCACGTACATCGGTGCGAGCACGTCCACGTATCCGAGCTTCGACTATACCCTCTCGAAGGTGTATCTCCGCATAGAGACCCGGCCTGACCGGTACTACCTGGTGGGGCTGGACATGTTCAACGTGGACGAGGAGTCGGTGCACCTGATAGACGACGAGCCGGAGATCTTCGCGGGCACCGTTCAGCTGGCGCGTAAGTTTTTCAACAACCGGCTGACGCTGCGCGGCGGCCTGCTGGAGGGGAAGATCGGCGGCGGTCTGGACATCCAGCTGCTGGATGGCGTCACCCCGGCGTGGTTTACGATTCAGGGACGGGAATCATACGACGAACACGACGATCTGGACGAGCTGACGGAGGACCTGATGCTGGAAAGCAGTATCGGCGTGAAGCTCTGGAACCACTGGAAGCTGATCGTCGGCGTATACGACTGGATGGACGAGCCGCAGGGAATGGCGGCGATCGCGTTCGAGTTCGAGGACGAGGACGTGAAGTACCTTACGGGGGTGCTGGGCGCGGCCCCGTAGCAGTTCATTGGAAAATGGGGACAGACGCAATTGGAGTATCCTGTCCCCATCAATTACACGAAGGAATCATGTCCCCGTAATTTCGGATCGAGTATTATGTCCCTCGGATCTCGAGACTTCGTTAACTTAATTACATAACTCCGTCCCTGGAGGGATTGTGGGTAGCTGGGAAATAGTGTTGAGAGGCGCGTACCCGGCGTGGGTGCCGGCGGGGGGCTTCGTCCTGCTCGCCGGGCTCATCGTGTGGCAGTACGCGGCCGACGCGCGGAACGTGAGCCGGTGGCGGCGGCACCTGCTGCTGGCGCTGCACGTCGCGGCCGCCGCGGTGGTCTGCGCGATATTTCTCCAGCCGGTCCTCGTGTCCACCCGCCCGATCACCGAGAAGGAATCCTTCGTCGTTCTGGTGGATGACTCCACCAGCATGGACATGCCGCTGGCGGAGGGAAGGAAGCGAATCGACAATGCCGGCGCGCTTCTGGAAAGCGGCGCCCTCTCCTCCCTGAACGACCTCTTCGACACCCGGGTATTCACCTTCTCCGGCGGCCTGCAGGAGATCGACTCGAAACCCGACCGATTCAGGGTGAACGAGAGCGGCGACTCGACCGACCTGAGCGGCGCGCTGAGGGACGTGTCCATGACCGGCCCGTCCGGGGTGCTGCTGGTGAGCGACGGCTGCTGGAACACGGGAGGCGACCCCCGGCGACTCGGCGCGTCGCTGGCGGGCCGGGGCATCGAGGTGCATTCGCTGTCCATGGCCGCCGGCGAGCGGCCCAACGACATATCCGTCCGGGACGTGCGCGGCCGGGAGACGATATTCCTGGGCGACAGCCTGGTGATCCAGTTCAACGTACTCCAGTCCGGTTACGACGGGCACCGCGTGCCGGTGGCCGTTCGGGAGACGGCCGCGGATCTGGCGTCCAAGGACGTGACGCTCGCCCCGGCGCCGCTGGCGCGCACCGTCTCCTTCATCCTGGTGCCGGAGGTGCCCGGCCGGCACACCTACAAGGTCGGCGTGCCGCCGCAGGAGGGGGAGGTGACGGGCGAGAACAACTACGCGTCGCTGTCCGTCCGCGTCGTCGAGAAGGAAGTGAACGTGCTCATCGTGGAGTCCGAGCCGCGCTGGGAGTTCCGCTACGTGAGGAACGCGCTGGAACGCGACCCGAGCACGAAAGTGGAGTGTCTCCTTCTCAGGCCCGGCGTCGGCCCGACCGTGACGGACGGGTTCATCCCCGGGATGCCCCGGGGCAAGAAGGAGCTGGGAAAGTACGACGTGGTGGTGATGGGAGATCTCGACGCCCGCGCGATGCCGGGCGACGCGATGAAGGACCTGGCCGAGTTCATCCGGGCCCGCGGGGGCGGGCTGGTGATAGTGCCCGGCAGGCGGCACGGGCTGGCCGGGTACAAGAACACGGACCTGGAGGGCCTGCTGCCCGTCGAGGTGCCGGCCGTGACGCTGAGCCCCGGCGTGGTGTCGCGAAAACCGTTCTCGCTCGGGCTCACCGCGGCCGGCAGGGAGCACCTTCTCACCCGACTGGACCGGGACGCTTCCGAGAGCAACCGCGTCTGGAAGACGCTACCCGGAGGGGTATGGTGCTGCGGCGTCGGCAACGTGAAGCGCGGCGCCCAGACGCTGGTGGAGCATCCGTACCTGAAGAACGAACAGGGCGCGCTTCCGTTGCTGGTGGTGCAACAGGCCGGCAATGGCAAGGTGATCTACATCGGCTGGGACGGCCTGTGGCGCTGGCGCAAGGGGGTGGGGGAGAAGCATCACTACCGCTTCTGGGCCCAGCTCGTGCGGTGGATCGTGAAGAAGCATTTCGAGGGGGACGATCCCTTCGTGAAGGTCGCCTGCGATCGCGACGTGTGCAGCGTGGGCGAGGACGTGTACGTGCAGGCCTACGTGCTCGACCGGGACTACTATCCGCTGGACGGGGCGGACGTGTACCTGCTGGTGAGCAAGGAGGGAGAGACCACGCGCGAACGGCTGAAGCTCCCGCCCGACGAGAAGGGCTGGGGGATCTACCGCGGCAGATTCAAGCCGCACGAGCCGGGCGATTACGAGTGCCGGATCGTCGTGCCGCACCACGGCGCCGAGCCGCGCAAGACGGTGATGAAGCTGCACGTGGAGAAGCCGGTGCTGGAGGCCAAGTCCCTTCTCCCCGACACCGGACTGCTCAAGGGGCTGGCGAACGTCACCGGCGGCCGTCACCTGGACGCCGGGGAGCTTGCCGGCCTGGTGGAGTACCTGGGGCAGAAGACCCGTTCCCGGGTGAAGACCACCGAGTTCTCCCTCTGGGATTCCTGGGTCCTGTTCGCGATGGCCGCGTTCCTCCTCAGCGCCGAATGGGTCTCCCGCAAGCGCTGGGGGCTGAGCTGACCTTGACATCCAACCTTCTGCCGGTACAATAGGTTAGACGAACTGAGGCCGTACCGCGACGGAGGGGGATAATGGTCTTCACTTCAGAGGCATACACTGCCGGACGCCGGAAAATCTTTGTCTCTTCCCGAAAGATCTCCAAACGCCAAGGCCGCTGATGCGTCTATACAGGTAGGACCGGGCGTCGCCCGAAAGGCCTTTCGCCCTGTCTGAATGCAGCGCACGGGCCGCCCGACAGGGGCTTGCGCGGAAGCATTAGCTGGTATACCGGCCCTTACCCCGTGGGCCTTAAACGGTTGCGGCAATACCCCGCCGCAGACGAGGGGGCCGAAGGCCGGAAACGGCCCGATAACGGATTCTTGAGCCGATCCTGAAAATGTGTCTCACTCAAATATCATCGAAGGGACTCTCCAGTCCCTCGAGATTCTTGTTCATGACATGCGTGTAAATCATTGTAGTCCGAACATCCTTATGCCCGAGCAGCTCCTGAAGACGTCGAATATCGACTCCCTTCTCCAGCATGCGCGTGGCAAAGGAGTGCCTCAGGGTGTGGCACGACACCCGTTTCTCGATTCCGCACGCGCTCGCCGCACCGCTCACCGCCTTTTCCGGCACGCTCCGGTGAACGTGATGCCTGCGCATCGCGCCCCCTCGGGGGTCCCGGGACAGCGTTCTCGACGGGAACACGTACTGCCAGACCCACGACTGCCCGCCTCCGGTGTACTTTCTCGAAAGAGCCGTCGGAAGGTAGACGTTCGCGTTCCCCTGCGCAAGGTCCGTTTCGAACAGCGTTCTCACCTTCTTCAGATGCTTCTTGAGCGTCTCCTTAAGCTTGTCCGGAAGAACGGTCGCCCGATCTTTGTTGCCTTTGCCGTCGCGGACGATGAGCTGATGATTCTCGAAATCCAGGTCACCGACGCGAAGCCGTACGACCTCGGACACCCGCAGACCGCTGCCGTACATCAACGCGCTCATGGTCTTCGCCGTGCCCGACAACTCATCGAAGAGTTTCTTCGTCTCATCGAGACTCAGGACCGTTGGAAGCTTCTTTGCCTTCTTCGAGCGGGAAGCCTCGATCTTTTCTTCGATCGGGATATTCAGAACACGCTCGTAGAGAAACTTGATCGCCTGAAACGCCTGATTTTGAGTCGAGGCGGCGACATCCCTGTTTATCGCAAGATGACTCAGGAATTTCTCGATCTCCGCCTTGCCCATGCTACGGGGATGCTTTCTGCCGCTGAAATGAATGAACCGCACGATCCATTGGACGTAGGCCTCTTCGGTCTTGAGAGAATAGTGATGATAACGCAACACCTCCCGGACCTGATCGACCACCTTCTTCGCCTTCGGTTTGTACTTTCCCTTGACCTTCGCTCTCTCGTAAGGCATGATAGACTCCTCTATCGAAAAGGATTGTTCCGGGGAGAGGGGGATATGAGTGATCAGTATCCGGAAAGCGGAGGTCCCGCACAGCCGACGTATCCACTACCACTGCCCTCGCCCTCATGTGACCAGCTGGTCTCGAACCGTTCGAGACGCTCCATTTCACGCTTATATCGTCATTATGTAGCCGGATCGGCTACCTATGTCAAGGGTTTATGACGCCACGTTCGCGCCATATGGCGTAGTTATGTTCCAGAAGAATAATATTCAATGATGTCTGAGTTCTCCCTGATTCCAAG
>CAYMFW010000295.1:0-5414 GCA_964389785.1 uncultured Planctomycetota bacterium
GCCCGGGAAGGAGCAATGCCGCCAGCAGAGCGATGATCGATATGACGACAAGAAGCTCCACGAGCGAAAACCCGGTATTGCGCCTGGGAAACATATCTGAAACTACCTCCTCTATCCTTTCGGACAGGAACAGCTGTGAGAGACCATCCAGTTGGCTCCCGCATACACCCATTCGCAGCCCTCGACCCAGGTTCGCCCCGGCTTCAAGTTTCCCGTAAGGTCCGCCGGACGAGCCGGCAGGTCCGACACCGGCACTCGCATATTATCATCGTACCGGCACGAACAGAGGAAGGCAACGATTCCAACTCAGTAAACTCGTACACCTTCGCCACCAGATACCAGCTCCTCCGTAACGGCTTCCTCGTCGAGCAGCATCCGAAACACCCTGTGACGGAACAACGGTCTCCTGAATATCGTCTAGTCCGAGACCCCCACTGGCGCCGCTTTTTCGATTTCCTTACGGTAGGGGGCCAGCAGATCGATGCACTTCTTCTCCCATTTGCCGTCCCCCAAGACTGACTGCAGATGATAGAGAACAACCGGACGCACGGAGGAGTCCTGCTTGCCCTTCGAAAGAACCGTCTTGACCAGATGAGCGATGACCTCTGGAACACGCGTACTCAGCATGGACTTCAGCAAAGCGTTCAGATTACCGGTCCCGATATCCGCACCCTTTTCGAGCAAACGATACTGGTAAGCGAGGGCATCCTTGTGTCGGGTAAGACACAGGAGCTTCAGGCTCCGAACGTTTCGGATCTTTCCCTTCTCCTCGCTGCAGTCATCCCAAAGTTTCGCGCAAGTCTGCTGTACGGTAGGAACGACATGCACCTCGGTCCTGGCCTCCAGTTTCTTTCCCTCCCCCACGCGTGCGACAATCTGATACTTACCGACCTCGGTGAGCACGATAAGGTCATCAAGTATCAGCGTGCGGCTCTCAGATTTCCCCGACGCAATTCGCACAATCTCAACAGCGGCAAACCCCGAGCCCGATGTTCCCGATACGACCCTTTTCTCCCCGCCTTTCTTCGATACGGAGAGCTCCACGTTCTCGGTGCCGCTAACGCCAAGGTCCACCTCTGCGGTGTCCTTCCCCGAGTTTCCAAAGGTCATCACCAACTGTATCGGCTCTCCCAGCACGAATGCCGGCTGCAGAGGCCCTATTTCCAGTGACGGCATGTCGCACTTCCCTTCGGCGCCCACGAGCAGCAGCATGAATGTCGCGGCACAGAGCACACTCCATGTCTTCTTCGTCATCCGTACCTCCTTGTTACGGTAGCCATTGGGTATGAGTCGTCCCGCTCTTCTCTATCCGGTACCGCCAGTTGCCGCCTACCTCTTCGACCCACCGCGATATCGTTATTGGCCCGAGCAAATTGGTCTGCCATCCAAGCGTGTTGTCGACCGCACCAGGGTCGGTGCGGAAGTCCCTGAATCCATAGTATTGCGTTGCCGTGTAGCTGGCCGCCGGACCGGCACTGGGAAGACGCCCTCCAGGCGGACGGTGAGTATCACCTCCAGTTCCAGTGGTGGCGCCTGTTATCCCTCTGGCCGGCTTGATGGTGGGATCAGGATTGTTGGCTTTCCATGGCAGGTTAGGGCCTACGTGTTTTCCCCCGTCACTATACGTAACATGCTCTCCCAGCCAGATCTTGTCCAAATCGTTCAGGTTGCCGGAATCGGATTCCCATGCGTACCTGAACTTGAGGACCCCCCCGACTTCTTTTCGGACCGACGTCTGGTGGAATTTGATCGGCTTGGCAGAAATCGTGAAGTTCTCGGTGTCGCACGGGGAGGTATGGACGGATAGCGTCGCCCTGAGCTGCATGTTGTTCGGCGCAGCGGTATTGCCGGCTCCCCAGCTCTGCTGGGTTCCACGGACCTTTATTGTCGTGGTTTGGGTTATCACCCTTCCTGCCGGATCGACGACATCACCCGCCCCTTCGCCACCAGTGACTCTCACGACGGATAGACTGACCGAAAGGGCGTCCGGAAGAGGAGAGGGAGCCAGGGTAACATCAACCTCTTCTTCGTTTCCCGTTCTCGGCCTCACCCTCGCAAACTCCTCAATCTCTACCCGGATAATGTGCAGCTCCGCCTCGAAGATGGAGACGTCCACCGACCCGTCGAGACTATCTTTGTGCTCGACGGGCGGCCCCGACTTGCCGCCGATCTTGTCCTTGTCCCGGATCCTTCCCTTGTAGGCAAACGTGTACTTGCCCGTCAGCATCTTCCCATCGGCACCTTTCGGGGGCACCCACTCAGCCTTGGCTCCGAAGGTGGGGTCCCCCCACTGCGTGATCGTCAGCGGCAGAGACGCGATCCTCTTGCCGTCCTTCCTGACCTCCACCTCCAGTTTGTCGGTCGCTTTCTTCATCCACGCGTAGATGTCCTTCGGATCGCCGACCTTACACACGTGCTCGTCCGCGTCGGAGGCGTACAGTTCAAAATCGACCACAACATCGTCTTTCGCGCAGATATATCCCAGATCCGCCTTCGGATACAGGCTGTACATATCGCCGCCTGTCGCCTGCGCGTACGCGTCGAAGAATATCTCCCTGCCGGGATTGACCTTGTCATCGACCGACACGCCATCCGGCGAATGGCAGCTGCACCTTTCCACGTTGGCGAACGCGGTGACAGGCACGGCAAGAACCGCCAGCGCCAGCACCGCGACCACGAACATGCCTCGAAACGCCTTCATACCCGTTCCTCCTTCCTCAATCGCCCTTCTCGGTTAGAGCTTCCTCGCTCATCATATATATCTGGTGGTACCTTCCCGTCCACGCGTGGACCTTCGCCGCGTTGGTGACCACCTCCCCGCGGAAATGGTACCCCAGCGGCGTGCGCGCCTTCGGATCGAGAGCGCGTTCCTCCACCCCGTAGTAGAATACACTGTCCCTGAACAGCTGCCTGGCGAGCGCCAGGTCTTCCTTCCTCTGGAAGATCCGGTGCAGATACGCGAACCCGTCCGCCATAAAGAACGCGTACAGCCGGCTGGCCGCCAGCATACCCATCTCACTCGAAGACTTCCCCGCATAGTTCCAGTCGTCCAGGAAACTCACCGGCTCATACCTGTCGCCGTTCGTCTTGCCGCCGAGCATGCCGGCCTTGCGGTGCCAGTCCAGCACCCGCTTCAGGAACTCGGCGACGTCCTTTCTCCCGGTGACCCGGTGCAGGCGCGCCACCGGCTCGGTGATGAAGCTGGTGAACTGGGCGGTCTGCTTCCCCTCGGGCAGGATATGCCCGCATGATCCGTGGCTCTTCTCCATCGCCAGAAGCGACCTGGTGAAGAGCGTGTTGGCGAGCTCCAGGTACTTCGCATCTCCGGTGTATTCGTAGAGGGCGAGCCACTGGTCTATCGTCCAGCCCGGCGTGCGGTACTCCCTGGCGTCTATCAGCTCCTTTCCCATGTCCTTTTTCCACGCGCCTTCGTACGCCCGGCCGTTCCTCTGCGCGGCGTCCAGCGCCCTGCGGTCGCCGGTGAGCGCCCAATA
Source organism: uncultured Planctomycetota bacterium (assembly GCA_964389785.1). GTDB lineage: Bacteria > Planctomycetota > CAYMFW01 > CAYMFW01 > CAYMFW01 > CAYMFW01. Next base: position 3,495 of record CAYMFW010000295.1, read on the forward strand.
CAGCAGCAGCCCCCGCCCCCACGAGTGACTGCCCCTGGGGCGGAACTCCCCGGCATATCTCTTGCGGACGTCCTTCTTTGTGTAGTTGCCGTGGTGGCCCTTCTCGTACATCGAGAAGCCGGGTCCCCGGTCGATATCGTAGCGGTGGGCCGTCATATCCCTCCAGACGTCGAGCATCGCCCGGTCCCCGGAGCGGAGGTACTGTATTCCCATCGCGTACGGCCAGTCGTAGAAGAGGGAGCAGTAGCCGAAGCTCCACATCAAGTCGCCGAAATGCATGAAGCCGCACATCCCGTCGGGGCAGCGTTTCTGCAGGCCCGGTATCGAGACCTTCCGCCACCGGTCCCAGACGCGTCCCTTCGCGTTGGGGCCCCGCATCTTCGCGTTGTCTCCCATGGACTGGTGCACCTTGGCCTTCTGCAGAAGTTCGTACCGCTTCACCGCCTCGAGCGTTTCCGGGTCCTTCACGCTGATGTCCGTGCGCGCCAGCGGCCAGACAGCATCGTCGACGCGGTAGCATTTTATCGCTGCCTTCGCGAAAAGCGGCTGCTCGAACGCCTTGTGTGCCGCCGCCTGCTCGCGATACTTCCTGTCGAAACGAAACAGCACCTCCCAGGTCTTGTGTCGGTTGCCCTCGAACTGGTAGGCGCCCTTCTTGCTCGCCTCCTCGGTGCGGGGCCAGAAGCCGCCGCGCGGGACCAGAACGACGGACAGCCGGTCGGCCGCGGCCGAGAAGCCGGACGGGAAGTTCTGCAGGAACCGCCGGACGTGCGCGTGGATGAAGGGCTTGCCGCCGCGGTACACGCCCGCCCAGCCGTCCGCTTCGGCGCCGGCGGATTTCACCTCGTCGTCGTTTTCAATTATCAGGTAATAGTAGCCGAAGGTCTTGCCGGCCATGTTCGCGCGGGCTTCCCTCTGCTTATCCGTTTCCGAATTCGCGTACCTCTCACCGATATGCGGGTTCACCGGCGGATACTTGAACCACTGGGTGAGCGTGATTTCCTTATCCGGGGGAAGCGCGTGGATGCCGCCGGAGCAATGGGAATCGAATCCCTTCTCTTCGCCGCCCGCAGCGAGGGGCAGGTCGATCCGCACCGACCTGAAGTTGATCCACTGCGCCCTCTTGGGGATTCCCTTAAATCCGTAGCGCGCGTCGTTTCTCAGCGTGAAGGCCACCTTCGCGTGCGGCCTGCCGGCCCAGACGGTGACGCGCGCGTCGTAGCCGACCTTGCCCTCGTAGATCCCCTTGCCGGCCTCGTCCACGAAGCTGCCGCGCACCAGGACGCAGGCACGGATCGGCCCGCCGTCCTCTATCTGCACCAGCTCCGGCTTGCCGAGGTGCGTGCGGTAGAGCTTATCGTCGTCGAGCTGGAGCACCGCTTCGCACGGCTTCTCGGCGGAGAGTATCGGGGAATCGTTCAGCCGGGCTTCTTCCATGATAGTGCCGCGGCTCTTGCTGATCCTGATGACGAGCGGACCGGAGGAGAGGGCGACGTGATCCTCCGCGTCCTTCGCACCGGCCGCCGTCGCCGGGGAGGGATTTCCGCTGCCATTTCGAAGGGAGTATTCGGCTATCCCGTTGGCCTTCACATCGCACAGAAAATCAAGAAGCACCCACTTCACGCTGGAGTCCGGCCATTTGGACTGAACGGTGAACTGGCAGGGAACGGGCTTCTTCGTCGCCGTGTTCGTCAGGACGAGTTCGGCGGCGTCCTTCACGGCGCCCTTGGGAAGCGGCACCCCGCTCGTTACCGGGTCCGCGACGCGATCGACGCCGGACGGCTCCCGAACCGTCAGCGGAATACTCACGGGCGTATCCGCCGCAGCTGCGGCCGCGGTCAGCAGAAGCAGAAACAGAATAACTGGCGGTCTTATCTCTTTCCTATCCATCTCACTGGATTCCCTGTGAAGGTTTTCTCG
>CAYMFW010000296.1:0-1852 GCA_964389785.1 uncultured Planctomycetota bacterium
ACAGTGGAGGTCACGCTCTCGAACGCTTCCGTGGCCACGCTGGGGACTCTCGCGGTCCACACGTACACCATACTCGACAACGATGCAGAGCCTACCCTGTCCTTCGCTTCGGGAAGCTCTTCCGGCGACGAGGCGACCTCCCCGGTCGACTTCCCGGTCTCGCTCTCGACGGTCTCGGGCCGGACGGTGACGGTGGACTACGCTGTCACGGGCGGCACCGCGACTGGAAGCGGGCTGGACTTCACGCTCGATCCGGACACGCTGACGTTCAACAAGGGAGACATAGTGAAGAACATCACCCTGATCGTCGAAAACGATTTTCCGCACGAGCTGGACGAGACGCTGGTGATAACCCTTTCGAATCCGGACGGAGTGGCGCTTGGAACGTACCCGATCCACACGTACACGATCAGTGACGAGGATACGGACGCGGACGGGTTGTCCGACGACTGGGAGAGGACCTATTTCGGGGACTTGGACCGGGACGGCAGCCTGGATGCCGACGGTGACCTGGTGACGGACGCCGCGGAGTACGCCGCGGGCACGAATCCGGTCGACCCGGACACGGACGACGACGGTACGAACGACGACACCGATCCATTCCCGCTCGATTCGACGGAGTGGGCGGACAACGACAGCGACGGCACAGGGGACAACGCGGACACGGACGACGACAGCGACGGCACGCCGGACGTCTCGGATGACTTTCCGTTCGACGACACCGAAGATACCGATACGGACAAGGATGGTATCGGTGACAACGCGGACGCGGACGACGACGGGGACGGTACCGCCGACGGGATCGACCCGTATCCCTACGACACGGACAACGACGGCGTCGACAACGACACGGATCCGGACGACGACAACGACGGCATCGACGACACGTCCGACCTGGGGCCCGGGGGGGATGACACCGACTACGCGTTCGACACTGACAACGACGGCGAGAGAAACGACGTGGACACGGACGACGACGGGGACGGCGTGGACGACGCGACCGAGATCGCCAACGGCACCAATCCGCTGGATACCGATACGGACGGGGACGGCAGCCCCGATACCGGCGACACGACCGACACGGACGGAGACGGCACGGTGGACGAGGCGGACACGGACGACGACGGGGACGGCGTCGCGGACGTGATCGAGGCGGCGCTGGGAACCGATCCGCGGGTGGGCACCGGCATCAACGCGCCGGTGATCGCCCGGCCCAACTCACCGACGATCGATCCCACGAAGGACGGGACGGTCACGTACGACTATTCCGTCTTCGCTCAGTATCAGTGGGCGACCGCGGTGACGTTCGCGTTCAGCGCCGGAGAGCTCGACGGCACGCTGGCTCCGATCATTCAGCTCAATACCACCACGTCGCTGGCGGGCCTGGACGTGCCTTCCGGGTACACCCCCGCCGCCGGCGTGTTCGGCATCACCGGGTCGGTCGCGTCCGGGGAGACGATCCAGTTTCCGTTCCCGGTGTCGGACCTGGATGACGAGACCTCCATCACGCCGGACGACCTGGTGCTGCAGTACTACAACGGCGTCGGCTGGGTGAATGCCGAGCCCTCGTTGACGATGCTGGATCTGACCGTGCTGATGGACACGGACGGCGAGACGGTGCTCGACGCCTACGCGGTGTTCTACGCCGAGATCAGCTTCTCGCAATCCTCTCAGTGGCGGGTGCTGAAGCCCACCACGGTCGCCCCGCCGGGCTCCAGCGTGAGCGTGAGCGGGGGAGGAGGCGGCTGCTTCATGTCCTCCGTGAGGCCCCTTTCGCCCCGATAATCGAGGGAATCGGATTTTTTGCTTGCATTCGCTCGATTTACGTGCATAATTTCAAGGAAATATTGCC
>CAYMFW010000296.1:1862-5382 GCA_964389785.1 uncultured Planctomycetota bacterium
CGGTAAGACGGCCATAAAGGCCGTCAAACTAGTGGTACACGGCAGCGGGGTCGAGCTGGCGGACTACGATCTGCTCACCCTTCCCAGCGGGCCGGATGTGGACGAACATACTCGCGCAACCTCCGTAGCGGCCGCCCTGGCACAGCTCCTGGCCAACCACCGGTTCGGCGCCGAGCCGGTCATCATATCCGTCCCGGGTCAGATGATGCTCAACAGGACGCTTTCCCTGCCTCCGGTGCAGGAGAAGCGGATTCCGGAGATCGTCCGGTACGAGGCCCGTCAGCTTATCCCGTTCCCACTCGACGAGATCGTGTGGGACTACCAGCTGGTAGCGGCCGAGCCAGGGGTGGAGGAACGTGAAGCGGTGCTCTTCGCCGTCAAGGAAGAGGTGGTGCGGGACATCCTGGGGCCCACGGTCGCGAGCGACTTCCCGGTGGACGGGATGCAGGTGGCCCCGCTGGCGGCCTACAACCTGGTGAAATTCGACCGGGACCCGCAGGAGCCGGTGGCGATACTCGATATGGGCGCCTCGACGACGGACCTGATCGTGCTGGACGGAAACCGGTTCTGGTTGCGCAACCTGCCGATCGCGGGCGACGACATCACCGAGGCCTTCCAGGACAAGTTCAGCATGACCTTCGAGGAGGCCGAGGACCTGAAGAGAAAGGCCGCCGAATCGAAACAGGCGGATAAGATACTGAACGTGATGCGGCCGGTGCTTCGCGATCTGGTCGGCGAGGTGCAGCGGTCCATGGGGTTCTACAAGTCCCAGACGGCCGGCGTGAAATTCAGCAAGGTGCTTCTGCTCGGCAACGGCGCGAGCCAGGCCGGGCTGAAGGATTTCCTGTCGGACCACCTGGAGTACGATGTCGAGGATGTCGTTTCCCTGGAGCGGGTGGCGCTCGCCGCCGGCATCGACGGCGCCACCTTCTCGCAGAACGTGCGCGCGTTCGGCGTCGCGATGGGACTGGCCCTCCAGGGGCTGGATCGGGCGACGATAAACGTGAACCTGCTGCCGCAGGACCTGGCATTCAAGAGACAGCTTCTGCGCAAGAAGCCGTTCGTGGTGGCCGCGGTGGGCGTGCTCGCGCTGGCGCTGTTCGTCTCGTACGTTTCGAGCAGGTTCCAGATCGGCGGGACGAAGGAGCCGCTGAAGGAAATCCGTGCCAAGGTGCAGAACGTCGAGCGGCTGAGGGGCGAGTATCAGTCCGCCAAGGACGAGGTCGATCCCGTTCGGGAGGATCTGAAGAAGCTCGGCGACCTGTCCGGTCTGCGGGTGCCGTGGGCGGACATCCTCAAGAAGATAACGACAAAGGCCTCTCCCGAAGGGGTATGGTTCAACTCTCTGGAATGCTCGTACAAGACCGTGGGAGGGCTGACAAAGTCGATAGCTCCCGTCCCGTCGCCCGGGGGGCCCGGAGGCGGATCGGGAGGACCCGGGGGGCCCGGAGACGGACCGGGAGGACCCGGAGGGCCGGGCGCGCCGCCGCCTGAGGCTGAGAAACAGGTCGTCGAAGGGCAGAGCAAGGTGCTGCACTTCGTCCTGAAGGGCACGAGCGAGAAGGCGGACCTGGGGGTGAAGTACATCATAGAAAACGTCGAACGGTCGCTCGCGACGGTCCCGGAGTTCTGGAACGTGAAGCTTATCGAGGCCCCGAAGAAGGATATCACCGTCAAGGCGGTTCCCAAGCTGCAGGAGGCCGCGGCGGACGCGGTCGCCGACGAGACCGCCCCCGAGGCGCTTACCGCTGTAATGAAGGACGAGAAGGTCGACGTCCACGTGTTCACGGTCGAGTGGGACTACGCTCCCAAGCGTCCCGAGCAGCCGAAGCCGAAGGAAGAATAGCGGATATGGAGTTCGTAAAGAGAAACCTGTTCTGGCTGGGTATCGGCTTGGCTGTCGTGGCGCTCGTCGTGCTGTACCTGCTCTTCGTCATGCCGCTCCGCAGGGAGCTGAGCAAGAGCACCAACGAGCTGGAGCAGGGGCAGACACGGCTCCTGGCCCTGCTGAGAGGGGACATCGCCAACGAAACCAAGATCGATAAGGCGAAGCAGACCGCGGGCGTGTTCAGGACGCAGTACGAGACCGTCGAGAGTTTCTTCGCGGGCAAGAAGCAGAAGGCGGTGAAGTACTGGGCGGATGTGTTCATCGACGGAAAGCTGGAGCCGGCCCTCTTTGTGGTGGAGTACAGGAAGCGGACCAAGGTGCTCGAGGAGAAGCTGAAGAAGAACATGGAGCTCGGCTCGACCGCGTTCCAGTGGAAGAGCTTCGGGGACCGTCTGCCGGAGCCGAAGGATTGCGAAGCGCCCATGGAGCACTTCAGGATGATGGAGCAGATAGCGGAGCTCATCGAGCGGGCCGCGGCGGTTACCACGCTGGACAGCGTGCGCCAGGGCACGGGCACGGACCGGATGTTCCTGACGGTAAGGGATCTGGAGTTCGCGACGCGCAGTCTGACCATTTCGGGCATGGTGTCCTTTCCGAGACTGCTGTTCCTCGTCGCCGAGTTGGAACGATCCGACCTCAACGTGTTCGTGGATACCCTTTCCGTCAAGCAGGTGGAGACCCAGCTGGTGGGAACGGAAGAGCCGCCGGTGTCGGTGTCGGTGAAGTGCAGCATGCTGCACGGGAAGAAGAAGGAGTAGAGGAGCGTATCGGACGTGGCTAAGATCAAGATATTCTTAAAGAACCACTTCGAGAAGGTCGGCCTGGCGGTCGCGCTCCTCATCGCGATACTGATCGTCGCCAGGGCGTTCAGCGGAGGGCAGATAGACCAGCTGATCGAGAACATCAAGAAACAGCTGGTCCTTATCGAAACCAAGATGAAGAACGCTCCGGTGGACCCGGATTACGATCCCGGGATGGTGCCCAAGTACGACACGCAGGTCCTCGCGGTGTTCGAGAGCCCGCGCAAGGGGTCCGACCTCCCTCCAAAGAAATGGGTGTATCCGAGAACCCGGTACATCCTTCCTCCCGTCAAGATCCTTGTCCTCGACGAGAAGAAGCCGTTCGAGCTGACCCTTACCCTCGATTCCTCGGAGGCCCGGAACGTGTCTCTGGATAATAAGATGATCGCGGTGGTGTCCCTTCCTCAGTCGAACAAGCTCCGGATACTGTGGAAGCCCGGCATGGAGGGGGGCGATGGCGTGATCCAGATCGGGTTCAAGAACGGGGACCTGGAGATCCGGCCGCTGACCGTCCAGATCGAGACCGAGTACAACCCGGAGCCGCCTCAGAAACTGGAAACGGAAACGGCCGCCGGCGTCAATCTCATCACCTGGCTGACCCATCCGGACGACGTGGACCACGTGGTCGGGTTCAATATATTCAGGAAGCGCACCAGGGACGGCGCGTTCGACATGACGCCCCTGAACAAGGGCCTCATCGAGCCGGCGGGGAGCAGGCCCACGCTGGTCCTGGAGGAGGATGAGGAAGACGACGAGCCGGTGTTTCCGGCCCCGGCCGAGGAGCCTGCACCGGCGCCCGCCGCTCCCGCGGCGGAGGTGCCGGCGGCCGAGG
>CAYMFW010000297.1:0-5379 GCA_964389785.1 uncultured Planctomycetota bacterium
CCGGGTGATGGACGGCTTCAGCGGCGCCTTCGACGAGAACGAGTGATGGAGCACCTTCCCGTCCTCGAGCGCCTCGCCGCGGACATCACGCTGGAAAGCGGTCTCGAATACGCCGCCAGGCACCCCGAGAAGGCCATCATGTACTTCGCCGAGATCCTCAGCGAGCACGTCCGGAGATGCGGCAGGTTCAACGCGAAGATGCGGCTGGCGCTGGCGCGCAACCTTCTGGAATGCATCGTGAAGGACGAAGATGAGCTGGTGGAGGCGGTGGACACCGTCATGCTCCGCCGCGTGAGCGGGCGATCCCTCGAGAGCTGCCTCAACCTCACGACCCGCTACCCGGACGCGGGCATGAGGCTTCTCGGCGTGGTCGTGTACGGGGAGCTGAAGAAACAGGGCTACCAGAGGAGGGAGGTCATCACCTTCGTCTCCCACTTCCTCGCCCAGACCTCCCGGGAGCTCCAGAAGGAGAACGGCGCCCGACCCATATGAGAACGCGGCGAGAGGACGCTGCGGACGTGTCTTGCGGATCCGCGAGAAATCGAAATTTCTCTTGGCAGGCAGAGAGATTCTGCACCAAGAACGGAAGGCTGTGAATATGCCAAAATGGCTGATGTCGGCGATGTTGATGCTTCTTGCTGCCGGTACTGCTTTTGCTGCAGATCCTGCTGTTGCCAACCTGGGAGGAGACAGCTTCACCTACACACAGGACCCCGGCGGCGTCGGCACGAAATCACCATCAGATCACAATGGTGCCTGCTTTATAACCACCGCAGCCTATGGACGTCTTGTGCCGCACATACTCGCCGCGCACGGCGCATCCGGCACCCCGGACGGCACCCGCCGGGAGAAGGATACTTCCGGCAAGGAGTGGGTCCTCACCGACTGGAAGAACGGCACCCGCCCCTACCCCAAAGACCTGAAGGAACGCGAGAAGTAATACAAGGAGAAATGGGGCGAGCACTGGGCGGGCAAGGAACACAAATCGCAGGGCGGCCGCTACACGATGAGCCCCGGCGTCTGGAAGTACGAAGAAATCGTGGTAATCCCCGAGGCTCGCAGGGCACTGCCCGGTCTCAAGAACTTTCGTCCGCGTACGTTGAAGTCGCAGGCGATCGTCTACGCACCCGGCGACGGCGCTAACGCTACCGCCATATACGCTGCCACCAGCTTCGGCATATACCACATCGACCCGAAGACCAGGGCCATCACCTTCGCGGGCAAGATCCCGTCGTACGACTATCCCGAGCACCCGAAGCACAAGGGCAAGCTGATTCGGGGGGAGCCGTACGTGTACCTCAACTTCACCGAGACCGTCGAAGCGTCGAAGGACGCCATCGACGGCGAGGCCCGGCTGTACCCCACCCAGCGCGGCTTCGGCGACTGGCTTACGGCCGACCCGGTTACCGGCCGGGTGTATTTCCTGCAGGGAACCGTTCCGACCGACACGGGCACACTAAAGAAACCATACGTCGTTCGCTACGCCGAGCAGCTCCGCCCGTACACATTGAACGGCAAGGAGGTCCACGTGGCCGTGCACGTTCAACCAGATACACGCTTTCGACGCCTTCGACGGCAAAGACCTGGACTCAGTCCCGGTCAAGTGCGACGGCATTCCCAGGGGCTTCTGCGCCGACGCGCACGCCGCCACCAGCGGCCGGTTTGACGGCCGCATCTACCAGGCCTTCCACCCGGGCTGCGGCACGGGGCCCGGGCGGCTGTTCAGCATCGATCTCGCCAAGGGCAACGTCACCAATCTGTACGACAGCCTGATGGCATGGCCGGCCCTCAACGCGGGAGGTGACGTAAAGAAGAGGAAAGAGGCCTCCGACGAGTTCAAGGCAATCGTCAAGGAGATGGCTACGAACGACGGACCCGCCGACGCCGCCTCACTGCGATTCGTCACCACGTGCTTTCAGGTCCAGTGTCCCCGCACCGGAGCGATCATAAACGGCGGGTGGGACTGCGCCGGGCTTCGCCGGTACCACGACGGTTTCGTTACCGCCGTCGCCCAGACCAGCCAGATGGGAAGCGAGTCGCCCCGGCCGGAATGGAAGGGCCGGAACGTGGCCCCCTTTGGCTCCCTGCAGTCCAGCCCGGACGTCGCGCCGGACGGTTCCATATACGTGACGGGAAACTCCATCGACGACCAGTACTTCAAGGACGATTCATTGCGCCTGAACGGCGTGCGCATAGTCCGGATCTGGCGAACCGACTGGCCCGACAAACAACCGGTGAACGGCTATACCGACCGGTTCCTGCCGCTGGAAGAACGGGAAAAGCTGATGCTCGAATACGCCAAGAGCTATATCAAGGCGGTGTCGCGCTGACCCTCGTCGAAGGCGCCGTCGTAGCCGGGTATCACCTCGATCCTAGTCGTCGTCCTTCGCCTTCAGCACCGCGGCGAACGCGCTCGGCGGCACGTTGACCTGGCCGATCATCTTCATCTTCTTCTTGCCCTTTTTCTGCTTGTCGAGCAGCTTGTTCTTACGCGTCACGTCGCCGCCGTACAGCTTGGCGGTGACGTTCTTCCGGAACGGATTGATGGTGGACCGGCAGATGATATTGCCGCCGATCGCCCCCTGGATGGCTATCTTGAACTGATGTCTCGGGATGGCGTCCTTCAGCCGGTCGCATATCCGCACCCCCCACTCCCGGGCCTTCTCCCTGAACACGATGAGGGACAGCGCGTCCACCCGCTCGCCGTTCAGCAGGATGTCCAGCCGCACCAGGTCGCTCACGCGGTAGTCGATCAGCTCGTAGTCGAGGGACCCGTAGCCCTGGGTGATGGTCTTGAGCGTATCGTAGAAGTCGTAGATGGCCTCGGCCAGCGGCATCTCGATCGTCAGCTGCATGCGCCCCGGCGTGGGATAGGCGGTCTTCGGATTCACCCCGCGACGGGACAGGCACAGGTTCATCACCGCGCCCATGTACCTGTCCGGAAACAGCAGGTCGGCCCGGATGTACGGCTCCTCGGTGCTCCTGATGGCCGACGGGTCCGGATAGTACTGCGGGTTGTCTATCTCCACCACCTCGCCGCTCTCCAGCGTGAACCGGTACTGCACGCTGGGCACCGTCATCACGATCGACTGGTTGTACTCCCGCTCCAGCCGCTGCTGGAATATCTCCAGGTGGAGCAGTCCCAGGAACCCGCACCGGAATCCCTGCCCCAGCGCCGCCGAGGAATCCTTCTGATAGGTCAGCGACGCGTCGTTCAGCTCGTACTTCTCCAGGCTCTCCCGCAGCGACTGGTACTCGTCCGCCCCCATCGGGTAGATCGAGGAGAACACCACGTGCTTGGCCGCTCTGAACCCGGGCAGAGGCGTTTCCGCCGGGCGGTCGTCCAGCGTGATGGTGTCGCCGATGCGGGTATCGCCCAGCGTCTTGATGCCGGCCGCTATGTAGCCCACCTCGCCCGCCGACAGCGTGTCGCGCGGGACCTTGTCGATTTGGAACAGGCCGACCTCGCTCACCTTGTACGCCGCGCCGGAGTACATCAGCCGGATAACGTCACCCGGCTTCACCCGCCCGTCGAACACCCGGCACGCGATGATGGTGCCGCGGAACGGATCGTAATGCGCGTCGAAGATGAGCGCCTTCAGCGGAGCGTCCGGATCTCTTTCCGGGGAAGGCAGGTGATTCACGATGGCCTCGAAGATTTCATCGATGCCGGTCCCTTCCTTCGCCGAACACAGGATCGCGTCGTCGGAATCGAGCCCCAGCTCGACCTCGATCTGTTCCTTCACCCGGTCCACCTCGGCCGACAGCAGGTCGATCTTGTTGATCACCGGGATCATCGCCAGATTGTGCTCCATCGCCGTGTAGAAATGGGCGAGCGTCTGCGCCTCCACCCCCTGCGACGCGTCCACCACCAGCAGCGTCCCCTCGCAGGAGGCGAGCGCGCGGGACACCTCGTAGGTGAAATCCACGTGGCCCGGCGTGTCGATAAGATTGAGCATGTATTCCTCGCCGTTCTTGTCCGTGTACGGCAGGGAGACGGTCTGGCTCTTGATGGTGATGCCCCGCTCCCGCTCCAGATCCATCGTGTCCAGCATCTGGTCGTGGAAGTCCCGGTCCGACACCAGGCCGGCGGCCTGTATCAGCCGGTCGGCCAGCGTCGATTTCCCATGGTCGATATGGGCGATAATGCTGAAGTTTCTGATATTAGACACAACGGGACTATTATACGCCAAATACCGCGGTTTGCGGGGTCAGGCTTTAAGTTTTTCAGCCGGCCCCGGCGCGGCGCGTCTCCCGCAAGTTCGGGTTCCACGTGCGTCCGCTAGAAGGTCAGCCCCGCCTCCGCAACCACCATCCGCGCGGGCGCCAGGTCACCACCCGTTTCCTCGTAGTCCTCGTTTGTCAGGTTCCTTATCGTGACCTCTACCCACCCGTTCTTGCGGCGTGCCTTCAGCGCGACGTCGATGCGCCAGTACGAGTCGAGCCGGAAGTACTGGTTGCTCGCCCGATCCCGGTAGACCCTGTCGTCCACGAACATCTGGTTCATGGAAAAGGCGAGTCCCCACCCGCGAACGATTCCGTGAAGACGGGCGCCCAGACCCACCTTGTGCTCCGGCATGTAGTCGAGATCCTCCTTCGTGTCCTCGTCCTCCGTGTGCTGGCGCGTGTAGTCCAACGAGAAACCGATATTCTCCGTGGCGTGCCAGTCGAGACCGACCTCGATTCCCTGCGAATTGGCCTCGCTCACGTTCACGTACGTCATCACGCCGCCGGCCGTCTGCAGGGATATGAGATCATCCATGTCGTTGTAGAAGAGGTCCGCTCGAACCGTCATCTCTCCCGGCCACGAGTGCTCCAGACCGATGTCGTAGGCCGTGATGTGCTCGGGATCGAGATCGGGATTCGAGACCAGGGTGACACCGGGAGCCACCATCCAATCCGGGTAGAACATCTCGCTGAGTGTGGGAGCGCGAAACGCCCGGCCAATCGACGCCCGCAGCGTGGTTCCTGCACCGGCCGTGTACGAGAATGCCAGCTTCGGCGATACCTCGGTGTCGAATTCCGAATGCGAGTCGAGACGAACACCGGGAACGAGGTTCGCCCTTTCACCGAGGCGGATCTCGTCCTGGAGAAAGATGCCGAAGTTCGAGATGTCCTCTTCCTCGCCCGTCGAGCCGGCGAGCGGCGCCTTGGTTCCGGCATCGACCGTGGGCTCGTAGTCAGCCTCGTCTTGCAGGAAATCGGTTCCGGCTACGAGGGTATGGGAGGTCCCGAGGTCGGCGGAAAGAAGCCATTCGATCCGCCAGTCTCGTGTCTCCGATTTCGAGTATGCGTACGCGTACACCGGCGGCGGGTTGGGGGCGGCCAGGTTCTCGTTCCACATCCTCTCCGCCTGCGTCCGGTAGTAGCTTCCCACTC
>CAYMFW010000298.1:0-5378 GCA_964389785.1 uncultured Planctomycetota bacterium
GCGGCCGGGAAGGAGAGGGAGGCCGAGGGCGGCGGATGGGGATCCAGGGAGATCGGGCTGGCCGCCGCCGCGCTGGTGTGCGCCTGCACGGTGACGGCACTGGCGGTGTCGTCAGTGCGAAGCATCGAGGACGCACACGATTCCGCCTCCTCGGCTGCGCTCCTTTCTCCGGCCCCGGGAACGGGGGGCACTGCGGTCCGGAATGCGGACATCGGTAAGATAAAGCGGCTGATCGAAGAGGGGAAACTGTCCGGGCACGAGGCCAGGTATTATCGACGGGCGGATGAAGCGTTGGAGAAGGAGCCGCCCCCGGAATCACGGAAAAGGCGTCGTAGACGCAGGGGAGAAAGGGGGTAGAGAAAAAAAACAACTGTTCCTATTTTTCACTTGCGCACTCGGGAGAAAGTCTATATAAATGCCCTCTTATTTACCGTGAATTATTTGTCGCTACCGGATAAACACGGACTGCACAGGCAATGAAATTCTCAGGCGGCCACGACATTCTTCTCAAGGGTGAGCCCGCGCGGGACCTGAAGAGGCTTCCCGAGGCGGCCCGCCTGAACGTTCCCCTTTTCTCCCGACGCTTCAGGTTTTCCGAGGTCTGCGTCGAGAGCGGGGCGAGCGTGGCGCAGGGGGACGTGCTCGCCCGCGATCCCGGCAACTTCGGGATTCCCCTGCTGGCGCCGCGCAGCGGCAGGGTGAAAGTGGACGACGACGTCGAGCAGATCGTAATCAGCGAGGCGAGACCCTCGAACGATCCGGTGTCGGACCCGGGAAGCGATATCCGCGAGAAGCTGGTGCGGCTCGGCGCGTGGCAGTACTTCTCGGACGCGCAGACCTACCGTCTGCCCGATCCGGCGGGGACGCCCGCGGCGATGATCGTCTCCTCCATCCGGCTGGAGCCGTACACGGCCGCGGCCGAGGTGCTGCTGGAGGACAAGCTTCCGTATTTCGTGAAGGGGCTGGTCCACCTGCACGGCCTGCTGGGCGACGACATTCCTATCTACCTGGTGGTACCGACCGAGAAATTCGACATCCCCGACCTCAAGAACAAGTTCTTCTCGATTCCGTACGACGGGACGGCGCTGAAGGCGCTGATGCGCGAGACGGCCGCGAAGTGTCCGTGGGTGGAATGTTTCCCGGTGCCGCTGAGGTATCCGTTCGGCAAGCCGAAGGTGGCCACGCAGAAGCTCGGGCTTGAGTCCTCGCTGGTGTGGGCGACGGACATCGAGGGGGTGCTGGCGGTCGACCAGGCGCTGTCGAGGTCCGAGGCCGTGGTGAGCCGCGTGCTCTCCGTCGGCGGGCCCGCGGTGAAGAACCCGGTGCACGTCGAGGTACCGGTGGGCTACCCGGTGAAATCCGTCCTGGACGCGGTCGGCGGCGACGGCGAGGAGGTCCGGGTAGTGAACGGCGGCGCGCTGACCGGCGAGGCGTTCGACGAGGAGCAGCTGGGCGTGGACACGGAGTGCAACGGCATCACCGTGATACCGGAGTGCACGAAGAGGGAGTTCCTGGCCTGGGCGAACCCGGGCTTCACGAAGCACGCGTTCATGAACGCGTTCGCGAGTCTGATATATCCGTTCTTCAGGGAGAGCTACACCACCGGGCTGCGCGGCGAGCGCCGGCCCTGCATATCCTGCGCGGCCTGCGAGTTCGTCTGCCCGGCCCGGCTGATGCCGTATCTGATGTACCGGTACGTTGACAACGAGCGGATAGACGACGCGGTGAAGGTAGGCCTGCAGAGGTGCGTGAACTGCGGGCTGTGCACCCAGGTGTGCACCTCGAAGCTGGAGCATAGAAGGACCTTCGTCGCGGCGCAGCAGGCGCTGCTGGACGAGGCGGCGGAGGAGCAGTCATGAATCTCAGGAAGCTGCAGGAGCTGCCCCGGACGATAGGCCTGCCGATACTCGACAAGATCCGTCCGCTGTTCGAGAAGGGCCCGCTCAAGATATTCCACCTGGTATTCGAGACGGCCGAGTTTGCGATATTCTACCCGACGGACCGCACCGAGAACGCGCCGCACGTGCGCGACCCGCTGGACCTGAAGCGGTACATGGGCGTGGTGCTGGCGGCGATGATGCCGTGCATCCTGGGGTCCATCTTCTTCTTCGGACCGCGCGTAATTGCAATGATACTGGTGTCTTACATCGTGGGCGGTCTCACCGAGGTGGTGTACGCCATGGCGCGCAAGAGCGAGGTGCACGAGGGATTCTTCGTGACCGGCATGATATTCCCGATGGTACTCCCGCCGGGCACCCCGCTGTGGGTGGTGGCGGTGGGGGTGTTCTTCGGCGTGTTCTTCGGCAAGGAGCTGTTCGGCGGCACCGGACGGAACATATTCAACCCGGCGCTCGTCGGACGGGTGTTCGTCACCATCTCCTTTCCCAAGATCCTGACGTCCGGATGGGACCGGCCCTTCGAGTGGCTGCATACCATGTTCGGCGTGGAGTCGTTCGGGATCCTCGATCCGGTGATGAATTTCTTCGGCTGGGTAGTACCGACGGACGTGGTGACCGCGGCGACGCCGATGGCGGTGTACAAGACGACGCAGGTGGCGGTGTCCAACTGGCACCTGCTGTGGGGCGCCACCGGCGGAAGCATCGGCGAGACGTTCCACCTGGGCATCATATTCGGCGGCATCTTCCTGATGTTCACCCGGGTGGCCGACTGGCGGATACCGGTGTTCTACATCGGTTCGGTGGTATTCCTGTCGGCGCTGGGTCATTCGGAGCTTCCCGGAAAAATTGCCCCGGCGGACTTCCAGCTGCTGGGCGGCGGGATGCTGTTCGGCGCGATGTACATGGCGACCGATCCGGTGACGTCGCCGTTCACGAAGGGAGGGAAGATCATCTTCGGGTGCGGCTGCGGCCTGCTGACCGTGCTGATCCGCGGGTTCGCCGGCTACGTCGAGGGCGTGATGTTCAGCATCGTGATCATGAACGCGTTCGCGCCGCTTATCGACCACATGGTGTTGGCGCACAAGTTCAGGGAGGCGAAGGCGTGAAGGACACGATGAAGATGATCGTCTTCGTGCTCGTCCTGGGCGCTGCCTGGACCTCCCTGCTGGTGGTGGTGGACCAGAAAACCAAGCCCCTCATCGACGCATACGAAGAGGAGATGGTTCGGAAGAGCGTGCTGGAGACGCTGGGCGTTCGTTGCGAGGGACAAGACGTCGCCCAGGTATTTGAACAGAACGTCGAGAAGGTGAAGTTCGGCGAGAAGACCGTCTACAAGTCGAAGGCCGGGGACGTCGTCTTCGAGATCAAGGGATCCGGCTCGCAGGGGCCGATATCCGGCGTGATGGCACTGGAGAAGGACCTCGCGACCATCAAGGGTATCAAGATCGTGAATAACGTGGAGACCCCCGGGCTCGGCACCAGGGTGCTCGCGAAGGAGAACCTGGAGAAGTTAAAGGGCAAGAAGTTCCAGCCGACGCTGATGTTCGTGGCGGAGGGCAAGGCCAAGGAGGTCTGCGAGGTGGACGGCATCACCGGCGCGACGCTCACCGGCAACGCGTTCCGGAAGATACTCAACGAGGAGAGGGAAGCGTACGTGAAGGCCATCCGGGGAGAGGGCGAATGAGTCTGAAGAGCATACTGGGCAAGAAGGGAGCCAAGGTCGTCAAGGACGGCGCGTGGAAGGAACATCCCATATGCGCCATGACGCTCGGCATCTGCTCCGCCCTCGCCATCAGCAACATGGTGGCAAACGCCGTGGCGATGAGCGCCGGCGTGATATTCGTGCTGGTTCTGACTGCGGTGGTGATATCCTCCCTCCGCAAGCTCATCCCTACCCGTGTAAGGATAATAACTTACATGATCACGATCGCGTCCGGCGTGATCATCGTGGACAGCGTGCTGAAGGCGTTCTTCCCGCCGGTCAGCAAGGCGCTTGGTCCGTACGTGGGACTCATCATCACGAACTGTATCATCATGGGCCGCGCTGAGGGATTCTTCGCGCAGAACGAGGTGAAGCTCTCGCTGCTGGACGCGCTTGCCAACGGCTTCGCGTACACGTACACGCTGGTGAGCATCGCGGTGGTGCGCGAAGTTCTCGGCTTCGGGACCTTCATGGGGTTCCAGGTGATGCCCGACGGTTTTGTGAAGTGGGTGGTGATGGCGGCGCCGGCGGGGGCGTTCTTCCTGCTGGGCATATTCCTGTGGATTACGAGGACCCTGGCCAACATACGGCCGCCGGGGAAGGGATAGTCAATGACTCACGAGATCACCATATTCATAGCGGCGATATTCACCCACAACGTCGCGTTGACGTACCTGCTGGGCATGTGCCCGTTCGTGGCACTGGCGCGGAGCCTGAAGACGGCGTTCGGGATGGGAGCCGCGGTGGTCTTCGTCGTCGCGCTGACGGCGACGGCCAACTACTGGCTCCTCCAGCTTCTGGTCTATTACCACTGCCAGATACTGAGCTATATCGTATTCATCATAGTGATCGCCGCGTCGGTACAGCTGGTGGAGATGATCATGGAGCGGTTCTTCCCGGCGCTGCAGGCGGCGTTCGGGATATTCCTGCCGCTCATCACCGTGAACTGCACCGTGCTGGCGGTGTCGCTGTTCATCATGCTGAGGGAATACACCTTCGTCGAGACGCTGTTCTTCTCGACCGGCTCGGCGATAGGCTTCTGGCTGGCGATCGTGATCGTGGCGGCCATATACGAGAAACTGGAATTGATCGGGGACGTTCCTCGCGGACTCAAGGGCCCGGGCATCATCATGATAATCACCGGCATCCTCGCCCTGGCGTTCATGGGGTTCAGCGGAATGGTCCAGATAGGGTAATACTCGGGAGTAACTGAATGCACGTGCCGATTCTGATCATGATGGCGATGCTCTTCGTCATCACCGTCCTTCTCGCCATCGCGGACAAGCTGCTGGTATCCTACGGAGAGTGCAAGGTCTCCGTGGAGAAGGAGGGGGAGAAGAAGGAATTCACCGTCCAGGGCGGCGGCACGCTGCTTTCCATCCTGCTCGAGAACGGCGTCCAGATCCCGGCTTCCTGCGCCGGCAGAGGAACCTGCGGCTACTGCAAGGTCAACCTGAAGAAGGGCGGAGGACAGCTGCTGCCCACCGAGGAGCTCTTCATAAGCAAGGAGGAGAGGAAGACCGGCACCCGTCTGGCCTGTCAGGTGAAGGTGAAGGAGGACGTGGAGCTGTACGTGCCCGACCTGATCACCACGGTGAAGGGCATGGCGAAGAACAACATGTTCGACACCAGCCTGAAGTGGCAGTTCATCCGCAAGGGTGTGGAGGCCGCGATACCGGAGAAGGCGGCGAAGCCGGACCGGGAGATGGCCAACAAGGTGGACGAGATCGTAGAACGGCATAAGGGCGTCCCCGGGTCGCTGATGCCCGCCATGCAGG
>CAYMFW010000299.1:0-5362 GCA_964389785.1 uncultured Planctomycetota bacterium
CCGGACAAGGTCAAGAGGTCCTGCGAACGGTTCAACGAGGCAAGCGCCGTGGCCGCCGAGAACGGCATGACGTTCGGCATTCACAATCACTCCTGGGAGTTCATGCCGATGGACGGCCGCCACGTCTACAACCTGATGCTGGACCATCTGGCGCCGGAAGTCTTCTTCCAGGTGGACACCTACTGGGTCAGGATCGCGGGGCTGGATCCGGCGGACGTGGTGCGCGAGCTCGGCGCGCGCGCCCCTCTCCTGCACATCAAGGACGGTCCCGGCGAGAAAGAGAAACCGATGACCGCCGTCGGGGACGGCGTCATGGATTTTCCGGGTATCGTCGAAGCCGCAGGCGCGAACGTCGAGTGGATGATCGTCGAGCTGGACACCTGCGCCGGCGACATGATGGAAGCGGTGCAGAAGAGTCACGCATACCTGACGTCGGAGGGGCTCACCTCATCCAATCCGTAGGAATCTCCCGGCGCAACACGTGAGGGACCGCATAGATCGCATGCGATTGCAGGTCTCCGTGAACCGAAGCGGGCTGTCCGCAAAACCGAATCCCATACGGGCTCCGGCCCCGCTTTTCGTCAAGAAACACTCGCAGGCTGCGCAGACGTCCGCTTGCACCGCTCTTGACGTCAACGGGAACAATAACACCGTCGAGCGGCAGAAGGTAGTCCACCTCGGCGTTGCTCGACCGCGCTTCACGGTGCCAGTAATAGAGCTCTTGCTTTGCCCATGGCCGGCCATACGCCAGCAATTCCTGTCCGACGAATGCTTCTGTTACGGCGCCGGCATTGCAGATATTCGCGGCCGGATTCAGAAGCCAGGGCCTGACGTCCGCCCCCATGATACGCTGCGCCAGACCGACATCCAGAAACAATGCCTTGAATCGGTTCGGGTTGGATTCCGCTTTCAGAGGAATCCCGTTGCCGGACGAATGCGTCACCTTGTAAACGACGGACGCCTTGCGCAACAACTCGAGAGCCGGCGCAAGCTCTCTCGCTTTCCAGGTACCCGGCAGCGCGTTGTACTTGAACTTCCTCCCCGCAAGAGTCGGCACTTCGTTGAATACAAGATCGACATATTTGATCTGGTGGCGCTTCGCGTACTTGGCAAAGTCCCGACGGCAGGCGGCCGCAATCACGTCGAGAATCTCGCCGCAGCGTTCAATGTCCTGATGCTCGATCCAGGTCGCGACCACCTCGGGAAGACCGCCAAGCACGAGGAACTCCCCCACCAAACGCAGGAGCCGTTCATGAACGGAATCGCTTACCGAGAAAGGGGCCTCGGAATCAAGCAGGCCTTCAGCCATCGGGATATTGCCGCTCGCCGCAAGGTATTCCAGAAATGACATCGGGTACATGTGCAGCGAAGCAACGCGGCCCACCGGCACGCCGACCTGTTCGAGGGCGAACTCCACCAGAGACCCCGCTGCAATGACGTGCATCTCGGGCATCTTCTCATAGAAGTACCTCAGCGCGCTCACGGCCAACGGCTGCTGCTGGACCTCGTCAACAAAGAGAAGCGACGTGCCCGGAGCAAGGCGCTTGCCGGTCATGAGACGAAGCTCTCGGAGGATTCGATGCGGGTCGAGATTCAGCTCGAACACCGCAGCGTATTCCGGATTCAGCTCGAGATTGATTTCCACCAGCTCGTCGTACGACTCCCCCAGTGCACGAACGGAGAACGTCTTGCCAACCTGTCGTGCGCCCCGAAGGAGCAGGGCTTTGCGGTCCTGCTTCCGCTTCCAGTCCTGCAGATAGTAGTCAATCAAGCGCTTCATAGGTGAATACTAGCGATTCTGCGTACCAAAATCAAGGCTTTTCGATGGGCAACATGTTCCAAACACAATGCATCTAAATCAAGGATATGCACCAAAAACAAGCCAATGACTGCACCAATATCGCTTCGGGAGTCATGGATTTCCCGAGCATCGTCGAAGCCGGCCTACTTGTTTTCGTCCAAGCCCCCGTCGAAATGTGGAGGGGCTGGGGGAGGGGAACGGCTAACGTCGTTCACAATAATCAGATGCGGAGCGGCATAACCTCGAGGCCCGGGATATCGGAGAAGTCCTTCTCGTTCTCCGTGAGCACCTTCATGTTGTGCTGAATGGCAAGGGCCGCCAGCCAGAGATCCTGCGCCCGGTGGGCGGCGGACCGTCCCTTTCGATCGAGCTCCTGAGCCAGCATGCCGAAGATGATTCCCGTCTCGCCGTCGATGATGAGACACGGCTTGCGGCGAATACGCGCCAGGGCGCTCGCTCTCCTGTTCCTCTGCGCGGCCGTGCGCGCCCGATCGACACCGTACTGCAGCTCGGCCAGAACCGGCGGGGCGACGAACACCGGCAACTTGCCGGTAAGATCCGCCACGTCCGCCGGGCTGATCCGCCCGCGCTCGACATGCACCCACACGGACGTGTCGATGATCACTCCCACGGGTCACTCATCCGGTCGTCGACCGCGTCGGCGATCTTGCGGCTGTCTTTCAGCCAGGCCTCACCCTCGGCGTAGGGGAGCGTCCGGTGCAGGTCGGACAGTGCTTCCAGAGCGGTCATCATCGGTGCCCCGGGGATCAGCTTCGCGACCGCGTGGTTGTTCCGGACGATGACCATCTCCTCCGAGCCGTGCTCCAGCGAATCCAGGATACGGCTGAGGTTTCTCGCTAACTCCGTAGCAGTCAATATCTTCATACAGCCTCCCCGGCAAGGACCCGACGAATCAGATAATCCTACCATATCATACTATCATGTTATCGATTTGTCAAGGGCGATTATTGAAATCGCCTCCCCTCCCCGTAGAATGGCCCCGTCATGAAACGAGCGATATCGGCCCTCATCGCCGATCGTATCGCAAAGGGAAGGGAAGGGGAAACATGCCTGCTGCAGGAGAGCACATGAAGCACTGGAAACCGGTACCGGGAGTGTTGTCGATATCGATTCTTCTCATGGTAACGGCCATGGCCGCGGACGCCGGCAAGACGGACGCGCCGAAGGCCCGCTTCACGGCCGGGCCCGAGATCAAGAAGCACGGAGAGACCTACGGCATCACCTTCGCGGTCTCGGCGCCGATCGACGCCACCGTGGCGATCGTCGATCCGGACGGCAGGGTCGTCAGACACCTGGCCGCGGGCATGCTGGGGAAAAACCCGCCGGAGCCACTCCAAGCCGGCCTGAATCAGACAATCGACTGGAACGGCCTGGACGACAAAGGCAAGCCGGTGCCGCCGGGCTCGAAGCTGCGCGTTTCCCTCGGACTGACGGCGGAATTCGCGCGCATCCTCTGCCCCGCGCCCGTCGGCGTGGCCAGCCGCGGCCCCATCGGCCTGGCCGTCGACGGCAAAGGCAACCTGATCGTAACCGAGGGATCGCTCTTCGTCGGCCATGTCACTACCATCGTGACGACGAAGGCATTCGACTCCGAAGGCCGGTACCAGCGCACCATCATGCCCTTCCGCGGCGACTGGCCGGAGAAGAAGGTCTCGATGGTCGACTTCATCACCACCACCGGCGGACGGCGCGTGCCGCTGTCCGGGCCGAACAACCACCGGCCCTACTCCGGATTCGTCCCCGGCCACCCGGGCATGGTACGAACCCTGCCCGTCATCACCGACGACGGCCGCATGCTCTTCGGCGCCCGGGGGGCAGGACGCATTCTCTCTGTCGGCATCGACGGAAGCTGTCCCCGGGAATTGTACAACGGGCCCAGGCCGCCCATAGCCGGCCGAACCTTCTTCCTCGCGCTGTCGCCCGGCGACAAGTTCCTTTACGTATCCGGCGTGGGCGGATCGAAGCAGGGCCCCCGGCATGCCGTATACCGCGTGGCGCTCGACGCGTGGGGAGATGATCTCAAGCCGTTCATCGGCGACGAGGACGCTGCCGGCACGGGCGAAAATCACTTCAATGACCCGCGCGGGATTGATGTCGATTCCGCCGGGCGCCTGTACGTCGGGGACTACATGAACGACCGCGTCCAGGTTTTCGACTGCACGGGAACGTTCGTCAAATCGCTGGCGGTCACGGGGCCGGAACAGGTCCGGGTGCATCCAAAGACCGGCGCCGTCTACGTGCTGTCCGTTCGGGATCGCGGGAAGACCGATCACTACGGCAATGAAGCGACATGGGAGGTATACCAGGACAAGAGCGTCATCAAGTTCGCCTCCATCGACGACTGGAAGGAGGTCGCGCGGGTAGACCTGCCGAACCGCCGGAAGCACATGCACGACGCCGGACCGATGATGGTGCTGGACGCCACGCACGAGGAGCCGGCCCTGTGGATCGCCAACGTCGGGCGGCAGGAGCCGGACGACATGCTCTGGAAGGTGGCCGACCGCGGCGAGAAGCTCGAGAAGGTCCCCCACGGCATCCTGCGCCTGAACCGCTACCAGACGGTGGACCCGCCTCTGGCCGCCGACCGCGGGAACAACGAGCTGTACGCCTTCGGCACCCCCGTCGGCCACGTGCGAATCGACCCGGTGACCGGCGAAACGAAGAAGCTGGAGCTGGAGGGCGAGGTCGGCAAGGCCGCGCTCACCAGAGTGGGCTACGCCGCCGTGGGCCCGGACGGATCGCTCTATCTCAGGAGCGGCAATCCGGACACAAAGGCCACCAATCCCTGGCTCATCCGGCGCTTCGACCGTGGCGGCCGGAACGTCCCGTTCAAGACCGCCGGCGAATCCATCCCCACCAGGGGCAGGAAGCAGGGCGGCAGCCCGGAGCATCCCTCCTCGTTCTCCGTCGGCCCGGACGGCAAGCTGTACGTGGTGGCCATGCTGTCCCGGAAGGATATGACCGCCCTGGTCGATCTCTACGGACCGGACGGCGCGCCGATACAGAAAGGGCTGGTACCCATGACGGCCAACCCCGGCGCGGTCCGCGTCGACCCGGCCGGCCGCCTGTACGTGTCCGACACGGTCAGGCCCAAAGACAAGCAGTTTCCCGATATGTATCCGTCCGATCCGCGGACCCATCTGTGCAAATGGT
Organism: uncultured Planctomycetota bacterium; assembly: GCA_964389785.1. GTDB lineage: Bacteria > Planctomycetota > CAYMFW01 > CAYMFW01 > CAYMFW01 > CAYMFW01. The sequence continues at coordinate 4,976 of CAYMFW010000299.1, forward strand.
ACGGCACGGTCTTCCGTTTCCCGCCGGAAGGCGGCTCCATCAAGCCGTCGGACAAGACGGCCATGACCCACTTCGCGAGGCGCAACGCGCCGGTGGAGGTGAAAGGCGCGCAGTGGGGATTCTACGGTATCTCGCCGATGCCGCAGCAGGCCGGATGCCTGTGCGTGATCGCCGACTTCGACGTGGACGGCTGGGGCCGGGTCTTCGTGCCCGATGTCCCCGGCTACTGCGTGGCGGTTCTGGACGCGAACGGAAACGTTTTGACGCGATTCGGCTCCTACGGGAATCGCGACGCGCTCGGCGCCGGCAGCGCCGTGCCCGAGCCGCCCATCCCGCACTGGTTCCCCGTGCGCGTGGCGGCCCTCGACGGCGACGCCTTCGTGGTCG
>CAYMFW010000300.1:0-5356 GCA_964389785.1 uncultured Planctomycetota bacterium
GGGTCCGGATTGGACGTGTCGTCCAGAACGGAGGTGAAATCGACTCCCGAATCGATGTCTGCGGGCGTGTCGGCGGTGAAATCGACGCGAATGTCAGATCCGTCTACCGTGACCTTGGCCGTCAGCGTTACGAGTATGGTGTTCCCTGCGGAGTCGTCCGTGTAGGTGACGGACACTCCCTGCACGAGAACATCGATCACGTTGATATCGCTGTACGTGCCGGGGACGGTGATCTCTATCGTGTCCACGCCCGAGTCGTCCGCCGAGATCGTCGGCTCTATGTAATACGAGAACGCCTGATCTTGCGCCGCGATATTGACCGACGTCGGGTTTATCTCCGCGACGGCGGACGTACACGGAGCCGCGAAATCGGTGCGATCCGTCGAGAAGTTCCCCGCGTTGCCGTACGTCTGCAACGGTGCGGCGGTAAGCACATACAGGTCCGGTGAATTACCGTAGTGGGTCCATTGCTCCGAGTCGGGTGCGTTCCAGGCGCGCGCATAGAGCTTCGAACCCACGGCCAGGTTCACATTAGTGCCGGAAACGGCCCACAGGCCCTCGTCTTGGACGAAGGGAGGCCGTCCGAATCCTACGTAGGAAGTTGCCAGGAGTTGGTCGTCGCCCGTGACGTCCCCGCTTCTGGTGGGAAGATCGGGCGCGCCGTCGGCTCCGGCGTATATCAGCTGGACGCAATCGCTCGTGTCCGGCTGGCCGTTCTTGCCCTTGAGGAGATCGCCGTTTTCGTCCCTGACGGCCCTGGCCGGGTCCGATTCACCCCATGAGACAGCAAAGCTTGCGAATGCGGATCTAGGAATGAATGAAAATGCCAGTACGAGTAGGATTGTTGTCGGAATCGAACGAATGACGGACCCGCAACGCTCCGACGAGCCTGTATCCTGCAATTCCTTCCCTGTCACTGCCTCCACAGAGCCCCCTTGTGGCATTCCCATAGTACTATCGTAGCGCGCGGGGCGGGGAAAGACAACAATCCCGATCCTGCAAGTGGAATACCCGAATCCCTGGAAGGTCGTCGAAAATCGCCGACCCTGTCTGACATGGTCGACCCTTCTCGCTCAGGTTCGAACCTGGTTCGAAGGTCGATCTTCCGAAGAATGATAGCATGAACGTTGGAGGCTTGAAAGGTCAGAATCTCCGATCCGGCCGAGAGTCACCGAAAGGGTGACACTCGCACGAAATCTCATATGAAGTCCCGCCCCCGGCGTGCCAAGGAATGCCGTCACGCCGCAGACGGCGTCACGGCAGGCACGCCGCCCCCCTTCGCTTCGCTCCACCCCGTCGGTCGCCCGCTCGGCCACAGAACCGCCGCTTCTTCTCCGCCTCCACCATCTCTCCCAATTCCCGGGGCGCACCGGTTCGCGGCCTTCGCAGGGCTCCCTCCTCCGGCTTGCCCTGCGTAGCCTCGGGCGAAGCACGGGCTGCGTTCGGCCCAAAGGGCCTCCGCAGTAAGGTATTGTCCCGCGGAGCGGGACCGTTCTTTGCCGCCATAGGCGGCCCAAATCTCGCGCGCTGATAATAGGGAATTCTCACTATGAATTCCGGACAAAGCGCCTTTCAATGGGTCTGCCATCCGACAGCCCCAAATCAAAGGCGCTCCCCGGACGCTGCGGAGTGTCGGGAGCGCTTCGCTCTTCCCGTCACACCGCAGCCGGAACATGCGTCTTGACATCCTTGGCTTAGCTCCGTATATACTCCCATCTGGGGAATGTGACTCACATTCTCGCAAGTGATTTAGGAGAAAGAGGGAGGCCTGAACATGCCATCCAACGGCCGGAAGGTAATCTATCGTAACACTGTCCCAATCATGACGTTCCTAATTCTCTTTGCCGTAGCAGCTACCCCATCTTCAACTCTTGCGGCAAAGGCCGTCCTGGAAAGCACCCTCGAAGTCCCCCTCTCGATACAGGAACCATCGGGCGTTGACCGCGTAGAAGACCCCGTCACCAGCGGGATTCCTTTGCCCAAGGGCAGTCAGAAGGATACCGATGGCCTTCTCCTTATCGACAAGGCAACGAATAGATCTATTCCGTGCCAGTATACGGTTCTTTCTCGTTGGCCGGACGGCAGCATCAAATGGCTTCTTCTGGATTTCTTCTGTACGGTTAAGGCAAGCCAGAAGGCAGAGTATCTTCTTGTCGATCATCTTCCCAAGATTGATGCGGCCAAACGGCAGCACGCACCGGAGATTGCGACATCCATCACCATCAAGGATGCTGCAAACGAAATCCGTGTGGATACCGGTCCTCTGCGGTTTTCGATCAGCAAGAAGAAAGGAACCCTCATCCGCGCCGCTTCTATAAACGAGAAGCCCATCATCTCAGAAGATCGCCCTTGCGAAGCAGTACTGAAACTTGAGAACGGCAGTGTCTACAGGACGGCGTTGGGGAAACCAATTCTCTGTGAGATTGAAGACCGCGGACCGATGCGGGCCAGAATACGGGTGCAAGGCAAGTTCTTGGATGAAAAAGGACGTCCTCTTTTCAAGGGCAAAGTCGCGTATGACCTCAGAGTTACTGCCTATGCCGGAAAACCATATCTCAAGCTTGCTTTTACATTCGAGAACAGCGGAAGAATCCATAGCAAGAAGAAGGATTGGCTCTATCTTAAGTCACTGAAGTTGGACGTACCGATCGTTTCTTCCTTGGCCGAAGATCTCTCTCTGACAGTATCGAATTGCTCCGGAAATTATCCTGCAGCATCGGGAAAGCCCATCGTCCTTTCGCAGTGGCTTAAGTATCCACTGGTTGACAGGAGAGGGGAATACAACGCGAGAAGTAAACTCGATCCTGTCCGGGAAGAACGAGCAAATGCCCAAGAAAAGTATTCCGGATTCTATTACCTCGTTGAGCAAGGCGAGACGGTCCTTGGACGCGGAGAGCGAGCGGAGGGATGGTCTGCCATCGGAGGAGACTCGAGCCCTGGTGTGGCAGCGTTTGTTCGACACTTCTGGCAGAACTACCCCAAGGCTATCGCGGCTGCTCCAGACAGACTATCGATTCATCTGTGGCCGGAAGAAGGATTCTGGCCAAAGACGGATAGCGCGGCACAGCGGATCTCCTACCAGTTTGAAGGCAACCGATTCAAAACGACGGAGCTGTTCTTGGCCCTTGGCGAGTTCCGCCAGAAGCACGGAGCATTCCAGAAGATGATTGACCAACCTCTGGCCGCACGCGCTTCGCTGGATTGGTATCGCAATACTGGAGCAGTGTGGCCCTTGGCAAGCAGGGATGTGCAGCCCGCGGAAGCCCAATCGGACCAACGAGAGGCCGTTGCCAGGTTTGACAAGCTCCAGTTGGCGAAGGTATTCCGCGAATGCGGGGAACCGGCAGGCGTAGTCTCTGCGGCGAGAGGAATGAATATAGAGATCGAGCCTGATTGGGACAGGGTCTCCATCTTGAGTCTCCGGGAGGAATGCCCGGACATCTTCCTCGGGTCGATGAACTTCGGCGACTTGGTCTGGTCTTTTGGATACTGCTCCCTTTTCTACGACTGGCCGTATGGAATGCTCATCCAGTACTTGAGATTTGACCAGAGAGAGATGCTGGATATCGGCGAGGACATGGTTCGTCACCGCGCTGATATCGACAGAGGCCAGGGCTGGCAGCGGTACGAGAAGGGACACCACGGTAACCTCGAAAGAATCCGAAGAAGCAAGTATCGGAATCGCGGAGGGTTCCGCCCCCACGCCAGCCATACATGGAATAGAGGATTGCTTTTGTATTGGGCTTTGACCGGGGATCCGCGCGCGCGCGAAGCGGCGGAAGAGAACGGTAAGGCCTATTATCACATCTTGGACAAGCACAAGAACGCCGACGTCGACATGCGAGAGTTTCGCGTTCCTACGTGGGCCCTTGAAGCTTGCCTGGCAATGTATGAGTACACCGGTTCCGAAAGATATCTCGAAAAGGCAAACGAGGTATTCACACGGACATTGCTCTCTATGGAGAAGAAGAGAGGATCCCAGGGTCATATCGTAGACGGCGGCAAGCAACAAGCCCAGTTTACCGGCTTTCTTGTTGAGCCGATTGCCCGGCTGCATCATGTCACCGAGAGGAAAGACGTTCTTGATTTTCTCTCAAGAGTATTGGATTGGCAGCGGAAAAACGGAGTCTACGACGGCATAGAAACCGGAGGAAAGTACAAATGCTTGAAGTTCGTACAGAACTGGGACCTTCACCGGGAAGGTAAGGATCCGGGCGCTGGAATTGCTTACGGGTTCATGTTTGCCGACGGTTATGCATATCTGTACAGCAAGACTGGAAGAGCAGAGGATTGGGACTTTGCCAGAAAGGTCTTTCGCGACACCGTATTCTTCTATGGATTACCCGGAGAAGTAGAGCCTAACGAGAGGACTCCATTGGGCTATCATCTTGACGGACTCCCGTTTGGGATGTGCGCCAAACTCCATGCGTGGTCAACCAGATACCATCAGATCTACCTCGAAACCGAAGAACGTCTTTCGCAAGAGCAGGGCAATGTAAGATGATGCTTTCTGTCTTCGATATCGAAAAGCTAGGGGGAGTCAAATCATGACATTAAAACGATTCATTCTTATTGTATGTCTTGTGGCAACACTCTTCGGAATGATGGAAAGGCCTGCGACTGCAGGCGACTGCAACGGACACGCCGAAGCTGGCGGTGGCGGCGTTGACACCAAGTATTCACTGCTGCCGGGCCCCACTTTCACGGTCAAGGTCAAAGTCGATAAGACTCTCGTGAACGCCGGCAAGATCACTCCCTTAGGCACCGCCTGGACGGGCGACATGTTCCGCCTCTCCGTTACAGCCTTTGACCTCGACAACCACGTCTGCAATCTTCCTCAGGTGTGGGCATATATGAAGCCCACCAAACTCGAGGTCGACGTGAAGGACGACAAGGGTCGGACGCTCAGCACTGTTCCTCTCAAGGACTTTGAGGCGGGCAACAAGAAACAAACTGTACGGACCTGGTCGGGCCACTATACCGTCCCAACCGTTACAGCGGGACAGGTGTTTCGACTCCACTTCAAGGGCCAGATTGACGAAGTGAAATGCTCCGCCGAAAGACACAAGAGCGAGGACGGCCTAGTCGATCTTGCATCGAAGCCAAAGGACTATATCGCAGAATTCGTCACCTCCCAGCTTAAGGATGTGATTCTAGACAAGAACGGAGAGGTGAAGTTCGTTGACGGCATTACACTGACCGCGTCTGCCGTCTTTGAAGGAGATCCTCCCGATGAAATCAACATCAGGTACAAACTCTACGACGTGTCCCAGGGAAATGCGGTCGTTGCGAGCGGCAAAGGAGAGGGCTCCTACACTTTCACGGTGCCCCAGGCCGCATGGTACAAGGTTGGCGC
>CAYMFW010000301.1:0-5343 GCA_964389785.1 uncultured Planctomycetota bacterium
GCAGCACTTGCCCCAGCCCCTGGCGACGAGCGCCGCGTGGCTGGTCATGCCGCCGGTGGCGGTGAGAATCGCTTCCGCGGGGTGCATGCCGTGCACGTCCTCGGGGGACGTCTCGTCGCGCACCAGCACCACCTTCCTGCCCTTCTTGGCCCACGCCTCGGCGTCGTCCGCCGTGAATACCGCCTGGCCGGTCGCCCCGCCCGGCCCCGCCGGGAGCCCGCTGGCGAGCTTCGCCGCCTTCTTCTCCGCGTGGGGATCGATCATCGGGTGCAGCAGCTCGTCGAGCTGTTCCGGCTTGACGCGCATCACCGCTTCCTTCTTCGAGATCAGCCCCTCCTTCGCCATCTCGACGGCCATCCGTATCGCGGCAACGCCGTTCCGCTTGCCGACGCGTGTCTGCAGCATGTACAGCGTGCCTTCCTCGATGGTGAACTCCAGATCCTGCATGTCCCGGTAGTGCCTCTCCAGCTTCGCACGGATCCTGGAGAGTTGCCTGAACACCTTCGGGTTCGCCTTCTCGAGCGACGGCAGGTGCCTGGTCTCGGGCGTCTTGGTCGCCTCGGTGAGGGACTGCGGGGTCCGGATACCGGCAACCACGTCCTCGCCCTGCGCGTTTATCAGCCACTCGCCGTAGAACTTGTTCTCGCCGGTGGCCGGGTTACGGGAGAAGGCCACGCCGGTCGCAGAGTTCTCGCCGGTGTTGCCGAACACCATCGTCTGCACGTTCACCGCGGTCCCCCACTCGTGAGGGATCCCCTCGATCTTCCGGTAGGATATCGCGCGCTTCCCGTTCCAGGACCGGAACACGGCGGTGATGCCGCCCCACAGCTGCGCCATTGCGTCGTCCGGGAAGTTCTTCTTGAGCACCTTCTTGACCGTCTTCTTGTAGGTGACGCAGAGCGTCTTCAGGTCCTCGGCCGTCAGTTCGGTGTCCTGCTTCACGCGGCGCTTTTTCTTCAGCTTGTCCAGCTCGTGCTCGAGCTGGTGACGGATGCCCTTTCCTTCCTTCGGCTCTATGCCGGCCGACTTCTCCATCACCACGTCGGAGTACATCGTGATAAGCCGGCGGTACGCGTCCCACACGAAACGTTCGTTGCCGGTCTTCCTGATCAGGCCCTTTATCGTCTCCGTCGTCAGCCCCACGTTCAGCACCGTTTCCATCATGCCCGGCATCGACTGGCGGGCGCCGGAGCGCACCGAGACCAGCAGCGGGTTATCGGGGTCGCCGAACCCCTTCTTCATCAGCTTCTCGACCTTCTTCACGGCCAGATCCACTTCCTTCGTCAGCCCCATCGGATACTTGCCCTTCATCTTCATGAAGTGGGTGCAGACGTCAGTCGTGATCGTGAAACCGGGAGGAACCGGAACGCCGAGACCCGACATCTCGGCCAGGTTGGCGCCCTTCCCGCCGAGGAGGTTCTTCATCTTGGCGGACCCTTGAGCCTTTCCGCCTCCGAAGCTGTATACGTTCTTCTTCGCCTTCTTCTTCGCCATCAACATCCTCCCCGATTACGGTGCCCATTCTTCTGAACTCAAGCGGAAAGCGTATCTTATCTAATAAGCAAACGCCATGCCAGCCCCATTCCAGGGACGGAGTTAAGTAATTAAGTTACGCCCGCCTCCCGCCGACACCGGCGCCCCTTTCCAGGGACGAGGGTTAAGTTAGTGAGTTACAGCGAGAAACAACCGTTCCCGTCGCGTGAAGAGACGGGAAAAAGATCCGTGGGCAATGGAAACGGACCCGAATTCCGTCCGCCGCCCCCCTTTCCCTCCGTGTCAAAACGGCAGAAGCCGCGCTCCGCCGGTGCCATATTTTCACCCTGCTCCGCTTGACGAACGGTCCCCGGTCGGACACAATACCCTCATGGACAGTCGCACAAAACCGGCGCCGGGAACGCGTGCGTTCACGCTCGTCGAGCTGCTGATCGTCATCGCTATCATCGCCCTGCTTGCCGCCCTCATCCTGCCCGGCCTCTCCCGCGCGAGGGAATACGCCTATTTCACCACCTGCAAGAGCCGGCAGAGGCAGATAGGCGTCGGCATACTGATCTACTCGAGCGACAACAGGGGAAACATGAAGATGGCCGACAACGAGTGTCCCGGCGGCGATCAGTTCCACAACGTGGATTACGGCCGAAGGATGGGCGACCTGTGGTACCGCTGGTTCTACGGCGGAGACTGGCAGTACTCGCCTGCGGACGGCAGGGACATCGTCCACAAGCTCTGCACCCGTTCGACGATCTACGGACCGGGAGTGACCTACAAGTACTACGGCGAGAAGTGGTACCCGGAAGAGGGATCGACCAACGGCTGGGTAGGCAAGCCCCGCGATCCGGGCGTGTACGTCCCTCTGAACATACTGTGGGACCCCATTGTCGTGGTCAGGGATTGGGGAATCTGGGGTCTGGGGGGCTGGCCCATGGCGGAGATCTGGTATCCGGGCGGCGTCTCGACCGGCTGGCAGACCCTGTACGCGGGTGAGGAAAGACACAGGGACGCGCTCTCCCGCCGCAAGGGAGTGCGCGGCTATAACTTCTTCACCGAGACGGTCAACTGCAGCGCGTATCTCCGCGACCGAAACGCCACCGGTCACCTGCTCATCGCGTTCGGCGGCCCCATCGGACCCAACCAGGCGGAGGGACCGAATTTCCGGCCGCGGACGAACAACCGGTCGATCAGCGTCTCCGCGCATCCCGCCGCGTGGATCGCCACGTGCCTGACGCCCACGACGACGAGCGAAGCCGGCACCCCCCGCACGATGACGTCCCACTTCGGCGCCCGCAGGACGTTTCCGGGCCCATTCAGGTTCAACATCATCCATATCGACGGACACGTCGACGATTCCCCGTGGAGGGAGATACTCCCCTCGGACCGCTGGGCTATCGCGGATTCGGTCGCCGGGTGGATCGACAACGACCGCCCGTACGGCTGGTGGCTGAACAGCAATACCAACTACGGCCTGCAGGATACGCCTATGTTCGAGGGGGCGTTCGACATGAACGCCAACGAGATCGCCACCGTCTCCCGTACGCCGTAGGAACAGAAGGGACATTCATCAAAAACGCACACATACTGCCGGCATTGCTGTTACTGCTCGCCTGGGCCGAGCCCGCCCCGGCGGAGGACCCGCCGAACATGAAGGACCTGGCCGCGCAGAACGGCCTCACCGACGAGGTGATCGCCCTCTTCAAGAAGCAGGCCCGCTTCGTGGCCGAAAAGACCTTCGACAAGGAGGCAGACGACGGCTTCTGGAAGTGGGTGGACGCGAATCCGGTAGTGCGCGACGCGCTGCTGGTCGAGCTGTATCCGACGTACGACCCGGAGGTCGCGAAACGGCTTCAGGAACTGCGGAAGGAGTTCGGCGAGAAGGTGGACTCCCACCAGCACCTAGCGCTGGCCTTCGCCTTCGTCTGGGGAAGCCGGAAGTCACTCGGCAAGGCGCCCCCCATGAAGGAATCCTTCAAGTTCTACCTGGACAACGAGAAGAAGATGGATTTTTCCCTCACGAAGACCCCGTGGCCCCTTCTCACCCACGTGGCGGACAACAACGTCTCCCTCAAAGAAAGGGCGTGGGCGCTGGGCAAGTACGGCAGGCCGTCGGGCAAGGCCTACGACCACGTCCCCTACGACTACAACAAGCTCAAGGGTCGGGCGAGCATCGGGCATCTTCCTTACACGCTGGAGAACCTGAGCAAGTACGGCGGCATCTGCGCCGACAAGGCGTACTACGCCAGCCGCCTCTTCAAGTGCTTCGGGGTGCCGGCCATGGCGGTGTCCGGCACGGGCGCCCGCGGCAGTCACGCCTGGGTGGCCTGGATCGACTACCGCAACGCAAAGTACGCCCTCGCCGACGAGGGCCGCTTCTTCTCCGACAAGTACTACAAGGGGATGGTGCGCTCACCGATGACGGGGAAAAAGATCCTCGACCGGCACGTCGGGCTCCTCGCCCAAGCGGTCACTTCTTCGTATCAGTCCTACCTCGACGCGCTGGTCGGCTGCTACGTGTTCGAGATGTTCGAGGGCAATGACCGGGCGCGCGCGCTGACGCTGCTGCAGGAGACCGTCAAGAAGAACCCGTTCTGCGAGCGCGCGTGGCGCGACTTCGCGCAGGCCGCGGCCGACGGGGTGCTCTCCATCTCGCAGACCGGCTACCTGTACGACTACATGCTGAAGAAGTTCGACGATCACCCGGACCTCACCTTCGAGGCGCTGACCACCATGCTGTCGCCGGCGCTGAAAGACGCGAAGAGCGAGGACCGCAACACGGTGAACGCCAGGATGCGCACCATCGAGAACTGCTTCCGGCTGTACAGGAGCCGGAAGCGGCCTGATCTCTCCGTCGCGCTCCGCTGCCTGCAGGGACGGTACCTGGAGGCGCTGGGCCGGCCGGACGACGCGCGGGACCTCTACATGAAAAACGCGGAGGAGTACGCCGACGAACACTACGGGTTCCTCGAGCCGTTCGAGAGCGCCCTCCGGCTGATGAAGGACACGGACCCCAGAAAGAAGGCAAAGTTTCTCAAGGACGTCGCCCGGAAAGCCCCCAAGTACGCCAGCTCGTTCAACAAGAGATTCAACCTGGTCAACCCGGCCTACCGCACCGTCGTCACCGCGCTCATCAAGGCGCTCCGCGACGCCGGCCGCGACGGCGAGGCCAACCACTGGGAGACCGAGTTCCTCTCCGACTGAGACCGGGGACGTTCACAAGTTTACAAGTTTTGACCAAATAGAGTGACGGGTTACTCTATTTGTCCAGCCGCCCGGCGCCGCCTCGCTGGCGCCTCGCTCGTTCTCAGCCCCCGGGCTTGGGTGCCCCCTCCCGACACGCGCCGCGGGCGCGCTGTATCGGGGAGATGGAAAGGGAGAGGAGCGTCTGAGACAGGCAGCGCTGACGTGGATGGCGGCGGTCCTGGTCGTTCTGGCCGGGTCCCTCGCCGCGGAAGAGACGACCGGCGGGAAGTTCCTGCCGGAGCCGCCGTACGAGGCGGTGAAGATGAAGGACTTTCCCGGCTGGCGCATCGAGCACGTGGCGTTCAGCATGGGCCATACCGGCCAGCCGGTGGGAGGCCCGGCCCGCTGGGCGATCGGCGGCGTCCTGCCTTCCGCCTGCTATCCGGCCGACCAGGAGGGACGGCTCTACCTGGGCGAGAAGGACTCCGACACCCGGATCTATTTCAGCGACCAGCGCCGGCGGGTCTGGATGCTGGAGAAGGGTGAGGTGTGGCCCATCGCCGGGGCCGACGACCTGGGCGAGGACGACGGCCCCGGACCGAACGCCAGCTTCATATACTCCGGCGTGTACGGCGGCCACTACGTGGATTGGTCTTCGCTCTCGGTGGAGGA
>CAYMFW010000302.1:0-3100 GCA_964389785.1 uncultured Planctomycetota bacterium
GAGGGCCAATATCGCTCGTTTCATGGTGAGGCTATTCTACGGGGAGAGGGGCGGAGAGGCAAGGCGCGGAAAATAACCTTGAAAAGTCGGTTGACAAGACCGAGCTTTCAAGGTATACTCTCAGGTATGATAGAGAGAGCAAGAGAGATCCGTACGCTCAAGGGCCTGCTCCGCCGGCACAGGGTGGTCGGCATCATAGGGGCCCGTCAGGTGGGGAAGACCACGCTGGCGCGTATGCTGTCGAGGCGATACCGGGGCGGGGTCAGCGTCTTCGACCTGGAGTCGCCCGATGACATGGCCCGTCTGCAGGACCCGTTGCTGGCCCTCGAGGGATTGAAGGGCCTGGTAATCATCGACGAAGTCCAGCGTTACCCCGGCCTGTTCCAGGTCCTTCGCGTTCTCGCGGACCGGCCCCGCGGCCGGGCGCGGTTTCTCGTACTGGGGAGCGCCTCACCCAATCTCCTGAAGCAGGCCTCGGAATCTCTCGCCGGCCGCATCATCTACCATGAACTGAAGGGATTCTCTCTGGAGGAAGCCGGCATCAGGAACCATATGCGGCTGTGGAGGCGGGGAGGTATGCCGAGAGCGTATCTCGCCCGTTCCGAAAAGGAGAGCTTCGAGTGGCGGCGGGCATTTGTCCAGACGTTTCTCGAGCGTGACCTCCCCCAGCTCGGCATCAACGTCAGCGCCGCGACGATGCGCCGTTTCTGGACGATGATATCGCACTATCACGGCCAGACGTGGAACAGCTCGGAGTTCGGCCGGTCTTTCGGGGTGGCGGATACGACGGTCCGGGGCTATCTCGATCACCTGGTGTCGGCACTGGTTGTCCGCCAGCTTTCTCCGTGGCACGAGAACATATCCAAGAGACAGGTGAAGTCGCCCAAGGTGTACCTGGCGGACACCGGGCTGCTTCACACGCTTCTCAACCTGCCGGGACAGAGGGACCTGGAGGCGCATCCCAAAGTGGGCGCGTCATGGGAGGGGTATGTGATCGACCAGCTTGTCCGTCATCTCGGAGCGGAGCCCGAGGAGTGCTTCTTCTGGGCGACCCACGGCGGGGCGGAACTGGACCTTCTGGTCGTCAGGGGGGCCAGACGGCTGGGTTTCGAGGTCAAGCGCACGACCGCACCGAAGGCTACCCGCAGCATGTACAGCGCGATGGAAGATCTCGGGCTGAAACGAATAGACGTGATCCACGCGGGTGACGAGTGCTTCCCGATGGATAAGAAGATTCGTGCGGTGCCGCTGACGGCCCTCGTGGACGAGATCCCGCGGCTCACTCCGGCTTCCACGGATTGAGATAGCGGTCCAGGCCGGCCTTGCAGCCGGGGTCCTTCTGCGTTGCCGTCGCGGCCTTGATGTGCTCGAACACCTTCTCCCTGCCGCGGACGCGTTCGATGGCCCAGATGGCCGCCTCCATCTCGGTGCGGTTCGGCCGCGAGATCCAGGAAGTAAGCAGATCGACCTTCGGGCTCTCGAGCGCGCCGAGAGCGGCCACCGCCTTCAGCCGGACCGTCGCATCGCCGGACTCCAGCAGCCGTGCTATCGGCCCGTCGGCTCCCGGATGACGGAGAAGGACGAGCGCCCAGATGTATGCCTTGAGCACCTTCGGAGACTTCTCCGTTTCGAGCGCGGCGAGCAGCGTCGCGCCGGCCTCCTCGATGCCCAGGCGGCCGACCGACCACGCGGCCGCCGCCCTGTCGTCGGGAGCCGCATTTGTATCATTCAGCGCGGCCAGCAGCTTCGGCGCGCCCACCCTGTCGTTCACCATCGTCAGCGCCCGCGCGCAGGCGGCGAAGCTCTTCGCGTCGTCGAGGCCCTCCACCACGGGGCCTCGCGCGGCACCGTTCGCCGCGGAAGCCAGCACCTCCGCCGCGATCCCGCGGACATCGGCCTCGTCGTGCTCCAGCCAGGGCGCCACCGCGCCGTAGTCCAGCTCGCCCAGCGTCTCGCCCTGCCGTGCATCCCGCGCGATCCGCGCCAGCACGCCCTCTATCCGCTCGCGAAGCTCTCCCTTCGCGTCCGCCATCGCCCGAAGCAGCTTCGGCGCCACCGGTGGACCGCAGACCACCAGCTGCTCGCGCGCCGGCGGCCAGACCTCCCACTTCGGATCGGCCAGCCGCTTCATCGCATCGTCCACGTCCCCGGGCGGATCGGGCACCAGCAGGACCTCCAGCCCCATCGGCGTCGGGTCAATCGGCCGCCGGAACGGCTCCTTTGCCTTCCACATGCGCGCGCGCTGCTCGACATCAGGCGGGCCGGTCTGCGTCTCGTGGTTCCACATCGTAGGCGCGAACCGCCAGAGTTTCCTCCTCTGCTCGTTCAGTCCCTTCCACATCGTTCCCATCAGGCCGTCCACGTTCGGGTGCGTCTTGCGGAGCTCGGAGACGTGCTTCGCCAGCGGCATGCAGTGTCCCCAGTAACCCGCGGAAATCGTCCGCAGCCCCGTCCTGGCCAGGTGATCCACCTCCGGGAACTTGTAGGGATAGTACGGCCAGGGCACGAGCACGAGATCCCGCGGGAAACGCTTCATGTACTCATAGTAGTCCATTCTCATCTCGGCGGAACTGTACACCACATCCGCCCACATCATCGGAGACACGCCCCGCCGCCGCAGGTACCGCGAGAACCTCACCACGGCCGCCTGGAACTCCTCCATGGTCCGCGACGGATAGGCGTGCATCTTCTCCGTGAACAGTTCCTCGTCCATACCGAGGTGAAATGTCCTCGGGTTGAACAGCTCCAGCAGCTCCTCGAGCATCTCGTCCACCGTCTCGAAGTAGTCCTGGTTGTCGCGATAGAACAGGTACGGCGCGAGGTTGCGAGCGTGTCCCTGCGAGAGATTGAGCATCGGCACCACCTCGATCCCGGTCGACCGCGCGAGATCGACGATCTCCTTCCGGTACCGGTCGGGCGTCATCGGAGGCGCGGTGACCAGCTTGCCATCGGGGTTCCGTACCCTGGTTTTCATGGCGGGCAGCTCGGGACGATAACGGAACACCCCCGTCGCCGGGCTGACCTGGATGCAGTACATGTTGTACTTCAGCTCTCCGCCGAGGATGAGCGCCCGTTCCGCGTAGCTCACCGGTTCCTTCCA
>CAYMFW010000302.1:3200-5297 GCA_964389785.1 uncultured Planctomycetota bacterium
ACCCCGAAGTACAGCTTCATCCGGCGCTTCAGGTACTGCGCGATGACGCGCACCTTCTCGTGCGAGCCGTCCGGGATGAAGATCGACGTGCCTTCGACCGGCATCGCCGCCGTTCCGGCCGTCAGCGACTGCGGCCGGGGATGCAGATACCAGTGCGGAAGGTCCCGCGGGACCTTCTGCAGGTCCTCCGCGCCGGCGGACGGCGTCCGGAGCGCTGAGGTGACGAGGAGCAGAATGAGGCCGAGAGAGAGAATAATCTTTGACCCATTGCCCGGGCCGTGTGAGGGCAATGGGTTAGTCGTGTTCATGGAAATTGGCTTTCACTCTCCTGCTGAGAGAAAGGCTTTCCTCTAAGACGATTACGCAGCTTTGCAGGAGGGCGCTGTTCCTTCCAGGTTCGGCGACAGGTCCAAATGGAGGAGGGAACTTGCCGCCATGAAAGAGATTGTTCCGCACCCTTCTGACTACGCAGAGGAGTTGTCTCAGGAGGGGAACGTTTTCTCCGGGGACGGGTTTCCATCCCAGGACGCCATCGGAAAGGACCTGCTTCTCGGGAGGATTATTCAGAAGGTAATCGACAGCAGTTTCCAGCTCGTCGGTTCGCCCGCGATCGAAACGGGCGTCATGATCGTTGGCAAACTTATCCCAATCGGGACGAACATCATTAGTGCTTTCGCTGGCGTATCCAGGTGTACGCTTGAGAGCGTACTCGAATCGAGAAAAGACGATGAAGAACCCTGCCGCAAGATGCTCATCAATCCCGAGACATCGATAGAGTTGATCGTAGTCTATCATGGCCGTTCTCGCTCTCGGTGCGTTCGAATCTTGTAGCTAGAGCTCAAGAGCTTTCCTGAACGCTGGATGAATGACGTAGATTGGTCGGTTGGCATCTAGGCTTTCTACAAGAGCGCTGACCTTGTCCATGTTGTAGAGGAAGTCGTATGAGAACCGTTCTTCGTCATCCTTGACAATGCCCAAGAACGAAAACCACAGGAGCAGCTGTCTAACTGTAGCAACATCGGCCTCTGGAACGCCGCCTTCGACCAAGGTAATATCTACATCTTCTTGAGTCAAAACGGTGTCTGCTCCAACAAACGCCAATATCGGATCAGGAAGCTTGGGAAAGACATCCCTCACTTCATAACGTAGTTCATTCAACATGTCTTCGGAGAATTCCCTTTCCGCCGTGAGGATATCGTCTTGCTCGACCCTGTTATGGTTTCTGCTAACGGCAACTTGAATGCATTTCCGGACAAAGTTGAGGATATCTCTTGGGCGCAAGAAGGTGCGGGATGCTATGTAGCGAAACGAGCTTTCGCCTCCAACATGAGGATCAAAGAGTTGCGACCAAACGCTCTCGAAGTCTCCTGAAAGTTCTGGGGCTTCATGTCTGAAGCGAAGGGCGAGCAGTTGTTTCAGTAGGTCTTCATCAGACCAATCAAGACTTACGTAAGGTTCCTTGCCTCTGTCTGATGTGTGGTCAATCAGGTGGTCATAGACATCTCTTCGTATGAATACAATGCCGGAGCACTCGATGTTTCTTCTCTCGAATCCAGTCTGAAGTTTGCGCATTGCAGCAATAAGGCTGCGGACGATCGAGACGTCTTCGTTGCACAATCCCTGCGTCGGAAATCCTTTGTCTATGTTGTCGAAAAGAATCCAGAGGCCCCCGATCGGCTCAAGGTGCTGCAGGACCAGCTTCTCCAAGGATGTGATGTCGTCTTTGTAGATTGCGCGTGTTATATCGGGCGTGCGAATCGCCCCCGTTGCCGTTTCCGGGAAACATTCAATTACATGGCCAACCAGATCCATGAGACGTTCGGAGAAATCGCCTTCTCCTTTAACATGAGCATCGTACACAGTTTTCAGCTCCTGAAAACGAGCAAGAGATTCGGGTCCGTGATACGCCGTGTTTCTCTCACGTTCGATCAACTTGTTCGCAATCTCAAGGAGGAGCAAATAGTGCCAGAAAGCAGTCAATGTGTGCTGCTGCAGCCCTTCGGTGAGGTCTGCCAGAATGTATTCTCTCAGCTTGGTAAACTGATGCCCTTCGGGCTTTAGGTCAAGCAGGAGGTCGCCCTGGCGAGGGGAAAACTG
>CAYMFW010000303.1:0-5236 GCA_964389785.1 uncultured Planctomycetota bacterium
GGCGATGAGCACTACCGGGAATGGGGAGCCATACCACCATTGGAATCCTTTTATGCTGTGATTGACGATATCGCTGTCCCGGACAAGCCCACAAAGACGAGAGCATACTACATGCATCAGGCGACTCCCTGGCTCAGAGGGTGGGCGTCACATGAAAACATCTTCACCATCGAGGAGAGCACCAAGAAGAACCCTGGCGAAGTAATGTATATTGACACGTATGGCAGCCAACAGCTGATTGCGACTGTTGTGGTCAAGTCGAAATCAGGCGTCAGAGAAGTCTCCAGGAGCTGCAACATAGTCGGGCTCCTTAGGGTGGATTCTGTTACGGTGGACGGGGCCACAGAGATAACCCAGGCCGCTGGCAATCAGGATATTATCCATTTTGTGACGCCGAAGGGTGCTTATAACGACTGGGTGACGTTGACGGCAACCGTAACTCCCGATACGCCTGAGGCTCGCGAAGCGATAGAGTGGGAAGGGGCAAGTCAAGACCCCGATAATCCCCTCAAGGCGAAGATTCCGAAGGATACCCCCGCAAAGCATGAGGTGGAGATAAGACTCAAAGGCACGAACGGTGTCTGTCAAGAAATGAGGGTATGGGTCATCTGGGCCACCGGGAAGTTGGAAAAAGTGAAGAACGTGGAGGTGAAGTATATAGAAATTGTGGACCGACACAACCCGCCTCAGAAGGGCATGGCCGGGTGGGTCACCGTGAAGTGGAAGTCTACGTTCACGATAGAGCCAGCCTCCATTGGGATTGACCCGGACCGGCCAGATTTCGGCAACCAAAGTATCGTTCCGGGTGCTGGTCACCTTCACATTATCAGTGGCCTTGATATCAAGACGGGCGCAGACTATCCTTGGGATATGTCGCGGCGCATAAAAGTGAAGGCGCTTTCGCCAAGTGTGGGATCCGAGTGGTTCCAGAACTGTGCGGGGAAGATCTACGACAACCTTCCTGCAGCCGAAAGGATACCGGAGGATTTCCCAGCCGATCTACTGATAGGCAACGATGACGCATGGACAGCTGATGAAAAGAACGTGCCTGATGGCCTTGGGCGAGTATCGGCGGAGGATGACCCTAAGATTCACGTCAGGAACGATGGCGGGCAAGTTGGAGACACCATAGAGTTCCGCCTTCACTTTGAGGAATTCCTTCGCCTGTGTATTGAGGGGACATGGGTTATGATATGTGATCGCAAGGAGGAGTACTCTTGGCGGTTCCATGCGAAGCTGAAGAAAGCAGATGAAGCCGCGGACGACAAGGACTACAATGGCGACAACGTTAAGAACGCCGTCTTGTGGATTGACAATGGATCGTTCTCAGATTCAGGGAAAGGGAACGAGGGATGGTGATGGGCTGCTTTCGATGCTCATCCCTGGAATTGCCTGGTCGGTCATAGTTGGAGGGGTGGCAATATGAGACGTGTCCTATTACTGGTCATTGTTTTAGGTTCTCTGGCAATGGGGATCGTATGCCTGGCTAAAGACGTCAACGACCCCAAGCTCCCAGGTCCCCTCAATAGGCTCATCTCGAAGCTCCGATCGCAATTCTTGAAGGAAGCTTGTCTGAAGCTGTACCCAGCTCTTCGCGGAATGGATGCTGCAGAAGCCAACAAAGCCGTGGATCTCTTTTGCGATTTGCGCGCATCAGAGGTGCTGATGGATGCTCTGGAAGGAAAGAGTCCTGTGATTCGACAATATGCCATGAAAGCTATCCGCGACCTTGCCCAGCCCGGCGACAAGGAAATCGCCAAGAGAGTCATTCGCGAAATGGATCGTCTTATCGGACTCGGACATAGCGGCGGGTCCGAAACGCAGATAGCCTTTGACGAATTCATGAAGGCTATGGTTGAAACACTGGCCAAGATAACGGAACTGGATATGGAAGGGGTCAGCATCAAGTCGGCTCCAAGCCTTCGGGCTTTTGTTGCCAAAGCCAAAGAATGGCTTGCGAAAGAAGAGCAGAAGGTTAGGGCAAATAAGAGGGACTGAGCGAGCACAGCTTCTCAGCCCACAGCAGCAGTGGGATGCCTTGTAGGGTAGTGGCCATGGGATCTGCCTCCTCTGTAACCCGTCACTCCAATTGCTTCGCCAGCTCCCGCGCCTTCCCCACCGCGTCGAGCGCCACCTTACTGCAGTACTTCGTCAGATAGGCCCGCGCGGCCGGCTTGTCCGTCAGGTACAGTTCCGCCGCCTTCTTCTCCACGGCCGCCTGCTCCGCGAACAGCTTCGCCTCCACTCCGTCCCAGACCTTCCGGACGACCCCCAGCCGCTTCCCCCGGTCGCCGTTCACCTGGTCCTGCAGTTTCTTGAAGACCCACCAGGCGTGTTTCTTATCGGGCTTGAACTTCTCGGGCGACTGGGAGAAGTGATGCAGAAGCGTCAGATTCTCCGCCAGGTCCGCGGCCCGATAGTACTCTCGCGGGGTCTCCGTGATACCCACATACCAGGGCGTAAGCACGCTCGTGCACGGCTCACCGGACGTGCGCCAGTAGACGCACCCGATGTCCGGCGGCACGTTTCCCCGAAGCTGGAAGACGGCGGCCTCCTGTGTCCCGCTCGAGCACAGCCCCCCGGCGCCGTGATAGCGCAGGATGGTGATAACGTCCCCCACCCCCATCTTGCCGGCGGGCTTCACCGAAAACGGCAGCTGCCGGTCGGGGCCCGTCTCGATGTGCTTTCCCGTCACCAGACACTGACCGCGCCACTGACGACTGTCCATCCGGCGCCTCCGCGGCGCCGCGTACGCCTCACAGAAGCTGAACGGCTTGCCCCCGGCCCGGTCGTACCATCCCTGCTTCACCGCATGCTCCACAAGTCCGGCGGACGCGAGGAAGTTGTCCTGATCCTCCAGGCGCACCTCACCGATGAGGTAGATATTGGGGAGCAGGACCACCTGGTCGTCGGACACCCGCTGCGCCGCCCAATGCCTGCCCCGCACCATCGAGAACAGCCACGCCTCGTTCGGATCCGCGATAATCAGGGTCCGCCACGCGGGATATCCCACCTGCGAGATCAGCTCATCGGCAACCTCTATCCCCTCCCTCGCCGTTCGCGCGCGTTCCACGATCAGGCGGCGGAGCATGTATGAAATCCCGCCCTTGGTCACCCGGCCGGCCGCCCCGCCCTTACGGCCGCTGCACTGGTTGCTGACCACCGCCACGCCCCATTCGTTGATGCAGGAGTCGCCGAAGGTGCAGCCGGGATTCTCGCACCAGAGAAACCCGTACGACTCCTTCACCTGCAGCACCTTTGCCCCGCCGAGAAGCGGTACCGTCTCCCCGTCCTTATGCTTCATCCGGGGGACCTTGCGAAGATTCAGAAACCGCCGTCCGGAATTCTGCTCGTTATGCCCCACCAGCACCGCGCCGTCGGCCGAGGCGTCCTTGCCCACCACGACGGCGAAGCAGTCGGCCGCCCCGGGCGCGCACAGAGCGACCGCCGACATCATCGCGCACACGCCCGCCAGGAGCTGTGGGACTCGACTCAAGACCACGGTCCCCTGGGCTCCCAAGACTCCCCAAAAGCCAGACCTGCCGCCAGCGCTTCTGTGGGAGGCGTCAGGAAGGAGGCAATCGCCTCCACCACCTTGCCTAGATCCCGTTCGAGCACCTTGAATTCCCCTCGATTCAGAAATGCCTTCCATTGCGTCTGCTTGAGGGTGCTCTCGACAAACTCTGACGTCAACGCGACCGGGACCGTCTGCGGCACCTCTGTCTTCCGACGTTCGAATGTGCCACGTATGGCATCAGCAAGCGTGCACCCATCGAACGAGAACTCTCGAGCCATGACCCAGATGTCGTAGAAGTCCTTCATCCGGCTGTTGTCGATTCCGTACCTCACCATTGCCTCGTACTTCTCGGCCACGGTCGACTCCCTGGAGTACACCTCCAGATTGGGGGCCTCGAGATCGAGAATCGTCGGGAATTCTGTCTTCTCTGACTTCGGCACAACGCAGTCGCCGAATCCCACGTCTGCCTGCAGCTTCACTCGCGCGGTCCCCAGACGTGCGTCCAGCGTCACCCGAACCCCCTCGTACTCCTGCTCCTCTCGTATCTCTTCTGCCTCGACGGTCTCTTTGAGAAACTCCACCCCGTCCGGCTCGAAAGGGACCTCACAGATCTTCTGAAATGCTTCGCTCACATCGGCCAGCCGACTAGACCCGTGGGCGAGGAAGTCCACATCTTTCGTAGGTCGGTAGAAATCACCGGTCCACACGAGAAAGAGAGAAGCACCCTTCAGCACAAACGAGGACGCCTCATCCGAAACTCCGAGCCGATAGAGAAGCCTTTCCGCACAGAACCGCTGAAGAATCTGCTGAAACCCTGTCTTGTGTTCGTGAGCATAGCTCAGAAGCTTCTGGCGAATCGAAGCCGAAACGTTCTTCACCTGCCTCGTCACAGCGACTCCATGTACGGCCTCATCACCGCCGCGACCCGGCACACACGAGCGTACCTGCGGATATCGTCTCTTGTGCAGCGTCGTTTTCTGATGGAATCCCGAAGCGCTTCGATGGCTACATCCAGCCCGATCTTGTTCCGGTACTTAAAACAGTCCGCAACGGTTTTCGGAATGCTATACACCCTAACCTTCACGCCTTCGATCGTATGGGTCTCCACCCCCTCACGCAGCGCCGCTCCGGAAAAGCGCACAACGCGAAGTCTGGCAGTGGCTGTTCTTGGCATTCGAGCCTTCGGGTCGAGGGCAATCCAGACCTGGAAAGGATTTTGTGTAGTGAGCTCATGAAAAGACAGCGCGGAAAGGAGACATATGACAGACTTGGGGTTCTTCTTCCCAACTTCCGCAAGCGTGTGGTGTTCGCTCACGTCCGATCCCGGAAGCCTGTACAGACCCCAAGCCACGCGCTCCAGGATTCCTCTGTCTGTCAGCCTCTGTAGATACACCCGGGGTATGTTATGCTTATCCAGGTCTCTCGGACGCAGAATCCCGGACTTCCGGACTGCCTCCACAACCTTCTGCTCTCTTGTTCGTCGCATAGCCCACCTGTTACAAAATGTCGGTAGTTATCAATAAGTACCGACATTTTGTAACAACATGCAGGAGGGATGTCAAGGGCTATTTCACCATCATCTGGTGCTTCATCTTCCCTAGGCTCTTCTCCCCTATCCCCTTCACCCTCACCAGCTCGTCCACGCTCCCGCCGTCTCCAGGTCGCGCAGTCTCTGGACCGTCTCCAGAATGAGAAAGAGGGCGGCGTGAAGCCGTCCGG
>CAYMFW010000304.1:0-5152 GCA_964389785.1 uncultured Planctomycetota bacterium
TGCTGAAATGCTCCAAGTATGAATTCCCTGGAATTCCAGCTATCTTGCGAGCTGACAATCGCTTTCAGAATCAACGGCAACGAGATCAATTGCCTCGGATTAAACATCTTCCACCAATGGGTAAACCCATGTCCTTCCCGGATGTCCCCATTGGCGATGCCGGTCATGAATCCGTAAGGCACCTCGCTTCGCGGCCAGTAGTCCTTCATGTCTGCCTCTTTCCTTGCATCCCATTCGCGCAGGGCAGCATCATAGGTAGACGTGTCGGTGACCGGTGTAAAGAACCTGCCGCCGTAAAGCTGGTTCTCCTTGTCACATTCCGGGCAGTATCCCTGGATGGCGTACATGGCAACTGGTCCATTCTTGCCCGAGGCCTTGACCGAGGCCAAGACATCCTGCTTGCGACCACAGGTTTCCGCCATGCAAACAAAGTTACTCTTGGTAGGGACAGTTCCGCCATCCTTACCAGTCTTGAAGGTTACGCCGGTCTCTGGGCACGTGACTTTATCCGGCAACTTTCCACGCACTTCAACCAAACGACATCTCTTGGCCCGGGTCCGATTCCAGCGGATCGTGTCCTCCACGGAATCGTCTGCGCTGCCGCCGTACGGCCGTCCTTTTCCGTCTTCGTTCGCCTCACCCTTGAGCCAGTCGGGGTGGACCAGAAGCGCCAGATCGACCTTCTTCTTCTTGGGCTTTCCGCGCTTAGCAACCTTGGTCTTCTTTTTGCACGCCGGGCAGCCGGCCATGTCATCGTCCATAAAGCCCTTGGCTTCGCACAGAACTGTAAACGGACGTTCTAACTCTGCGACTATCAGCGGCACACCAGGGGCCATCCGTGGCTCATGTTCTTCAAGGTCGAATTCTTCGCCGCAGTGCTTACAGCTGACAACCCAGTACTTAACAGAAAGCGTTTTCACAGCCATAACCGGATTGGTCATGATGGGCGTACGGTGACCGCAACCCGTCACCGAGCACGGACCATGCTTCGCCCAGAATACATATATTACCTCCGGTCCCTCGTAGCGATACTTTCCACGTTCGTTGGGCGTTAGAGACAGCGGATCAAACTTGTCACCCATGATTTTCTTTGTCGATACTTCGGTCCACTTGCCCTTGTGACCACGCGGGCAGCTGCAGGTGTAGAAAGGCATGATCTGCGGCTTGACCTCGTCCTCGATGTCCGCCAGCAGCTTTTCGACCTCGTCCTTGTCCACTCTTGCCATCTCGTTCTTGACCACAAACCAGGCCACGGGATTGAGGTCATTGCCGTACATCTGCATGCCGAGGCGAGAGCCTTCGACCACCGTAGTCCCACCGCCCATAAAGATGTCAGCCACCTTCAGATGCTTGAACGATCCTTTCTTCTGGTGGTTGCCGTAATACGCATCCCACACCCGCTTGGCCGCTTCAGAAGGATCGTCCGGTGCCTTCGTCGCAGCGGCGATGAGCATGGAACGGAACACGCTACTCCTGCGCCGCGCCCACCACTTCGACATCTGATAGATGGGCTTCCCTGCATTGCCTTCGATGGCTGCAATCTGGTTGACAGGAATGATAGGAAAATCCACCTCAATGCACGTTGGTGGACGGCCCGGATTCGAGAAATCGACAGTATCGCTGGCCCATGCCTTGCCGGCACCCACTGCCTTGGCAACCTCCTCAGTCAGCCACTCGGCCTTCGTCTTATCGTTTCGTCTTGCCACTGATTACCTCATGCACCCAAAAAGCTCCCCTGCCGCCACGCCTTGGGGCGCCCTGTCACCCAAGATTGCATCTCGCAATATGGCTGCCACGCGGTTACGTTCCGCTTCCTTGGCCGCTTTGGTTTCCCAAGGCGTCTTGCGAAGCACGAAGTTCAGACGATACTGAAAGAGTGCAGCAAAGGGATTCGTTAGGCCAACCCCCAGCCTCATTTCATGCATAGACTCGCAAAAGGCATCATCCTCAATAGCCAGACAAGTGAAAATCCCAGGGCCAGGGTGCAGATGGGCACAGGGATGAACGACGAATCGGTCAAGAACCCAGCAAATGTCTCCAAACAGATCATCCGTACGCGATCTCATGTTCGGATAGAGAACAAGCACACTCCCAGGCGGAGGATCATATACGGCAATTCTGTCGTCAAAGGCATGGTCCATGTGATGACATGCAACCTCCTGCTGCCCAAACAGCATACGCACGGAAGCTCGGCGTTGACTGCCGTCCCAGTTTGACAGATCGTATTCGATGGCAAACTCTGGCACGGGCAGATTGACTATTGCCTTCGGAAATGTCGAACCAACAGATGGAGGTTCCACCTCCCAAAAATCGGCAAGCGACCTCACGAAACAAGCACACCACCTTCGTTGGGCTGCCTCACTCGCAGGCTTGAACAACTTCAGTTCTATAGCCTCCCAAAGCAAGCCCAGCCGTTTCCTTTCCTGCGTCGTCATGGTGCCCCCCCGCGGCTACGCAGAAAATCGAGCACGCTCCGCAGGCGATGGGCCCCCTCGGGATCTCGTTCAGAAGAAAGGCTATTGATCACGTCGATATCGGCTTCTATTTCCTCGGGTGTGATACCGCGCCACAACTCGTCTTCTAGCCGGTAGATTCGAAATAATTGACGGAGTTGCTGCCAAAAACCGAGGTATCGCTTTAGCGATTCCTCTTGAATCCACCAAAGCATCTGAAGGTCATCAAACAGATCCCGCCGGTGTTCCAGGTCCCGAAGCTGCTCGTCCGTCCACCCCCCCGTGACGTCGACGGAGTAGATTCGATTTGGATCGCGCTTCGCCAAACGTATCAGCAACTCCTGAACGGGCTGCCGCCCCGCACCTCCTACGAGAACAATTTCCTCACATGGGAAGAAGCCATAAGTATTTGCTTTGCCGACGAGGAAGTCACGTACCGCATCCAGGTTGCTGCGTTTCGTATAGGCGACGATAATACGATCCTGTCTCTCTAATCCAAACAAGCCAGCCCCAATTGCCTCAAGCAAGCGCAGGATGCTAAGGACATCTTCTTCTGATGAACTCGATGATTCAATTTCTTTCCAGAAACTTCCCCAATCCGGTTCCCCATGGGCGTCGACGGGAACATTTAGGCCCAAAGGACTGATGTGATGATCGCGCGCCCACTTCCGGACCGCTTCCTCCTCCGGCGTGCGAGCAGCACCGGGCTTCCAATTGATTGCTGTGGCGATCAGAGGATTGACCAATGCAGGCCACCGCGACGGGGCGTCAATAGATGGCTCAGTATCAAGAAGCAACCAATTCCGATAAACCGCCTCATTAGCCCCCGCCGCTGTCACTTGGTCCCTCAAGAGACTCCCCTCAATATACCCGTCTTTCTTGACCACTGAAAGAACATCCGCCGGGAAGTGTCCGAAAGGTACACTCAGGAGGTCACTACAAACCCTGTGGAGCGCCAACGCTAATGCAGCTGAGCATTCATCACGTTTCGATGTCCGCCGATAGTAATACGCGTTCAAGAGTCGCAATCCCTGACGAATATTTCCTCCCGCATGCTTGACAAGGCTCGTGAAAGCTTCGTGATAGAGCGAGGCGTATGAACCCAACCGTCTAACGAAGACATCCCTCATAATCTCATCTGCGACGCCTCCGACAAACAGCTTCGAAATACCCATACCAAAGTCCTGTTCCAAGAACAGGTGCACGGCATTCACTTCAAAAAGGGTCTTCTGGCTCGCCAGGAATGCGAGAGTATTCTTCAACGAGTAGTAGTCAGAAGTCGCCGGGCTGAACTTGTCCACACCATCGGCCACGAGAACAGGCTGGCGCTTCATACGCTCGCCGAGTCGTCTGACGAGATCGCTGACGGCCCTACGAACCTGTGCAGCATTTACAGTTGCCAGTGCAGCGACCTCACGCAACTTGCTCGCGAGCGTCAGATTCTCTGGTGGCATCGTCAGAACCTGCGCCAGTTCTCTCCAATCGAACGCACCAAGCGCAGCGAAATCTCCAACCGTTACGCCGCACCCGTCCGGCTCGACGCCCCGATCAACACACGCAAGCAAGACTTGCCCAAGTACAAGAAGCACATACCCACCCTCTGTAGCATCAATACAATCCGTGTCGAACCGCATGCGAATAATCGGGTCTTCGGGATATTCAGCCAACAGCTTGTTTAAGAGCGTTGTCTTGCCCGTGCCAATCTGCCCGCCAAAGAGAAGTGAATCGCACTCATCGTTGGTAAGCCAATCCCGGAGTGTGCTCCGCGCTTCAGGGCGGCCGTCAACGAACAGCAGGCGGAATTCTTCATCTGTTGACAGAGCCGCGCCATCGTCCAAATTCACGCCGTGTGGGCGCCGCCTCATGAAGACCGCCTCCGCTGTCGTCGCATGTTCTCAGCAGCCAGCCTCCAATCCGGTTCTCGGCCCTCTTTATTCCACTCAGTCCAGAAGTCGATTGTCGCACTTATCGGCTTTTCCTCGGGTGGATTCATGCGAATGCGACTCGGCAGCAATACAGCATCCCCCACAACGAGAGCCTCGCCCACGTCCAGAATAGGCAGCATCTCAAGCAAGGCCGTCAGACTCTCGGGCATGAGCCTGTTAACAACCGACTGGTCACTGCTGTTCGTTAGGCGAAGGGCCACGACGTTGTTACATTGACTGAGAATCGTAGCATTCACGTCGGAAGGCCGTTGACTAACCACCACCAGGGAGACCCCGTACTTGCGGCCCTCCTTCGCCACCTTCTCAAAGCAGGCGATGGCACGTTCCTCGTTCGGGTTTCCGCCGTCACGAGGCAGATAGATATGCGCTTCGTCACAGACCAAAGCTACGGGGTGTCGTTTCTCTTTCGGCATCCAGAACTGCAGATAGTAAACGAGACGTGCAACTATCCCTAACATGATAGGCAACGCATCTGCCGGTACTTCTGAGAAGTCGATAACCTTAATCTTCGTCCTCTCATCCGTGAAATCCAGAAGTTGCCCCGCTAACGTGTGGAAAGCCTCATAAGTGTGCAAACCGGCAGGCGCCTGAAACAGAAATCCATACCGTTTGTCGTTAAGCTTCGTCCCTACACGAACAAGAAGACGGCTGAATTGCCCGTGGAAGTCGCCTTGCTTCAACCCTCGTGCGCCTTGCACCATCTCTGTGTTCAGTTCATTAAGCCTGCCGACGACTGTATCCAACGGGAAGGGA
>CAYMFW010000305.1:0-5141 GCA_964389785.1 uncultured Planctomycetota bacterium
TCATCACCACCGAGGACCCGGTGGAGTACGACCTGGACGGCATCATGCAGGTGCAGATCAACGAGGAGATCGGCGTGACGTTCGCCAGCTGTCTGCGAAGCATCCTGCGCCAGGACCCCGACAAGATCCTCGTCGGCGAGATCCGTGACCTTGTGACGGGCCAGATCGCCATTCAGGCGTCCCTCACCGGTCACGTGGTGTTCAGCACGCTTCACACCAACGACGCGCCCTCGGCCGTCACCCGGCTCCTGGAGATCGGGCTGGAGCCGTACCTTATCGCGGCG
Organism: uncultured Planctomycetota bacterium; assembly: GCA_964389785.1. Taxonomy (GTDB): domain Bacteria; phylum Planctomycetota; class CAYMFW01; order CAYMFW01; family CAYMFW01; genus CAYMFW01. Next base: position 285 of record CAYMFW010000305.1, read on the forward strand.
ACGCTGGAGTGCATCATCGCGGAGCGGCTTGTGCGGGTGATCTGCGAGCACTGCAAGGAGGCGTACCAGCCGACCGAGGAGATGCTGATGGAGCTGAGCCTGTCCGAGGAGGATGTGCAGGGCAAGAAATTCTATTACGGCCGCGGCTGCGACTCGTGCAACAACACCGGCTACCGGGGCCGCACCGGCATATTCGAGATGATGGTGCTGGACGACGACTTGCGTCAGCTCATCATCGACGAATCGTCCACCCAGCACATGCGCGACGTGGCCCGCCAGCGCGGCATGCGGACGCTGAGAGAGAGCGGCCTGTTGAAGATATTCGACGGGACGACTACAATAGAGGAAGTGATCAGGGAGACCCAGCTCCAGTAAGGGACTGGCACCTTTACGGGCCGAGGCGCAGCCGAGGTCGTAGAAGGTGCCTGTCCCTCAGGACGAGGGGGGGAGAACATGGCGGTATTTGCCTACACGGCGGTTGATGCGAAGGGACAGGAATTCAAGTCCGAGGTCGAAGCCGCGAGCCCCGACGAAGCCGTCACCAAGATACGCGGCATGGGGTACTTCCCCACGCTGGTGAAGGCCAAGGAGCGGCGGGTCTCCGCGGACGCGGTCCAGAGGAAATCCAAATCGGCTTCCTTCGGCGGCGTCAGCAAGAAGCATCTCACCACGTTTACCCGCCAGATGGCGATTCTCATCAACGCCGGCCTGCCGGTGGTGCGAAGCATCAAGATTCTCGAGGGCCAGTTGAAGGCGGGCGTGTTGAAGAACGCGCTTATGGACGTGGGAGACGACGTGGAAGGCGGAAGCTCCCTCTCCGAGGCCATGAGCAAGCATCCCAAGGTGTTCGACAAGCTGTACGTCAACATGGTGAAGGCCGGCGAGGCGGGCGGTGTGCTGGATACCATTCTCGAGAGGCTGGCGGACTTCCGCGAGAAGACCCAGAAACTGAAGAAGCAGATCGTCGCCGCGATGCTGTACCCGTCGTTCGTCATCTCCGCGGCCGTGCTGATCCTGATCATCATCATGATCGTCGTCATACCGCAGTTCAAGGCGATGTTCGAGGAGCTGGGGATCGAGCTTCCCATCGCGACGAAGATCCTTCTCGGGACGGCGACCATGCTGCTCAATCACTGGTATCTCATCATGTTCACGCCCATCGTGGCGGCCATCGCGATCAAGCTGATAGGACTGAACAAATCGGGCCGGTATGCGTTGGACCTGGTCAAGTTGAAGATGCCGCTGGTCGGCATCATCATCAGCAAGGCCACGGTCAGCCGGTTCGCCCGTACGCTCGGCACCCTCATCACGTCCGGCGTGCCCATCCTCGAGGCGCTCAGCATCGTGCAGGACGCCAGCGGCAACGCGGTGATGGCCCGCGCCATCAACCGGGTGCACGGCAGCATCCGCGAGGGTGAGAGCATCGCCCAGCCGCTCGGACAGAGCGGCGTGGTGGACGACATGGTCGTCAACATGATCGACGTGGGGGAGGAAACCGGCGAGCTCGACAAGATGCTGCTGAAGGTGGCGGACGTCTACGACGACGACGTGGACACCGCGGTGAGCGGCATGATGAGCCTTCTGGAGCCCATGCTCATTATCGGGCTGGGCGGCGTCGTCGGATTCATCGTCATCGCGCTCTACATGCCCCTCATCGAGATCATGAGCAGCATGTAACACCCGGGGACGTTCTCAAATTTTCAAGTTTCTTCCCGTTGCACCTTCTGCCCGTAATTGGTATCCTGTCCCCGCGATCCATATTCTGTAGGGGCGGCCTTACGCCGCCCGCCGATCGGCGAGCCGCCGGAGGGGTGGCTGAGTGGTCGAAAGCAACGGCTTGCTAAGCCGTCGTACCCTGAATGGGGTACCGTGGGTTCGAATCCCACCCCCTCCGCCAGATAAGGACCGCAATGCTACGTGGCCGGACCCAGAAAGATAAGCGCCGTCAAGTGCGGAGAGATAGCTGGGTGTCGAGTTCCCGGAAGCCGGTGAAGCCCCTGATGTAGGGAGAGCCTTGGCCGTGTCCCGTCTACTGCACCATCACGCCCGGTATCTCCCTCAGGGACTCCGGCACGGTCCGGCTGAGATATCTGAGCTGAAGATCATCCGCCGTGAGGACATCAACGGTGCTCGCCGTCTCGAAGAGCGGCTTCGCCGACTTCGTCGCCGTCACCACCATGTCGCCCAGGTCCACTTCCGCCGTCTCCCCTGCCGCGAGATCTGCTCCGAATGCGATCACCAGAACACACGCGATCCAGAAGGCAATCTTCCTCGACATAGCCGGTTCTCCCTCTCCTGCAGGACCCATGCCCGCTATTGCACTAATGAGCGACGGACCGGGGTGTCTGGTTTAGCGCGTCGGCCGGGATCTTGGCGTATTCGCCGAAGTCTGGTAGAATACGTCTATGAAAGGGACGGTTCGACACGACCGCGCGTTCGAAACAGCCGAGGCAAAGGCCCTCTGGTTCAGGTCTCTGTCTCTCAGGGATCGCATGGAGATCCTCTGCTCTTTCACGGACCTGGCCCTGGAGGTCAATCCGCGGCTCAAGGACATGAAGCATGTTGAACCGATTGAAGGACGTATTCAAGTCCTTACAGCATCACGAAGTTAAGTACCTCGTCATCGGAGGCGTCGCCTCGATCCTTCACGGGGTCCCGAGAGCCACCTTCGACCTGGACATGGTCATAGAAGCCTCTCCCGAGAACACGCGGCGGTTGCTGGAGGCCTTCCTCGAAGCCGGCCTCGGCACGGCATCCCTGACCACGGTCGAGGATCTGCTGGCGAACGAGATCACCATATTCGAGGACCGCGTGCGCATCGACGTTCAGACGTCCACTCCGGGTATCGAGTTCGACACGGCCTGGAGCCGCAAGGAAACGATGATCTACAACGGGCAGGACTTCTACGTCGTGTGCAGGGACGACCTCATCTCGTCCAAACGGGCAGCCGGTCGCGACGTGGATCTCGAAGATATCAGACTTCTGGAGCTGGAAGAGCCGTGGGACTAGCCCCCGCGGACGCGTACCTCCGTCACGAAGGGTCGCAGCTCGCCCGCCAGGGACCGCAACAGGTCCTCCTCCTGCCGGGCGAGCGCGCGGAACCGCGGGTCCGGAAGGTCGTCCCGCGGCACAAACGGCTGAAGAACGTGCCTCCTCGCGCCCTTCACCAGCTCCCCGATTCCCTTCATCATCCCGGCGTCGTGACAGGGAAGAACAACGGGGCGGGTCCGCACGAGATGGAGGACGTCATCCTGTGGATCACACCCCAGCAATAGGAGATATACTATGAAGACGTGTCTTCACGGTTGTCAGATTGCGCTGCAACTGGCGGTGGTGATCCTCGCGGCTAGCCGCACCGCAGCAGATGAGGCTGGTTTTCCGAGAAAGATCGTCATGACTCAAGCGGACTGTGAGGAAATAGACAAGAAGTGCACTCTTAGAGGCAGGCCCCTTGAGCAAGGCATCAACACCATCTGGAACCCAGAGATGGAGGTGTGGAGCGGGTTGCAGGTCTTCACAGGAAGAAAGCGTGACATCATCAATTGGTTTGTGCACGACAAGGTGCCTATCGAGGGGATGGGTGGGTTCCGCAGCACTTGCTACATGCGAAGCTTCCAGTACGACATGCTTGTTTCAAAGCTCCTACAGGTGGATGATATTGATATCACACGTGCCGTCATCCGGGGAGCCTGCCCGACCGGCCATTACACACTCCCGGAATTGGAGCGCCTGCTGACCGACAAGCGCTTTTCGACCGTGGACCGTCTCGGTGTCTGGTGGAGAGTGCTGTACGTTTCTCATAAAGGAAATGCCTGGAAAAAGAACAGAGAGCGTTTCTGGAAGCTCTTCGGCGATGAAATCACGACTGACGATATCATCGAATCAGACGTGGTGCGCCATTTTCGATGGGAGATGTTCCATCCATGTGAGGGGTTCATTCCTCCAAAGCAGAAGACGAACGCGCTTCTCCTTCCTGTGCTCCGGCGTGAGTACCTGGGGGTGAATGAAGGGCAACTGATGCATCAGGCCCTCATGGCGCTTCAGGATGTCAATGGTAAGAAGGACTCGGGGCTGATTGAAAAGATCGTCCGGAATATTGTCGCGTGGGACGAATTGGGGGATAGTCGGAGCTCGTATGTTTGGCACGGGCCGGGAGCATGGGGGACCATAACATACTGGCCGTCGGCGAATGACGATACGGGTCAGATGCTGAAAGGCCTGATAACTGCAGCGAAGGTTCCTCAGAACGCGGCGGAAGCCTTCTTCGCATTCGCGAAAACCCCTTTCGGAAAGAAGGAAATCGAGAAGATCGGATGGCAGACCTACTTCGACACGTATTTGAAGAATGCCATGTCGAAGAAGACGGAAGAGAAGCAACATGCCTACTTGAGGGCCCTGAGCGGGTACTCCTTTTCCGACGGGTCAAGGACGCAATTCCACAGCTATCCGAACCTTGTCGAATATATCGAGGAAGGCAACGTAGACTTGAGCGCGGTCCGAGAGCATATCCTCCGAAAGGCGTGGGGTGACAATCCAATGTTTCTCAGCTACCTGAAGAAGAAGGAGCCCAAGGAGGGGGAAGGCAGGAATCGATAGGGTTTCTGTGTAGTAGTCCATCGACTTTCGGGCGCACGTTTGGTGCCGAATTGGTGTAGCGGCCCAGGGGTGCCGTGATAAGGCGGCAGATTCCGGCGGGTGAAAGTCCCGCCCTGGTAAAGGTCGTCTCGACCAGGTAGCTATCCCGGCGGCGGTGGAGGTAACGAAATCGTCGAAGCCCGGGAGAAAGGAGGCGGAGAAAGTCCGCCTGCACGTTTGCAGGCCGCAAGAAACTGAACGCCGATTGCCGCCCCGAAATAC
>CAYMFW010000306.1:0-5109 GCA_964389785.1 uncultured Planctomycetota bacterium
CCACAGGCTCCATGGCATACGCTGTGAATTGCGCGGATTGTTTCCCATCCTTCAGGATGTGTCCCTTCGAACCGTTCTCCTCCTCCATGCCCAGAAGGGTGCGCGTGAAGATATCGTTCGCGCTGTCCAGGTAATGCTTGTCCCCCTGATACTCGTACATGGCGAGACATGCCTCGATACCCCAAGCCGGTACGCGGAATTCCCGCATCACCACAACGGACTTGTCCTTCTGTCGGTCGAGGATCTTGGAGTAGGCGTCCCCGTTTAGCTTCGCCGCCTCGAACGCCCGCTTGTCCCCCGTCAAAGCCCAATACAGAAGCAGTCCTCTGCACCAAGTATGACTTGCATGCGGCTTGAAACCTTTGCGATAACGTGCTCTTCCAATGCGCGCTCGGTGCCCATGATGGCCCTTTTCGTAGTGCTGCCACCCCCAGAAACCGCGATCGATATCGTATCGATGAGATGCCATATCACAGGCAACGTCGAACATCCTGCGGTCACCCGTACGGATATGTTGAACGAGCATGCCATAAGTCCAATCATAGAAAACAGACACGTACCCGTAGCCCCATATCAGGTCTCCAAAATTCATGTAGCCGTAGAAGACGTCAGGAAGAGTGTTCCGGAGGCTCAAGATCGACTGCTTTCCCCACCAATCAGGCAGCTCTTGCCCTCCGAACGTGCGGATCGAGCCCGCAGGATCACCCGCTTCCTTGTCAACTCTCGTTACCTGAAGACGGTCGTACATCCCGAGAGCTTCTCGCGTCTTCGCTCCGTCTGCCGGAATCCCCACCGATGCAAGGGGCCAGATGGCATTCGTGTCGCGATACCAGTTCATAGAGGCCCTCGCAATAAGAGGATACTCAAAGGCTTCGAAGGCCTTCTCGGCTCCCTGAGGAATCGTCCCGAACCAGAGAAGAGTTTCCGCCGTCTTCTGTCGCGACCCTTCGGCCTGATACGTCGAGCGGTCGGCGCAGAACTTGATCCGCGGCCAGAAACCGCCCTCCGGCCAAAGAGGAATCGAGAGCGCCTTGTTCGTTGCCGCGATGCCTCGAGGAAAGTTCTGCCAGAACCGTCTTACAATCGCAGTCACCACTGGCTGATTCCTCGACGATATTGTCGCCCAACCTTTCGCCCGTTCTCCCTTTGATGCGATCTTCCCATTCTGGCTCACCAGGTAGTAGAAGCTCTGAGCCTTCTTCTCCATCCCCGCAACTTTCTCACGCTTTTCTTCGACCTCTGACTTCGCTATGTCCCACGACAGTTGGTTCCGCTTCGGATACGCAAACCACTGCACCATCGACGCATCCTTCGTACTGGACAGATCGAAATCCCCCGCCGCGCAGGTGAACTTGGAGGCGGACACGCCCGAATTCACCGAGAAGGGAAAATCCAAGGTGATCGACTTGAACCGGATCCACCCGCTGCTCTTGTTGTAGCTGCCGTCGTGGCGGAAGGTGAAATCGAGCTTCACATAAGGCCTGCCCGCATAAGCGGTTACGCGCAACGTATAATTGGTCCGCCCCCCGAGCACCGGCTGTCCCGGGCCGTGGCAGAACGGCCCCTCCACCCTCACGCAGGCGCGGAGCGGACCGGCGTCCTCCACCTCCACCGCCGCCGGCTTGCCCAGGTTCGTGTACGCCAGGGAATCGTTCTCCAGCTTGATGACGGCGCGCGTCGGATGACTGATCGCGAAGATTTCCTTGCCGTTCACCTTCAGCGTGTCGAACAGCGTCCCGCGGAGCTTGCTGATCGTCATCTGAAGCGGGCCGCTGTCCAGCGTTACCCCGTTCGGCTCGTCCTTCACCGTCACCGTTCCCTTCACCGCCGCGTTCCCGAGCGCGGTGAAGCCCCCCGGCAGAGAACTGCACAGCCGGTAGACCGCCTTCTGCTTCGGATTCACGTCCGCGAAGAAATCGACCAGCACCCACTTCACGCTCTCGTCGGGCCACTTCGACAGCACGGTGAACTGGCAGGGCACCTGCTTCTTCCCCGCCTCGCTCACCAGCAGCAGCTCGCTCGTCTCCTTCACCACGCCCTGGGGCAGCGGCACGCCGCTCTTCACCACGCCGTCCATCCGCGACACGCCGACCGGCTCTTCCACCGTCAGCGGCACATTCAGCGAATCAGCCCGCGCCTCGGCCGCGCCGAAAAACAGACCCGCGCACAGCAACAGGCCGCACAGCAGCGCACCCCTCATAATCGTCGTTCTCATTCTTCCTCCCCTTCCATATATTTCACCAGCAGGTTTCCGCAGATTTCGCGCAGACTTCAAGCCACCCTCGACCCGTAAATCGGGCGGTGAGTATACCAACTCGCCCGCCCCGAATACAGAACGGAATGTGAGTCACGTTTCCGGCGACGTTCACGCCTGAGGATGACAGCCGACTGCCCCCCGTGTTAACCTTCCACGCGCTGCAGCGGATACCTCTAGAGGTGACTGCATCCGCCGGTACAAACCGAGGAGGACACATGAGACGCGCAGATCCGATTTCCGCCGTTTTGCCCCTCTTGATCGCCGTTTTCACCGTCGCCGCGCCTCTCGCCGCCGTCGCGGCCGCGCCCGCGGCGGCCGAGGACTTCCCCAAACCGTACGACCCCCAGTGCACCGAGCGGGAGAACGTGTTCGAGTTCGCCAAGAAGCCGACCATACACCTGGTCGGCAAGGACAAATACGAGATCGCGTTCGCGGTGAAGGGCTACTGTGACGTCACCGCCGCGATGATCGACGGAAAAGGCGTTGTCATCCGTCACCTCGCCTCGGGCGTGCTCGGAAAGAACGCCCCCTCCCCGTTCCAGAAGGATTCCCTGGAACAGAAGCTCTACTGGAACGGGAAGGACGACCTGGACGTTTACGTGAAGGAGCCGGACAACCTGAAGGTCAGGGTGATGCTGGGCCTGAAGCCGGAGTTCGACAAGGCGCTCGGCCCCACCAGCCCGAAGGCGATTCCGGGTCACGTATGGGGCATCGCCGCCGACGAAGGCGGCATCTACGTATTCGGAAAGGGCGCCCACATGTCCTGCGTCCGCAAGTTCGATCACGACGGCGGCTACGTGCGTACCATCTTCCCTCCCGCGGCCGGAACCCCGGCCGAAAGGCTCGGCGGCATGTCGTTCATAGAGTACGAGCCCGGCCGCCGCTCCATCCACGGCCCCGACGCGCCGCCGACACTGCACCACGGATACTTCATGCCCGTGGGAGCGGAAGGATCCAGAACCTACCTCTGCCGGCCGGCGGTCGCGAACGGACGAATCTACTTCACCGGGGTCGGATCCGACAGGTACAAGATGAGATACGGCACCATCCTGCACTGGATCTCGACGGACGGCGCGACCGACCTGGACGGGATGAAGGGCAGGATCTGGCTGAAGAGCGAGTACGGGGAATTCACGTTCCTCGCCGCCTCCCCCGACGGCAAGACCCTCTACCTGTCCGGCATCGGAAACAGCACCAGGTTCGGCAAGAGCAAGTCGGCGGTCTACCGCGCGCCCGCCGGCGAGGACAAGCCGGCGGAGGTATTCATCGGGAACCTCAACGAGCCGGGCTCCGACAACGCCCACCTCAACGATCCAGGCGGCGTCGCGTGCGACCCGAAGGGACGGGTCTACATCGCCGATACGCGCAACAACCGGGTGCAGATATTCTCGCCCGAGGGAACGCATCTGAAAACCCTCAAGATATCCAACCCCCGGCTGATCCAGATCCATCAGAAGACCGGTACGGTGTACGTGGCTCACTCCGTCAGAAAGGGCCGTTCCACCTCGGCGCTCACCTCCTTCTCGCCGTTTCCCGACCTGGCCCGGCAGCGCCACTGGGAGAAGCTCGATTTCAGTTCGATGACGCTCGACTCGTGGGCGCCCAGGCCCCGGTTCTGGGTGAGTCTGGACCCGGTCGGGAAGCAGATCGTGAACTTCGGCGAGACCCTCACGACGCCGTATTCCCTGAAGATACTGGAGGAGAACGGGGATAAGCTCGATCTCGTGATGGATTTCGACAAGGAGGCGGAGAAGGAGGCCGCCGGTAATTACCACCACCGCTGGCTCGCGAACGAGCAGGACGAGGTTGTCTGCGACCCGGTCAGGGAACGGGTGCTGTACTGCAAGAAGCACCTGTTCGATCTCACCTCGGGCAGATACCTCGGTCCCATCCCCAGCGTCAGATCGTATATGGCCGACGACATGGCCTACGACAAGCACGGCTACCTGCACATCGTCATCCCCTCCGGCCTGGACTCCCCCCGCACCTCCGGTATGGGGCGCCTGGACTCCTCCCGCACCGAGAGAATCACGTCGCACGGCCGGAAGGATTACGACGCGCTCCTCGAGGTGCCCTACGACTACGGAGAGACGGGCCGCGGCTGGCTCGGGGCCATCAAGCTCTACCGCACGGACCACCATGCCTGGACCTGGGGCATGGGGGTGAACATGCAGGGAGACATCGCGGTTGTGCGCGACATAGAGTTCGTGCCCAGCATGCCCGAGGAGTCCGCGTCCGCGAGGAACGCCGGGCGCCGGGCGCGCGCGGTGGCTTCGGGAGACGGGGCAAGAGTCTCTGCGGCGGACGGCTCGGCCTACGCGGAGTTCATGAGAGAGCTGAAGGAGCGGCAGAAGACGGGCGAGGAGTTCTTCATCGTCAAGCGCTGGCCGGGCGTCGACGCCATGGGAAGCACCATCTTCACGTTCGACCGCACGGGCGAAGTGAGGGCGGAGCCGGCGGCCGTGCCGGGAGGCAAGACTCTCGACGCGAACATCGACGAGGACGGGAAGCTCTACTTCCTCAACCAGTGCGCGCGGCTCGTGGACGGGAAGGTGTTCCTGCACGGGAAAGCCGGCTGGTACGGCACGGACAAGAAATTCACCCCGGGATCGGGAGTGTACGTGAAATCACAACCCACGGGCGTGATGTTCCAGTGGGAGAACTCGAAGACGGTCCTGGATCCCAAACCCGAGCGCCCGGCCGACATGCGGGGCTACGGGGGGCTCAGCAGGGGCCGTGTCTGGGCGAAGGGAGTCGAGTGGTTCTACGCGGGTGCGTCACCCTTTCCCATAGACGTCTGCGAATGCCCGCAGATGCGGGTTCACCTGGACTGGTACAAGCGCTCGTTCGTG
>CAYMFW010000307.1:0-4933 GCA_964389785.1 uncultured Planctomycetota bacterium
CACTTCTTCACCGGACGGCGCAAGAAAAATCACCGTCGGCATACCGGTGATACTCATGATGACGACGACGCTGCTGACGCCGCCGATCCTGGTATCCCTGTTCAGGAACGATGCGCCCGGGACGAGACGACAGCTGGAGAGGACCGAGGAGAAGACGGCGGAATTCTCCTTCCCGTCTCCCGAGATCGCGGACCTGCTGACGTCCAAGCTGCTCTCCATCTTCGATTCGGAAGGCTTCTTCATCCATCTGGTCGACAGGACCAGGCGGGTCTACCAGCTCCGGAAGGAAGACATGATAATAGGCCTGCGCAGTGAGGGGACCGGCGTCGCGTTCTCCTGTCGCGGGAACGAAATGGATCTGATCAACACCGCGATGTACGAGGTCGTGGCCGATCTGGAACGGACGATAGCGGGCCTCCGCCAGCCGATAGACGCGAAGGCGCTCGCCCAGAGGATGTTGGGTGAGATGGAGACCCCCGGGGCGAAGGAGGGGCTGGCCAAGTACCTCGACATCGGCGCGCTTCTGCCGAAGCTCAAGGGCGCGACGAAGGAGGCGGTGATCGACGATCTGCTGACGACGCTCGAACGGCTCGGGCTCATGGACAACTTCGATGAAGCGCGGGAGTCGGTGTGGGAGAGGGAGAAGAGCATGTCGACGGGCATGCAGCACGGCATCGCGATACCTCACGGCCGCACCGACGCGGTGAAGCAACTGGTGTGCGCGGTGGGGCTGCACAGGGAAGGGGTGGATTTCGAGTGCCTGGACGGCGAGCCGGCGCGCATCATCGTGCTGGCGCTCTCCCCGAAGAGCGGAACGGCCCCGCACATGCAGTTCATGTCCATGATGGGGCACGCGCTGAGCGGCAGAGGCCGCGAGGCGCTTCTCTCCTGCAGGACCGCCCGCGACATGTATGCGGTGCTTACCGGGGGAAGGCGGACGTAGCACGCGGTGTATTGTTCCGCAATACCATTGAAGCTTGACGAAATACACTTTTCCTCCTAGAATTCCCTTTCCATGTCCCGGTCGACGGGAGTCATTTCTTCCCATGTGGCAGGGGGGCATCACGTTGCCGCGGCCGGAGACGAAGGCCGGGCAGTGACGGGGAAGCCGGGCATGGGAATTGCTTTTACGTAGCGACTTGGAATTGCACGACTGGAGGAAAGGAGAACACGGCAATGGCGACGGCAGAAGACATCGCAACGGCGGACAGGGAGATCGACGAGCTGGTGGAGCGATACGGGAGGGCCGACGGTGCGCTCATCCAGATGCTTCTCGATATCCAGAAGACTCAAGGCTATCTCCCGACGGAGTGGCTGGTGGGGCTGAGCGAGCGGCTCGAGATACCGCTGCCGCGGATATACCACGCGGCGACGTTCTACAAGGCGTTCAGCCTGGAGCCGAAGGGCAGGCATGTGATCCAGGTGTGCACCGGCACCGCGTGCCACGTGCGGGGGGCGCCGCTGCTGGTGAGTCGCATCGGTTCTCTTCTGGGCGTACGGCCGGGAGAGACCACGGGAGACGGGGAGTTTACCTTCGAGACGGTGAACTGCCTCGGGTGCTGTGCGCTCGGACCGGTGATGACCGTTGACGAGAAGTACTACTCAAATCCGAGCCAGGAAGAGCTGGCGAAACTCCTGAACATCGGGTGAATCGAGAAGGGAATAGAAATGTCAAAACCATTGAGGAGTGCGGGCGATATCGAGGCGCTTAGAAGCGAGGCGCTGGCCGGCGCCGAGGGCAAGACGCTGGTGGCCGTTTCCGGAGGGACGTGCGGTGACGCGAGGGGCGCCGAGACGGTATATCAGAGTTTTCTAAAGGAGGTCGAGTCGAGAGGACTGTCGGATAAGGTATTGATCAAGAAGACGGGGTGTCACGGCTTCTGCGAAAGAGAGCCGGTTGTTCTGATCCATCCGGAGATGATCTGCTATCTCGACGTAAAGGAAGAGGATGCGGCGGATATCGTCGGGGAGACTGTGGAGCAGGGGAAGATTGTCGAACGGCTGGTCTGGAGGGACGAACAGGGCGGGGAGAAGTCGAAGCGGGAAGAGATTCCTATTTTCAAAGGACAGATGCCTCTCGTGATGCTGGAGAACCTGAAGATCGATCCCAACGACATCCTGGACTACATCGCGGCCGGCGGATACGCCGCGCTGACGAAATCACTGCTGGAGATGTCGCCTGAAGAGGTGCTGGAGACGGTCAAGAAGGCGAACCTGCGCGGGCGGGGCGGGGGAGGGTTTCCGGCCGGCGTGAAGTGGGAGACCACGAAGAACGCGGACGACCCGGTGAAGTACGTGGTGGTGAACGCGGACGAAGGCGATCCCGGGGCATACATGGATCGGAGCGTGCTGGAGGGCAACCCTCACCTGGTGCTGGAGGGACTGATCATCGCCGGGTACGCGATAGGGGCGCACCAGGGGTTCTTCTACGTGCGGCAGGAATACCCGATGGCGACGGAACACATTCTGAAGGCGATCGACCAGGCCAGGGAGCGCGGGCTCCTGGGCGGGAACATCCTCGGATCGGGGTTCGACTTCGACGTGTCGGTGCACCGGGGTGCCGGCGCGTTCGTGTCCGGCGAATCCAGCGCGCTGATGACGGCTATCGAAGGCAGCGCGGGCGAGCCACGGCTGAAGTACACCCGCACCTCCGTCAAGGGACTGAACGAGAAACCGACCAACCTGAATAACGTGGAGACGTACGCCAACGTGCCCCGCATCATCGAGAAGGGGGCGGAGTGGTTCCAGGGAATCGGCACGGAGAACAGCAAGGGAACGAAGGTGTTCTCTCTGGTCGGGAAGGTGAAGAACACCGGTCTGGTGGAGGTTCCGATGGGGACGACGCTGCGCCAGATCATATTCGATATCGGCGGCGGCATCCTGGATGACAGGAAATTCAAGGGGGTGCAGACCGGCGGGCCGTCGGGAGGCGTTCTGCCGGGGGAGATGCTCGACCTGCCGGTGGACTTCGACGCGTTGACGGCGCAGGGGTCGATGATGGGCTCCGGGGGCATGATCGTGATGGACGAGAATTCCTGCATGGTGGACGTGGCGCGGTACTTCGTGAACTTCCTTTCCGAGGAGTCGTGCGGGAAGTGCACGCCGTGCAGGGACGGCGTGGCCGAGATGCTGGACGTACTCGAGCGGATCACGACCGGGCGGGGGAACGAGGATGACATCGGGTTTCTGGAGGATATCGGGGAGCTTCTTTCGGAGGGGGCGCTGTGCGCGCTCGGCACCACCGCGGCGAACCCGGTGCTCTCCACCCTCCGGTACTTCCGCGACGAGTACGAGGCGCACATACGGGATAAGCGGTGCCCGGCGCTGGTGTGCGGCGCGCTGATCTCCTACGAGATCGACGCGGCGAAGTGCAAGGCCTGCGGGAGCTGCAGGAAGGCGTGCCCGGTTGACGCCATCGAGGGGGAAAAGAAGAAGGTCCACGTGATAGACCAGGAGAAGTGCATCAAGTGCGGGGCGTGCCTCCAGGCGTGCCCGGCGAAGTTCGACGCGGTGAGGAAGGTCTCTCCCGCCCTGGGGACGGCCGCGCGCGGAGCGGAGGCGCTCGCCTCCGCGGGAAAGGAGGGAGAGTGATGGGCCAGATAACGCTCACGATCGACGGCAGGGAAGTGCGCGCGGAGAAGGGGGCGACCATACTGCAGGTGGCCCGGCACGTCGGCGTCTCGATTCCTCATCTGTGCTACCACGAGGACGTGAAGCCCCATGGCGCGTGCCGGCTGTGCCTGGTCGAGATCAAGAAAGGTTCCCGGTCCAGGCTGGTGGCGTCGTGCGCCTACGAGATAGAAGAAGGCCTGGAGGTGCAGACGAAATCGGATCGCGTCGTCAGGGTGCGGAAGCTCCTCATCGAGCTGTTCCTCGCCAAGGCGCCGTACCTCAGGGAAATCCAGGAGCTGGCGGTCGAGTACGGGGTGGACGGGACCCGCTGGCGCAAGATAATGCAGCCCTGTATTCTGTGCGGGCTGTGTGTCCGGTACTGCGCCGAAGTGAAGGGCGAGCACGCCGTCGGCTTCGTCGGGAGGGGGACGGACCGTGAGGTGGCGTGGATTCCTGATTCGACTTTCAAGGAAGACTGCCTGAACTGCATGGAGTGCATGGATATCTGCCCGACCGGCGTGTTCCCGTCGAATTTCGGCATGGGGGGAGGCGAGGCGCTGAGGAACGCGCTGCCGGAGTTCAAGCCGGCGCTGTCGAGGGAGAAGAAGGACGGGAAAGAACCCGTCATGCCGGTCTCGTAACATCGGCGGGCGAAGTCGTGCTGTCCCCTCGCTCATTCTCGGCGCCATGGATGGGGAAATGGCGCCTCCGAGGGCGCGCTTTGACGGACCAATGAAGGGCCTTCGGCCCGTCCGTCAAACCACGAACCCGCTCGACAGAACCCCGGTGCCCGCCTCTTATCTGCCGACGAGGTCCTTGATGCGCAGGCCGTGCTTCTTGAGCAGGGCCTGGAGGTTGGGGCGCTGCATGCCGGTGTCCTGCGCGGCCCGGGTGACGTTGTAGCCGTTTCGCCGGAGCGCCTCCAGGAGGAACGCCTTCTCGATCGGAAGCACCGCCTTGTCGCGGATTCTCCTCCTCGCCTCGTTCAGCTCCTCGATCGTCGAGGGAACCGGCTCCGAAGCGGGTGAATTCGGCAGGGCGTGCGCCAGGTGCTCCTTCTCGATCCGGCCCTCGCTGCAGAGGATCACCAGGCGTTCCACGGCATTGGAGAGCTCGCGGACGTTTCCCGGCCAATCGTATCGGGCGAGGGCGTTCACCGTTTCCTCGGTGAAGCCCTCGACGTTCTTGCCCATTCGGGCGGCGAACATCGCCCGGAAGTGCTCCGCCAGCGCCGGTATATCCTCCGGGCGCTCCCTGAGCGCGGGGACGCGGAGGGTCACGCCGTTGAGAACACCCTGCAGGGCACCCGGGATCTGGTGAT
>CAYMFW010000308.1:0-4925 GCA_964389785.1 uncultured Planctomycetota bacterium
AACGAGTCCTTGGCGCATCTCTTTGTCGCGGCGAGCCGCCTGCTCAGACTTCTGCGCTGATTCCAGTTTCAAACGAGCCTCTGTGAGGGCTGTCTCCAATGCACCTATCTCTTCGAGTGAAGCAGTGTGCGAGGCAACTGTGTTCGTGAGGTCTTCTTCCTGCCTCTTCAGTTGGGCCAACTCCTGCTGAAGGGCTGCTGCCCGGTCAATGTCCTGATCGAGATCACGGATTTGCTTCTCGATACTGGCGACTTCGGCCCTGGTGCTCTCCAAGAGCTTGCGCGCTTCCTGGAGGTCCTTCTTCTCTGAACCACGCTCCGTGAAGTACCGGCTGTATTCCTCTCTGACTCTGTCAAACAAGCCTTCTTCACGCGGATCGGCAGCCTGGCCACCCGCTGCCTTGTCAAGCGCGGCCGACAGGGATGTCTGGTTCGCCAAATTAGGCTGGCCGATGGCGTCGCCTTGTTGAATGGTCAACGCCTTCCAGAGGTCAATGTCGAGGGTCTCGCGGAGGATTGCCTCTGCGCGTTCGTGCGCCTCCCGCCCCGTGTGGTTCTCGGGGTTCGGATGGATGACGGTAAGTTTCGTCTCAGGTTTCTTGTAGAAACGTTTAAAGTAGGTAAAGGTATAGGATCCGCTTTCGGCCTCCAATTCGATTTCCGGTCCCTTGTCTCTATGGACAGGCCGGATTGCTTCGACATTGCGATGCTTGCTGGAGTCCAGGTACTCGAAGAGTAATCCTATAGCCTCGCCGAGACTGGTCTTCCCAACTTCATTCGGTCCCTGCACAAGCGTTATGCCGGATGAACCGAACTTCACTTCGGAGTCGGCTATGCCCCGGTAGTTGGCGATGCGAAGACGAATGAATCTCATGCCGTCCCCCTTGCCAATCGAAGAAGCAACATCAAGGCATCACGAGCTGCTGCACCCTCATCTCCGCCTTCATCGATCTTGCTTCGTAGCCGTTGCACAGTACCGTCAGCAAAGCCGGAGAACCCGAGGTCATCGAAATCAGTATCGTCCGGCAACACAAGGAGATCGTCCTCCCGAACATCGCATGCTGCGAACACATCCTTCGCAGCAAGAAGGTAGTCCTGAAGCATTCCGCGCAAGGACAGCGAGAGCGTACCAACGAGCTTCAACCGAATGACGGTACGGTCCTTGTTCTCAATCTCTTCCAGCGATTTCCGTAACGCATCCACATCATCGCCGGTGTTAAGGTCAACGTGATCACGTTCAATGAATCGCCACTGCCCGATCTGAACCTCCTCAGTGGACACCTGCTCGTTGTCAACCTCGACAATGAGGACACGCCCAGATTGGGTTTCGGAGAAGTCCGTGGGCTCCGGTGTGCCGGAATACCACACGCGTTCGCCGGTTCCCACTTTCGTGAGGGAATGCCGATCTCCGAGGGCTACAAAGTGAACCTTTTCTTCACCAATGGCTCGTTCGAGCGTGGCAACGGCAATGGCCCCGGCGGCTTCCCGATCCGGCGTAAGCGTATCAACCGCACCGTGTCCCATACAAATGCGAACAATTCCACTCGCCGGAGTGAGGGTGTTGAGCACCTCCTCGATGGGATTGGTCGCCGGTCGCTTGGACATCCACGGCGCGCCCACGAATTCCACGCCCTCAACGACCTCAACTGGTGCGGCGCTCTCAATAACCTTCACATGCGCAGGCCTCCGCTCGATGAATGTGGTTGAACGGTACACGGAAGCCGCGTTCAAGGGATCATGATTTCCGGGAAGCAGGAAGACCGGAACGGGCACGTCCTTGAGTGCCTCCAGCGCGCGGGCGACCGTCTTCCGATCTACATGATTCGACTCGAACGTATCACCACACACAAGAATGAACTGACAATCTTTAGCCTTGGCAATACGCCCCATAGTCCGAATGGCGTCGAACCGCGCCTGGCTGTACATCTCCTGGGTTCCTTCCGAAAGGAAATAACGGGTCATGCCCAACTGCCAGTCGCCTGTGTGAAGGAAACGAATCAAGGTTCTGTTCCTCCTATCCACTTTATCGTCATGCTCAACAGCCTGCTGACGTATGCCCCCTCGTTCCCCGAGGGCACTCCTTATTCATGTACGGGTCAGGTAACTATGAGACCGTTTTTCGAAGAAATAGGGTAACACTTTCGTCCGGTTGAGACCGTGATGAAGCCGTTGGCCTGTAACCACGCCTCCGCAGCCAGTCTCCATGCCTTCACCTCCGCTCTTCGGTCGGTCCCATCCAACCGAGCGAGTATAACACTCGCCGTATCTCTAATCCAGTCCATCACCTCCTTCCTTTTGCGCCTTGTGTACCGCCTCGCCTCCGGCCTCCCGGCCTGGAGCACCTCGCACGCCATCCTGGCGGCCAGGCACGGCCGGGGTATGTGGTTGAGCTCGTGGGGCAGCCTGCCGGGCATGAAGCTCTGCCAGGTCAGTCGGGACCGCGACGCCTCCCAGATTGTAACGTGGCCCCACTCCCATCGGCCAGTTCCAGGTTCGATCTTGGAGATATTACATTACAGGAATCGGACAACTTGCATGTTCTTTAGGTCGTCTGTCCATCCATGAGGCGCTAGCATGAGATTCAACCGACATCCTCTCCAGCTTCCGCGTCAGCCATTCTAGCGCCACGCTTCGCGCAAGAAGCGGGAATGCTTACGTGTGGGTTCCCTCGGTCACGTTTATCTGCAGCCGTTGGTCACTCACAACCGGTGCGAGTATTATGTCCTTGAACTTGATTTCAATGAGCTTCTTGCGCTGTTCAACGAACTCCCGGAACTTCTCGAGTTTCCACAGATTCTTGTCCCTGGGGATCTGATGCTGGTCCAAGTACTTGTCGTCCTTCCCCTCGAACCAAACATCTGGCGGAGTATCTCGCTTCCCGCCTGCTCCATTTTCCGCTGCGGTTAGCAGCATGCAGTTTGCAATCTGATCACGCTCTGGTTGTTTATACTCCAGCAAATCCTTCCGCCCGGTGCTTGGATTCAAGGCCTTTACCGTCTTGAGAATGCTCTGGGGGAATATATGGTCGATCTGAGGAAGGTTGTTCTCAAAACCAGGATGGTAATTGAAGTCCTTGTACCAAAGATTAAGTAGAAGGTGTATATTTTTCGACCGGTAATTCTCTGAAAGAATGTTTTCTTTAGTAATCTCCAGACTCCGGCCGTCTGACCTGATAACACCAAAAATTTCGTCAACATCAAGGGCGCTAAGCTCATCAATCTTTTTCACGCAGAGATCTATAAGTCTGTCGGGATTCCCGCTGAAGGCGCCCGCAAGAGATGTTCTGAGCACATACTCATCCAATCTCGAGACAGTCGCCCATTTGGTGTGATGGTGATACCGGAAGTATATCAGTGGAATTAGTGTCAAGTAAGAAGGGAGCGCCTTGTCGCACCGGAGGAATGTCTTGCCGGAAAGGAAGTCCTTGACGTCCCTGATGGCTGCAGATATGCCGCCCCACTCTGTTACGATCTGATATCTGGTTCTGGGATCTCTGAACTTCGTTACGTTGTAGGCAGCTCCTTTTCCGAGAATCGTCAGACATGCCTTCAACACGAAATCACGGTCGTATCGAAAACCATCTCTATTGAGAACATCCAACAGGTCTTCAATTTCTTCGTTTGCATTGTCCCAACTCACGGTAAGCAGCGAAAACAGCAAGTCCGATTTTCCGAGAATGGTTCCACCTGAATTGGCGCGAATGAAGATTTCAACGACATCATCTTCCTTATATGTATCCGGCGCGTCTACGCTATCCAACTCCTGGTAAACGATATTGTCATCTTCCTTGAATGCTTTGGCCAGTTGTGCAATATTATCGTCGATTCGATCCTTTTCGCGATCAGACAACTCGCCTGGTCCCTCTTGGATGATTCTCGCTGCCATCCTGTTCGACCTCTCAGATGAATAGACAAGATCCTTCACTCTCAGCCATGGGAAAGCCACCTTTTCCGCTTTCATGAACTTGAATTCGTATCTGATATCTTCAGGCGCGGAGAGGTCTCCACTGAGCACATTGAGATACAGTTCCTTTTTCGAGAAACTCCCCTTTAAGCCAATATAAAAGCTCTGCAAACGTTGTTGTCCATCGAGGACAAGGATCTTGCGGTCTTCATTTTCCGGAACGAATAGTGAACTCAGCTTGAGATCTTCTCGATAGTTGTCAATAAACTTTCTGTGACGGATAGGGCTCTTCGTCTTCCAAACCAGCATTGTGCTTATTGGGTAATCGCGCATGACCGAGTCGAAGAGTCGTTCAATTTGCCCCTCGCTCCAGACAAAGGATCGTTGTATGCTCGGCAGCCAAAAGCCTCCCATCTCTTCCGGATTATTGAGGTAATCCGCGATCTTGCGGATGCTAACATGCTGGGTTCTCATCAATCTTCTCTCTTGATACTCTCTAACAGACCTCAATCCATCCTATCAACTCCATCGCATATCCACCCTTTTCCGTGGCGATCCCCCTATGTTGAAGTTCGCGCTGAAGCATCGGGGTTATTACCTCGTCCAGAAGATGCTGACGTTCCGCAACATCAAGCACGGACTCCTTGGGGGGCAAGCGGAACAGTTCGTCACGCCGTTTCTCCAGACTCGGTATTCTCTGCCCGTCGCGATCCACCGCCAGAGGAATGAGGCAGTTTCTTTGCTCTGAGTGTGTTGGGTGAGAAAGAACAAGCCAAATCGACAAGACGCTTGGTTTCCTGCAATCTCCCCTCACAGACACTCCTAGGCTCTCGGGGTCCGCTCTCTTCCAAGCTCCGATGAGACGCGACAGGACCGGATGGTCGATCCCCAACAGTTCCAGATCATCCTCAGAACAAGCTACTTCCCGACTAACCGTACACCGGATCTCAGAATTGCCGTTCAGTGGTGGAATCAGAAATACGTTTGCGCCCAACCTGCCCAGTTCTTCGCCATCCATTTGGA
>CAYMFW010000309.1:0-4899 GCA_964389785.1 uncultured Planctomycetota bacterium
TAACAAGGTAGCCGTACCGGAAGGTGCGGCTGGATCACCTCCTTTCTAAGGAGTATTTAGGTGTCCTTCGGGACACCAAATCGGCGCATCGAGCGCCAAAGGCTTCCGGATTGTTTTGAGAATAAGGCCCGTCTTCGGACGGGCCTTTTTTTATTCGGACGGTTTCTCGATGCAGGCCAGTATCCTGGCCTGGTTGTCCGGGCTGATATTCAGGAAGGAGACTTCCACTGTGCAGTTCTCTTCGTCCTCAGCCTGTTTGGCCTGCAGGACCCGTGCCATGCCCCGTATCGCGTTCCCGCCGTCCGGCACCTCTATTCGTATCTCCAGGATTGTTCCCAGCGTTACCGGTCGGGCCGTGGTGAACGTGCCGCCGTCAGCGGTGATGCTGTCCAGGTAGGCCGGCTCCTTGAAGTCCTGCTTGGCGCTGAAGTCGTCGAGCTGGTCCGCCGTCATCATGTAGGTCTGGCCGCGGACCCTGTAGCGCAGCTTGATGCGGGAATCCGGCATTCGTTTCCTCCTTGTGCGGTATTATAGCCTGAAGGGCTCACCCGTTCAATTCCTGGTTCGCGGGAGATCAGCCGCCACGACGGCTGAATTTCCGGCTTGACGCGTTTCGGCAGGCATGATATTCTTTGCGCAAACGTTTGTGCAAAGGATATCATGCGTCCGACGATACGGGAGATAGCGAGGAAAGCGGGGGTCGACCCTTCCACGGTCAGTCGCGCGCTGTCGGGTCAGGCTGAGAGATACAGGATCTCTTCGCCGACGGTGCGCCGGATCGGGGCCGCGGCGAAGAGTCTGGGGTACGAGCCCAACGTGTATGCCCGCTACATGCGGACGCAGAAGACCCATTCGATAGGGCTCCTCACCACAGATCTGGACAATCCATTCTACGGAGGTCTTGTTGGTGCGGTGGAAGCCCAGTGTGCGAAGAAAGGATACGCGACCATGATTGCCGCGTCCTGGGAGGACCCGAAGCGCCAACTCGCGTACCTCGCTACGCTCGGCTCCCGTCCGGTCGACGGGCTCATCGTCGTGCCGACGGGGACCAGGAAGGAACGGGCGATTCTGGATCGTATGGCTGCATCTTCGTTTCCATTCGTCGTCATCGATCGACTCCTTCCCGGGCTCGAGACGGACTTCGTCGTCACCGAGAGCCGGAAAGGCGGAGCGTTGCTCGTAGAGGAGTTGGTGAAGCACGGAAGCCGGCGACCGGCCCTGGTCGGCGGACCGAAGGGAATATGGACCGCCGAAGAGAGGCGGGCCGGTTTCCGGCAGGGAATCGAGGCCGGGGGACTGAAATGGCTGCCGTCCCTCGTCCTGCCCGGGCCGTTCTCCGTCGAACACGGGCGGGAAGCTGCCCGGAAGCTGCTTGCCATGAAGGTCCCCCCGGATGGGATCATGGCGGCGAACAACAAGCTGCTTATCGGAGCACTGGAAGTGCTGGTCGAAGGGGGGACGCGTTTCGACGATATGCCGGTCGCCGGGTTCGACGGCGTACCCTTCGCATCGCTTCTGGGAAGGCCGATCTTCGTGGCCGACCAGGAGCCGGAAGAGATAGGACGGTCGGCGGCGAACCTGCTGCTGAAACGAATCGAAAATGGTAGACGCCGGCCGGCCGTGAAGCGCCTCCCGGTGAAGATAAGGAAATACGGGATCTGAAAGTGCGGACGTTTCATGAGAGGAGGTGCGGTGATGAGCTGCAGGATCGCAATCTACTGGCCGGGTGATTATCGTGACAAGCCGAACGAGTGGGCGCTTCCCAGCGCGACCGCGGCGACGAAACAGCTGGAGAAGGCGCTGGAGAAGCTGGGGCAGAAGCCGTACCGAGTCGAGGGATTCATTACGAAACCGCACGAGGCCATCGAGAAGCTGTCGCCCATAGACGACCCGATAGTCGGCGTATGCGTTCACTGGTTCTACGGTCCGCATACCACCGACGGCGTAGTTGGAAAGAACAATCCTCTTCTTCTCGCGAGTAACTTTTCGGGCGAGTGGCCCGGGCTCGTCGGGCTTCTCAATACCGCCGGATGTCTGGAGAGCGTGGGGCGGGAGTGCTCGCGAGTGTGGACCGACGCGCCTGACTGGTCGGAGGATGAGACGTTCATGGCCCGCCTGGAGGAATGGTGTTCGACCGGGCGGATTGTTTATTCGGAAAACGGTATCAGTCGCCCGCCCGCGGTGTCGGACGCCGCGGCGGGAATCGCGAAATCCGTGGCGGACGGGATACGCTCGCGCCGGATACTTGCGATGATGCTGGGCGATACGTCGATGGGCATGATAAACGGCTACTTCGGCCACCGTCTTTTGAACACGATCGGATTCACCGAGCACAAGGTGGACCAGGCGTGGCTGATTGACAGAGGGAAGCGTGTCTCCGAGAAGCGGCTGGACGATGCGTTGAAGTTTGTTGACGACAAGGGGGTAACCTTCCACTACGGCGGGGAAGACGCGGAGGACTTCGACCGGAACGCGACGCGCGAGCAGCTGCGCGACTACCTGACGGTGCTGGATCTGGTGGATGAATTCAAGATCGACTGCATCGGATGGCAGTACCAGCTCGGGCTCCTGCCGCTCAGGCCGCCGTCCGATTTCGCCGAGGGCCTGCTCAACTCCACGTGCCGGCCGGAGTCGAACGGGGACACCATAGTGGATTCGACTGAGGCGGACCAGGGCAACCTGGTCCCGATGGAACTGATGAAGCGTCTGCTGAAGGCGAAGGGTCTTCATCAGGCGGTGATGTTCCACGACGTGCGGTGGGGTGGGGAGCACGGCGGGCGCTTCCTGTGGCTGCTGCTTAACTCCGGATGCACCAGCGCGTACGCGTTCAACCACGATCCGGATACGCTCGAGAGGGTGCACTCCTACCGCCAGCCGTCCGGATACTTCCCGATCCCGGGCGGGACGTTTGCCGGAGAGAGCCTGCCGGGCAATATCACCTGGGCCCGCGCCTATCTGAAAGGGGGCGAGCTATGGATGGACGCAGGCACCGGTGAAGTGGTGAAGCTGCCGCCCGAGGTGCGGGACGAGTGGTGGAACGGGACCACCCGCCAGTGGCCGTTCATGGCCACTGATATGGGTGTCGGACGGGATCCGATCATGGCTCATTATCTGAGCAACCACGTGGCGGTCGCCTATGGAGATATCTTCGAAGAAATGGTAGCGTTGAGCACTGAGCTGGGATTCAAGGTGCGGGTATTCAGGGACCACTGACCCATGGCTGATGGCGTCGACTGTTTCTATATAGGTATAGACGTTGGAACCGGGAGCGCCCGGGCCGGGATCTTCGACCGCAATGGTCGAATGGCCGGGTCCGCTGCCGTTTCAATCGAGACGTGGAATCCGGAGCCGGAGCTCTACGAACAGTCCTCCGAAAACATATGGCAGGCCTGCGGAAAAGCGGTCCGGGACGCGATGCGCAAGGCCGGGCTGGAGCCGGAGCAGGTCCGAGGGGTCGGTTTCGACGGCACGTCCTCTCAGGTGGTGCTCGATGAAGACGACCGTCCGGTGACGATAAGCCCGACCGGTACGGATGAACGAAACGTGATCCTCTGGATGGATCACCGGTCGATAGAGCAGGCGGACCGGATAAACGCCGCGGGCCACGACGTGCTGCAGTACGTCGGAGGCGCCATCTCCCCGGAGATGGGCACGCCCAAGACGCTCTGGCTCAAGGAGAATATGCCGGAGACGTGGAAACGGATGCGGCGGATATTCGAGCTTCCCGACTTTCTCACGTATCGCGCGACGAGTGACGATACCCGTTCGCTGTGCTGTGCCGTCTGCAAGTGGACGTACCTCGGGCACGAGGAGCGCTGGGACGATTCCTACTGGAGACAGATCGGTCTGGGCGACGTGGTGGACGAGGGCTACGTCCGGGTCGGCACGCGGGTGCGGGCGATGGGGGAACCG
Source organism: uncultured Planctomycetota bacterium (assembly GCA_964389785.1). Lineage (GTDB taxonomy): Bacteria > Planctomycetota > CAYMFW01 > CAYMFW01 > CAYMFW01 > CAYMFW01. The sequence continues at coordinate 3,913 of CAYMFW010000309.1, forward strand.
GTGGGCGACGGCCTCACGCAGGAAGCCGCCGAGGAACTCGGCCTGGCGCCCGGCACTCCGGTCGGTGTTTCCATAGTCGACGCGCATGCGGGAGGACTCGGTCTTCTCGGCGCCCGGCTGGAGGACGATCCGGAAACGCTTCCGTCCGGAGTATTCGACAGGCGTCTGGCGATGATAGGCGGAACATCCGGCTGTCTGATGTCCGTCTCGAAAGAGCGGCGGTTCATTCCCGGCACGTGGGGGCCATACTTCTCCGCCATGGTTCCCGGCCTCTGGCTGACAGAAGGAGGACAGACGGCAAGCGGCTCCCTGGTGGACCACGTGATATTCTCCCACGCCCGCGCGCAGGGGCTCGAGGAGAAGGCCAGGAGCACCGGCCGGAGCGTGTACCAGATCCTGAACGATCGTCTCGACACGATGGCGGAGGAGGAGAGCGTACCGTTCCGCGCAGCGCTGACGCGTGACTTCCACGTCCAGCCGGACTTCCACGGGAACCGTTCGCCCAGAGCGGACGCTACGCTCAAGGGCATGATCTCCGGACTTTCTCTCTCGGGGACCGTCGACGACGTCGCGCTTCTCTACTACGCGACCATCCAGGCACTCGCGCACGGCATACGCCATATCATCTCGGAGGAAAATCAGCGGGGTTACGGGATAGATACCATCTTTGCGTGCGGCGGCGGGACCAGGAACCCGGTGTTCCTGCAGGAGCATGCCGACGCAACGGGATGCCGGATAGTGCTTTCCGAGGAGCCGGAGGCCGTGCTTCTGGGCTCCGCGATCCTGGGTGCGACGGCCTGCGGCGACTTCGAATCGGTTCCGGCGGCGATGGCGGTGATGGGCCGCGCCGCGGACGTGATCGAGCCGGCCGGCGAAGACGTGAAGAAGTATCACGATGCCAAGCACCGTGTCTATCATCGCATGTACGAGGACCAGATGGCCTATCGGGAGCTGGTGCAGGATACCGTCGGGCCTTGACATCACCAG
>CAYMFW010000310.1:0-4856 GCA_964389785.1 uncultured Planctomycetota bacterium
GACCTCTTCGGTCCCTTTTCCTTTCATACGGAACCATAGGGTAATTGAATCGCTGCCGTCTTCCGATACACGCAGGTTGTCGATGACCTTTCCGTTGCCAGGCTTGTCGGTTGACCGCACAAGCCACCTCTCTTCAGTTGTTACGGAAGGTCCATAGAGAGCAATGCGTCCGGCTTCCGGTCCAATTTGTCCATCGGGCAATGCCTCAACACCTGCGAATTGCTCGGGAATCAAGTCAATGCCGGAGGCAGAGTTCAGCGCTGCATGAAAAGACAGACTCCAAGCACCGGACGGCAACTTGAACGTGTTAATCCGAGCAGAGACCCTGTAGACATGTCCTCTTTTCAGACCGAGAAACCTTCGCGATACACCTCCTTCAAAAGTCCCCTTCCCCTTCAGTACTTGAGAGAATCCCTTGCCTTTCAATGCTCTGAGATCCTTTTCTGGGCCGACACCGGGCATTCTGCCTTCAACGAACTCGATTTCTCCTGCTTGTGACTCGCGAGACCAAGTCTGGAAGCCAGGAGCTATGCCTCGAGAAAACGGAATGTTCATCAGGGATTCCTGTGTCGTATGTTCCGTTAATCGCACGCCAGCGCCATTTGAAGGTACGCCGTCCCTGCAGCCCACGACAACGAAGGTAATGTCCTTACTTGGGAACCCCGATTCGATAAACTTCATCCTATTTCGATCATAAACATAGCTTGTGGCATCACCAGGCAGCTCAACAGATGGCCGTCCTCGGCAGACGATGCCAATCTTGTCGTAACCTTCTTGAGGATTCTTCCAGCGAAGAGTTACCTCATAATCTGCACGGGTATAGGAGGCGCTCACAGAGTGCGGCGGCAAAGGGATTCCCAAATCGGTTTCTGTTCCTCCCAAGATCCATGCGCCGCACTTGCCTGAACCCAGCAGCACAAGACGGTCCTCCCAGATTGTCACGACAGAACGGTCCCCGTATTTCTTGCGACACTCGGTGGATCTGAGAAGTCGATCGGCCACACGAAAGAGGGTCATCTGAGCCTTCTGACCGGGCTTCGTATCCACTTGGACGTAGGGAAGGCTACCCGAGGCAGGGGTTCTCGTAAGCGTGAGGGTCCCCCCCGATGCCTTGCCCCTGAGGGCAATTGCCCCAACTTCCTCCTGACTGTAGGCCCAGCAAGAAACAGCGCCAATTGCTGCAAGACAGGAACAAAGGATACTCGTCAAATACGGCCGGCTCATTCTCGGTCTATTCATCTCGTAGTCTTCTCCTGGTCACCTATCGGCCATGGATAGCGGCGGGTGCAATGATACCACGAATGTCACCATACATGCATCCTCTTACTCCTGGTCTTCTAGGTTCGGATAGGGATCGTCCGGAGCGATGGAATCGCCATCGGCGGGATCTCTGTCTTGAGGCGTGCCATTCACGATCGTGAAGCAGTCTCTGTCAATGCTGTCCGGCCAGACCCCCCTTTCGCAGTCCCAGGTCTCACGCTTGCCTATCGTGGGATCGGTAGCCAAGTCTATGACGTAGAACTCCACCTTCTTGATCATACAGCGCTCTGTACACCACCAATACCAAGCATGCCATTGTGAGTCATCGTAGGGACAGTGGCCAACGAGCCGACCATTGACCGTCAACCTCATATAGTTCGGACGCAACTCTGGATCCCATTCGTTATTGGGATCGGGAACGGGGACGCTTGACAGCTGGATCCAGTTCCCGTGGTTATCCCGTACGATTGGTCCCGACCAAGGGTCGCCACCGCTGTTTCCTGAACCAGCTGTTGGAACGGGTTCGTGGTCGTCCTCTGCCGCTGTTTCGTGCCCGCAACAGAGGCGACACTCTATCGAATCCTTAGGCGGCGCCACGCCCGCAGCCGAAGATACCTGCTTGTTTGGACCTTCCGGCACATAGACGACAAACTGGTCCCCAGTCAGCGCTTCAACAAGGAGCGTAGTTTTGGAGAGGGTGACGTCTCCCGTCTTGGGATCAGGTTCCACGAACTTGACCCCCACCCTCTTTGACTGACCTCCTTCAATCAAGTGGATAAAATAGTAGTAGTAGCCTCCTTTGGCTGCTACGCTCTCCCTATTCCATTTGACTTTCGGGAGGACAGCGGGAGTGAAGGAACTCCCGCTGGTCCTGCCCAGTCCCACGTCTGCACGTTCGTTGGATTTGAGATACTTCCAAACCCATTTTACTGCCTGGTCTTCGTTTACCTTAAGCGTGGGATGCCATACACCTCCGATTGGGACGTATTTCGAAGCATCCGAACCGGTTCCCGCTCCTGCTTGGTCATTTGTTCGGACGGCCTCGGTGGTATAGATGTTCGATCCGGCGCCAGTTTCTTCAGCATCCGCCAAAACGTTTTCCAGAAACAATTCGTCTGCGGTAACTGCAGCAGTCAGATCCATGGTTTCGCTCGCCTCGTAAGGAGTAATGCGTACGATGGCGATGCTAATCGTACCGTCACCGTTCTCGAAGACCAGAGAGCCTGCTTCTGTTTCTGTCAGGGTGTCATCCACGCTGGATTCCAGAACCCTGCTGCTTATGCTGGCTGTTATCGTCTCGACGACATCAGGACTCGGGTAACTCGCCATTGTTACCGCAATCGACACGCGTTCTGATTGAAAGGTATTGCTGTCCGGCGCGGTCTCGTACAGGGTCAGATTCTTCCGCATTCCGAAGGCCGTTGTAGCGATCTCCAATTGCACGATTTCCTCTTCTTCGGGATTGCCTTCCGGACGATTGAAAACGAATACGGCTAGAGAATCCCCTGGGTCCGAGAGGACAGTTGTGTCTTCCTGGGTGGGAGTCAGCGTGTAGGCCTGTTGCCAGTCCACGAGGTTGCTCGAAAGCGCAAGGGTTACAGTCCCATCTTCGTGCATCTGGAAGTCATCGACACAGAAGGGGTCCTGCAGATATACGAATCCGCTTGCCAGCTCAGGCCCGCCGAATCCGTCCGGCATTCCAGGATCACCTGGTTCACCCGCGCATGGAAGAAGAGTTTGGTCGGCTCCGGCCATAAGCAGGTCCGCTTCGTCGACCTCTTCTATCTTCTGGTCTGTCCACGCTACGTCGATCTCATAGACCGTAGCACGCACTGCGTCGCTTGCCACATAGCCTGCATCCTCACCTCCCCCGTCAGGGTCTATCTCAACGAGAATGCGCTGGTCAGCAAGAGCCTGGCTGTTAGTGACGCCTTCCACTCTCAGCCGCCACTGGCGGTCCGCCAACGGGGTGCCGAGGTCCGATGTTGAGTATTCAACTCCAGAGCGTATTTCAGTCGAACCGTCATCGATCCATATTTGCACCGCTCCCCTTCCCGACTCGATGAAGGTGAACTTCACGGTGGCATTGTCGACGTCTAGCGGTTCACAGATCTCCAGTATCATCGGTACAAGGTTCGCCGCTATGCGAGTGTCCGGATCGGCGTGGTGAGGTGTGCCGTCGCCATCTGTATCATGTACCCTTGCCTCGACAAGCTTGCCGGGAAACTCCTCCTCGGAACCGCCTTGACCATCGTTGTCTTCTATTGCGTCCTCTTGAAGCGTCCTCTCCGGGTCTTCAATTGGCACATCCAAGCCAACGGAGTTATCACTGTCGATGTCGAGATCGACCTTCACGATGGTGAGATAGACCACTCGGCACGCTTCGCCGTACAGGCCTAGCTGGCTGTCGTTGTCATAGTCAAATCCTGCAAGAACCCTGAATTCTCGGTTCAGTCCTTCGGTGTCTTCCGGCTCCTGCCATGTGACGCTGACCGTGTCTGAGAAATCTCCCGACGTCTGGGACCAGTTCTGTGCGGGGTCCCCATCCTTCGTCTGAATCTCCCAGCGGAAGCTGTCCCCTTGGAGATTCCCCGCTTCCCAGGTAAGGCTGACCGTCACTGTGGCCATGTCTCCTTCGCCCTGACCAACGAACATGTGCTCCACGCCGGTATCATCTCTTTCAGGCACTCCGCCCGAAGAATGGTCGTCTTCACCATCTTCGGCGCTCGTGCTCCCGGCACCCACAGAGAGTAGCTTGACGTTGACCGCGTTGAACTCGGCCGTATCCGACTCCGGCCCTGTTTCGCTGCCGTCGTCCAACTGAACCTTGATCAGATAGTGTCCCGCTTCGCTTCGCGCCAGGTTTCTACCCGTCGCCGTTGTTGTCGCGTTCGGCTGGCAGGTGATCGTTCCGTCATCCTGCCAAGCACCACCATCCTTCTTCCACTTCAGTTTCCACGTGTGTGTCGTTTCGTGGGGGTCCGGGACGAGCTGGCGACAGGTGTAATCCTGACGCTTCGGCTCGGCGCTGTCTGAGAATGTCGTGTTCGTATAGATGCGTTCGTCGTAGGTGATCCCGTCCTTCTCCCCGTGCGTGTTGTCCGCCCGCTCGCAGTCGAGCTGACCAATCAGCATGGGCGGTCTGGAGGTGTCGAAATCCGCGTCCTCTCCCGAGGCGCACTTGGTGACGATCGGATACCAGTACATGCAGCGCACATTATAGTGTTCGACGTCTATTTCGAAGGAGTGGTGGCTGTTTTCGTCGAAATCTTGCGGAAACCGGATAAGGCATCCCGGTTCGCCCGTGTCTTTGTGCACCACATCGTTCCATACGCGTGTGTACGGAGCGCCCCCCCGCACTTCAAGTTCGACACCCGTATTGATCAGTTCCCGCGGCAGCACGTCGACCGTCACCAATTCCATGCCGTTTGATTGGACGCCGTTGACGTCCAGGAGTACGGCGTTCTCGCTGCTTGCCCACCGGACCTTGATGACACGAAGGTCGAGGGAAGCGACGACCGCGTCAGCGCTGAGCGTATCGATCATGTTGAGCTTCGTAAGCGCGGGGTTTGTGCCCTGCACCTTGGTGAGCATGG
>CAYMFW010000311.1:0-4851 GCA_964389785.1 uncultured Planctomycetota bacterium
ACTGGGCTGAGCCGCGCTGGGAAGGAGCAGACATGATAGTAAAGGACCTGCTGAAGGATCGTGACCCGGCCGACGTATTCCAAATGGCCCGGGCCGAGGCGAAGGATTACGTATACAGGCTCAGGTCGGACGGAAAGATCTCCTTCTCCGAACCCACCGACGGAGGCGTACCCACAGTACACGTGGTGAGAAGAACACTGCCCGAGGTCTGGGAAGACACCACTATGGCGCTGATGGGGGTCGGCCAGGAGGTGCACACCCATTACGACCCGACCGGCAAGGAGGGGGGGTACCAGAGCTTTCCCAGTCTGGAAGGAACCATCATGATGCACATCGAGGAGCCGTTCGGCGAGCCGCGGTTCCACAAGAACTATCTCGGCGGATGGCTCGGCTTCGGGGCCTACAAGGCGGAGGTGGAGGGCGTCCACGATCACTGGATGCTGTCGCCGAAGGAGGTGGTGGAGGCGCTGAAGGGCGGGGAGTTCGACGAGATGAAACACGACGAGAGGTGGAAGTACACCTACCACCAGCGGCTGTACGCGTATCCCTACATAGACATAGAAGCAACGCCGCAGACGATAGACCAGATTGAAGCCATCGTCGACAAGTTCAAGAAGGACCCTCTCCGCAAGGACGCGCAGTGCGTCACCTGGGACGCGCGCTGGGACAACAACAGCGGTCAGATGGGCGGGGTGTGGGACGACTACCACTCTCCGTGCCTGCAGCGGTTCTGGTTCCGCCTGGTCCCCTTCGGCGACGGCTACCGGATGAACGTCAACAGCCACTGGCGGTCGCGTGACCACCTGAAGGCGGTTCCCCAGAACATATTCGGCATCACCGAAATCATCCACGAGCAGGTGAGGAAGGAAACCGCGGAGATACTCGGCGTCCCCGTCGAGCGCGGACGGTACGTGGACATCAGCGACTCGCTTCACCTGTACGGGCACTACCTGGATTCCCGGATGCAGGGCAACGACGCCGACCGGTACCTGGAGGATATCTTCATGGTCGCGCGCGGCCAGTCCATCCAGGAGCGGCTGGTCCTCCCCGGCACGCCTCTTCACGAGACGACGCTCGAAGAGATCGACAAGGAGTACAAGCACACCAGGGAGAACCCGGACTTCGGGCGCGGGGGGAACTAGAAGAGCGCTACCCGATTTCCATCCTCGGCTTCGGCCGCAGGGACGCGCGTCTGACGGAAAGATTGCCGAGAAGGGTGAAGATCGGCCGGCGCATGCGGCACACGCTCTTCAGAACGCGGCCGAAAATGCGTCCGTACGAGTAGAACTTCCGGGAGCAGCTCTCGTTTTCGCGGTACAGGTCGTCCGCGGACAGGTTCTTGTACTTCGCCACCGGAAACGTCAGCGTGTAGTACTTCCAGTCCTCCGGGAAGCTGTTCGCCGCTATCCGGTCCTGCGATTCCAGCTCGTTCCATAGACGGGTGCCGGGGAGGGGCGTGAGAAACATCACGTTGATCAGGTCCAGCCCGTACTGGATGGCCGCGTCGGCGATCTGCCGCCCGATACCTTTCCCGTCGACGTCGAGTCCCATTATGAAGGAGCCGATTACCAGGATTCCCCGCTCCTGTATTCGCCGCACGGAAGCCCTGAAATCGCAATCGTTTTTCAGATTAGACTTCTTGTTGATTTCCACCAGCCCTTCCGTGCTGGGTGACTCGAACCCTATGAAGAGACCGGCGCATCCCGCCTTGGCGGCGAGGTCCAGCAGCTCTTCGTCATCGGCCATGTTGACCGTCACCTGAGCGACCCACTGCTTGTCGACCCGCTCCCGGATCATTGCCCGGAACAGGTCCTTTGCGCGGGCGAAGTGCTGCGTGCTGCCTCCGACAAGGTTATCGTCCACGATGAGCACCCGTTTCTCCCGGATGGTCCTTAATTCCTCGATCACGTCCTCGACCGGGCGGTGCCGGAAACGTTTCCCGTTGAATGCCGACACGCTGCAGAAACTGCAGTCGAACGGGCAGCCGCGCGTGGTCTGGATGGACCCGAAATGATAGCCGCTCGGAAGAAGATCGTGACGGGGCAGGGGGCCATTGCTCATGTCGAGATGCTCTCCCGTGTACTCCCGGCTGAGCCCTCCCTTCCGGGTGTCCTCCAGCACCTGCGGCCAGACGCTCTCCGCCTCGCCGGCGACCACCGAGTCCACGTGCGCGAGCGCCTCCTCCGCGCGCATCGTCGCGTGGATGCCTCCCATCACCACCGGCACCCCGCGGCGACGGAACTCGGCCGCCAGCTGGTACGCTCTCGGGGCCTGTGAGCTGAACGCGGTGAGCCCCACCAGATCGGGGCGGGGCAGGGACTCGTAGTCCGGCACGCCGAGGTTCTCGTCGATTATCGTCACCTCCCACTCGGGAGGCGTCATACCGGCCAGCACCAGCAGGCTGAGCGGTTTCCATACCCGGTACTTGCTCAGGCGACCGTGCCGGGCGCTCAGCATGTTGATGAGGGTATTGGATGGGTTGATCAGGACGAGCCTCATACGCGAATACTAGGCGATGAGCGTGCGGGTGTCAACGCGGAAGCGGTAAGTCTCAGGAGCTGTCCGCTTCCGCCTAACGTACCGCGTCGATCGCCTTCTTCAGCTTTTCGGGAACGGCGTAGCTGAGACGGCGTGCGGTGTCGCAGTGCTTCACCGCCAGGTCGTACTTCATTTCGTTGTAGTAGACGACCGCCAGCGCGGCGTGGGCCGGGGCCAGCTCCGAGTCGAGCTCCAGCGCCTTCCTGTAGCAGTCGCCCGCCTGCCCGGCGTTTCCCATGGCGGTGTACGTCAGGCCGAGATTCAGATGTGCCCTGGCGTTCTTCGGGTCGAGTTCCAGCGCCTTCCTGTAGGTTGCCACTGCCTTTCTTCTCTTTCCGGCGCCGGCGTACGCGGTGGCGAGATTCACGTACAGGCTGGCATATTCCGGATCCCGTTCTATCGCCGCCAGGTAGAGCTTGATGGCTTCCGCCTTCCTTCCGGTACTGCTGAGAATGAACCCGAGGTCGTTGTGGGCCTTCGTGTAGCCGGGGTCCGCCTCGATGGCGCGCCGGAACGCCGCCTCCGCCTTCTCGGTCTTGCCGATATCTCTGTACGCCAGGCCGAGCCGGTGATGTGCCTCCGCGGAGTCCGGAGCGATCCTCACCGCTCTCTCGAACGCGGCCGCCGCCTTTTCGTGCTCTCCGGCCGCGGTATACGTCATGCCGAGGTTCAAGCAGGCGTTCAGGGCGCCGGAGTTCGTTTGCAGCGCTTTGTCGAGCCGTGTGCGGGCCTCTTCTTCCCTTCCCGTCTCCCTCAGCACGATACCCAGGTTGCGGTGTGCCTCGGCGTATTCCGGACTCAGCTCAAGCGCCTTTCGGTACGCGGCGACGGACTTCTCCCTCTCGCCGGTCGAGTGGTACACCCCTCCCAGGTCGTTGTACGCCAGGGCGAAATCCGGGCGCAGCTGTATCGTCCGGTTCAGCGAGCCGATCGCTTCTCGAGGCATCCCGTTCCGGTGGTATACCACCGCCAGCCGGTAGTGCACCCGCGCTTCCTCGGGCGCCTTCTCCGCCGCATCTGTCCATAGCGACAGGTCGTCCTTCCACACCGCGTTTCTAGCCCTGGTTTCCCGGATGCACACCGCGACCAGCAGGACGAGCGCGATCATCGTGATCACGAGCCGGCGGCGCGGCCGGCTCTCCCTGCCGGACAGCAGTATTCCCAGACGTTCCAGTCCCAGCGCCGCCAGAGCGATAAACCCCATCGCCGGCAGGTACGCCCGGTACTCCACCATGAACTCGCCGCTTCCCTGGATAAACAAATACGGGAAGAACGCGAGTACCCCCCAAAGGCACAGAAACGACAGCGCCGGCCTCGCGACGCGCTGTTTCCATCCTATCCCAAGAAGCGCCCCGATGCCTGCGGCGGACGCGAGAAGCACCAGTACCTGCGCGGCTCCCGACGCGGCCATCACGTTGACACCGTGGTCCATGCTGAGAGACGATGAGAGCGGTACGAACAGCCACACATACTTCCAGAACACCGTCACCTGCGTCAGCACGTAGGACGGATACGATACGTATCCCAGCATCGGATGGCTCGCCCCCTGCACCACCTTGGACAGGTATCGCCCGTGAGCCAGCACGATGCCGACGGCGGCCGCCGCGACACCGGCCGCCGCCCACGCCCACTTCCTTTTCTGGAACCATTCCCGTTCGAAGATCAGAAGGTACAGACCCGCGGTCAGCACAGCGTAGCATACGCCCACCTCCTTGGAGAGGCCCGCCAGGAGAACGCTCGCGGCGCCGCCGGCGCCGTACAGAATCCTGCGCCAGGCAGACTCTGCCCGAAGGTACAGCGCGACGCACGCCGCACCGCTGAGGGAAAACAAAGCATAAAAGATGACGTGCCTCGCCTGGATGTAATTCACCGGTTCCGAGCACAACGGATGCACCGCAAAGAGCACCGCGGCGATGAGAGAGGCCCGGCCGACCTCCCGGCCCAGACCGATGAGGAACAGGAACGCGTACAGCATCAGCGCGGCGGCGATATGCAGGCCGATATTCACGTAATGCCAGCCGCGCACGTCCTCCAGTCCGTTGAGTCGGTAATTCAGCGCAAACGAGTAGTACCCTACGGTGCGGGCTCCGTGCCACACCGTCACCGGGTTCAGGCTTCGGATGGAGGGCTCCGTCTCGATGGAGTGCCGGTCGTCGAAATGGAACGAGCCCTGCGTGCTGTTCGAGTAGGCGATAATCCCGGCGAGGATGATGAGCGCCGCGGCCGCACAGTGCCGTTTCCAGGACCGGTCGGGCGGCCTGTCATGGGATTCCAGTTCCTGAGCTTTCTTCGGCAACGGGTCGGTCCTGTCCA
>CAYMFW010000312.1:0-4850 GCA_964389785.1 uncultured Planctomycetota bacterium
CGCCGCGCGCCAGGGCGGGCTTGAGCATGTTCGAGGCGTCCACCGCGCCCTCCGCCGCGCCCGCGCCCACCACGGTGTGCAGCTCGTCTATGAAGAGGATGATCATGCCGTCCGACTCGCCGATCTCCTTCAGCACCGCTTTCAGCCGGTCCTCGAACTCACCCCTGAACTTCGCGCCCGCGATAAGCGCGCCCATATCCAGCGCGAGCACCTTCTTGTTCCGCAGGCCGTCCGGCACGTCCCCGTCCACGATCCTCTGCGCCAGCCCCTCGACGATGGCCGTCTTGCCGACGCCCGGGTCGCCGATGAGCACCGGGTTGTTCTTCGTCCTCCGGGACAGCACCTGGATAACGCGCCGCACCTCGTCGTTCCTTCCGATCACCGGGTCCAGCCTGCCCTTCCTGGCGAGCTCGACGAGATCCCTGCAGTACCGCTCGAGCGCCTGGTACTTCGCCTCCGGGTTCTCGTCCGTCACCCGATGCCCGCCGCGCACCTCCTTTATCGCTTCCAGAAGCCGGTCCGAACTCACGCCCGCCCGCGACAGGATCTCGCCGGCCGCGTCCTTCTGCTGAGTGATCGCGTAGAGCAGATGCTCGGTGCTCACGTATTCGTCCTTCAGCCGCTCCGCCTCCTTGGTCGCCTGCTGAAGCACCGTGTTCAGCCCGCCGGCCATATACACCTGCCCCGCGGCCTGCCCCTGCACGGACGGAAGCTTGCCAATCTCCGCCTCCACGTCCCCGCGGATCCTTCCCGGGTCCGCGCCCAGCTTCTCCAGGATGGGGCGGACGATCCCCTCCTCCTTCTGGATCAGTGCCGCCAGAAGGTGAAGGCTGTCCACCTGCTGCTGGCTCCTTTCCTGGGCGATCTCCTGCGCCCCGGCCAGCGCTTCCCGCGCCATGATCGTCAGCTTATCCTGTCTCATCGTGTTTCTCCTTGGGCGATTACGCTTCGTATCGACCATCTATAGAGCAAACCCCGTGCCAGGCGGAGGGGGTGAGAGATCTCCGATAAAGGATTGTTAGTTCACAAGTTACGAATCCCAGGGCGAAGCCCGACTTCCCGTGGGAATGCAACAAGGGCATATAGCGGCCATATCGGCAGGTGGCGCGTGAGTCGTCGTTAATCTGTGGGATCTAACTTAACGTAGGTTAAATCTTGTGTTCTCGGTTAACCTAGGTTAAGATGGTGAATGATTGGGGATACCGTTGCGGGGAGATGAACATGGCCGAAGAGAAACTCATGACGATTCCGAAGTTGGCTGAACTGCTGGGGGTGAGCAGAATCACCGTCTACAACTGGGTGAAGAATGGTGACATCCCGGCAACGAAAGCGGGGAGGATGTACGTCATCAATGATGAAACTGTTCAGGCGATCCTGAACGGGAAGGTATCTGAGAGGCGGAAGGAGAAACTCTCCGCGGCCGTGCGGAGAACCGTGAAGGAGTACGGCAAGGTGCTGGAGATGCTGGGGAACGAGTGATGACGCAGGTGACCCTGGCGGATGTGGAATTCGTTGCATTCGAGCTTGCGAGAGAGAAACTCTCGTTCCAGGAGCCGATACCGGATTTCTCCTCGCGACTTCCAGATAGACTCGAGAGTTGCCTGATAACCCCTTTCATGGAATTCGGAGGGAAGTCTCCGTACCGGTCGTTTGAGGAGAAGGCGAGCGTCCTTCTCTATCTGATGATAAAGAACCATCCGTTTCAGAACGGCAACAAGAGAATTGCCATGACGACTCTCATGGCTTTCTTGTTCCTGAATGAGAAATGGCTCGAAGCGGACATTCAGGAGCTCTACAACTTCACCGTGTGGGTAGCCGGGAGCCCGGCTGACCTGAAGGACGAGGTGGTGAGCGCGATTCGGAAGTTTCTTGACCTGCACATCGTCGACGCGGGTTTGAGCGTGACATGAATACCCCCTCCTGCAAACGAAAGCCACGCTGGTACCACTCGTACCGGATCAGCTACGCGGGCGGCACCGCCCGCATCCGCGTGAGCGGCCTGTGGATCCTCGGCGTCGTCATGCTCGTCTCCCTCACGATGATGCTCGTCGCCAGCTTCGAGAAGGAGATCAGCGTCAGCCGCCCGTTCTCGTCCTTGGCGAAGCTCCTGGTGTTCGGCATCTTCTATGCTATCGGCCTGGTCCTGCTCGTGGTAACCGACCTGGCTATGGACAAGAAGGCCGAAACCTACGTCCTCTCACGAAGATTCCTCGGCTTGCGCTTCGGCAGGCAGGAAAGAGGTCCCCTGTCCGACATCCACTGCATCATTTTCAATACCCACGAAGTCGAAGACACCGACACGCACGCGATCCGTCCGCACTACCATCTGTACGTACGGATAAAGGACAGGGGCGAACATATGTGCGAGCTGTCCGGCGACCGGTGGCTGTGCCTTCTGCAGGCCCGGGAGCTCGCCGCTTTCGTGGAACGACCCCTGCGCTACAGTGGCGGCGTGCCCGCGGAAGAACAAGGCGCCTGCGAGGAAAGCCTGGAAGTCGTGAAGAATCAGCTCGTGGCGATGTACGACCAGGGGCCCGGCCCCGACGCGAAGGAATACACCGCCACGTTCGCCAAGAAGCTGCACGCCGCGGCCGTTGCCATGATCTGGGTGGCGGCGCCCTACGTAATCGTCCCCGCGACCGCCATGCTCTTCTACTGGGGCGGCGCGGGCCTGCTGGTGTGGCTCCACGGCGACATGAGCGAGATGAAGGGCGAATTCGGCGAGGACGTCATGATGCCGATGCTTGCCATCGTCATTCCGCTCGCCATGGTCTTTGCCCGGTGCCTCCACGTCCGCGTCGCCACGCGCTGGGTGGAGTTGAGGCGCCGATACCTGAGGAACGCGCTGGTGCTGTCCGGGATCGTCTTCTTCATCCTGTTCGGCTTCGTGAGCATCCACGACTATTGCGGTTGGGAATGGGCCGGGACGCACGGCATGAAGAGCTACATCGCCCTGGGGAGCAATGTCTGGTACTTCCCGATACAGCTGATGCAGAACTACCTGCTCCCGGACTTCTTCATCCTCGTGCTCCTCCTGCCCGCCACGTACCATGCGTATCTGCGGGAGCGGCTGCTGCGGTAGGCCCGCCTCTTGACTTCTTACCTCCTGTTCGTATAATGACTTAGACGAACTGAGGCCGAGCAGTATCGGAGGGGGACAGGTGGTTCTCGGGCACGTGCTACTGCGTTCAGCTTACCGCAGCCTCGCACCTTTTCTCCGAAAAATACCAAGTAACAAGCGGCTTCGTCGGTCTATAGAAGGGATGCTCCCTTCGGGGAGCCTGTCAGGGGACGCCGCCTGACCCGCCGCGCCCTTGACCGATCCCGATTCTGGGGATATTTGGGTTTAATATCTTGCCCCGTTTAAGTTTGCGCGACATCGCGCCGCAGACGATGGGGCCGGAGGCTGAAAATGGTGTACCTCAGCCCTAACCAACGCATACCATAGGGCGAAAAGAAAGAATGGCAGATATCAATCAATTGAAAGCAAGGCTGAGTTCCGCCGATGGCCAAGTCCGAAACGAGGCAGCCTCGGAGATTATGGATACCAAGTCCGAAGCGGGATTTGAGCTCCTGATCAAAGCCGTCCTCGCCCCCAAGGACGAACGCAACTACGGCACACTGGTATATGCAATGGCAGCATTCGATTGCGGGGATCACACTGACACGATAATCGAACTAATGCGCAGGAATGACTTCGAGGTTCTCAACACCGCGTCCGTTAACATATGGAACAGAATGCGAGTGTACGGGGAGACCATGCCACCTATAGAAGCTTCCAGTTGGGCCAAGCGGCCCGATGATGGGTCGATCTGGTGGGAGAAATACGAGGTCGACCCACTTGACGTTGACTAGCGATGTCTTTGAGAGGGAGACTCGGACTCTTTCTTGGTTTGGCAGGGGTGGTGATTGTCTGTGGAGCCGGCATTGTCGTTCGGCAGATGGCGATCGGCGAATTGGGTGCTCAGCAGGCAGTTTGCCGTCAGAATCTGAAAGATATCTATGGAGCCATTGCGTCCTATAGGAATGCGCACGACGGCCAATACCCGGAGTCCTTGGAGCAGCTGCTTCCGGGTTTCCTTCGAGACAAACGGTGTTTGGTCTGTGACTCTGACGAGATTGCCAGGTCTGGCCATCATAATTTCTATAGTAGTTATCTATACCATAGGCCCCCTGATGAACTGAAACAGGGAGAGGACTTCGTTGTTCTGCAAGAACGGGAGGGGATTCACAAGGCCTTTGGTCCCTTCCCCCGAGGGCACATGACCCTCACTCTCGACAGAAGAGTGCGATTCGTTGAAGTGCCTGAGGTTGAGTAGGCTTCGTTCTGCTTGGTCTACGAAGGAACGCGTGTCAAATGTCAGCAGACATTCAACTGGGGGGGAGCCAAGCATGACGGGGAAGGGCGGAAGACTCTCGCGGGTGAAGACCTCGTCTGGGTAAAGGTTGTGCTGACCAAGCAAAGTAGCAGCTATTCACGAAG
The DNA here is from genome assembly GCA_964389785.1 of uncultured Planctomycetota bacterium. GTDB lineage: Bacteria > Planctomycetota > CAYMFW01 > CAYMFW01 > CAYMFW01 > CAYMFW01. Next base: position 4,484 of record CAYMFW010000312.1, read on the forward strand.
GAATGATGAGAGTGTGACGCCCTGAATCGTCTTATCAAAGTAGAGCTCAAGGGCGCGCCGAATATCACTGTCGCGGAGATAAGCTGCGACGTAATGAACCGGAGGGTGTGGCGCGAGGCCGACGAGGACCAGGACGGCACGCCTGACGAAGAAATCATCTACGTCTGGGACGGGTGGCGGAACATAGAAGAGCGCGATTACACGACCGAGGATCTCCTCCGCGACTACGTCTACGGGGGCGCGTACATCGACGAGGTTGTCCACGGTCGCTCTGACTTCTGGGACGGCTCCACGCTCGGTCCCGACGGAGATTTCGCCGATTCCAAGGAACAGTTCTACTACACCACCAACAACCTCTACTCAGTCG
>CAYMFW010000313.1:0-4845 GCA_964389785.1 uncultured Planctomycetota bacterium
ATCCTTCTCAACTCCTCTCAAGAGGATTCCGATATTATCTCCGGCCTGGCCCTCATCGAGTGTCTTATTGAACATCTCAACACCGGTGCACACCGTCTTGCGCACCTCAGGAGAAAGGCCGACGAGATCGACATCTTGGCCAACTTTGATGATACCACGCTCTGCCCTCCCAGTTCCAACCGTACCGCGTCCTTTGATGCTAAAGACATCCTCAATCGGCATCAGGAACGGCTTGTCAATCTCTCGCGTTGGTTCCGGAATATAGCTGTCCACGGCCGCCATCAACTGGAAGATCGGCCCGCACGCTTCACATTCATCCTTGCCACAGCCACACTGCATCGCCTTCAGCGCACTCCCCTTGATGATCGGTATCTCGTCTCCCGGATACTTGTACTCCTTGAGCAGATCTCGAAGATCCTCCTCCACCAGCTCTACCAGGTCCTCTTCGTCCACCAAGTCAACCTTGTTCAAGAACACACAGATGGCCGGCACGTTAACCTGCCTGGCCAGAAGTATGTGCTCTTTCGTCTGAGGCATCGCACCGTCATCACACCCCACGACCAAGATAGCGCCGTCCATCTGCGCCGCGCCCGTGATCATGTTCTTGATGTAATCCCGATGACCAGGACAGTCAACGTGCGCGTAGTGACGGCTCTCCGTCTCGTACTCAACGTGACACACCTGGATCGTGATGCCCCGCTCCTTCTCCTCCGGCGCATTGTCGATAGACTCAAACGAACGTTCCTTCGCCCATCCCCGCTTCGCAAGGTTAAGCGTGATGGCGCTCGTCAGCGTCGTCTTACCGTGGTCCACGTGACCAATCGTACCGATGTTCACGTGAGGCTTAGTTCTTTCGAATTTCTCCTTAGCCATACACCCCTCTCCTTTCCTTAACCAAATAGCCTTTTCAACGGTGAGCTACTGATGGGACTTGAACCCATGACCTCTTCCTTACCAAGGAAGTGCTCTACCACTGAGCTACAGTAGCCTTAAACCCATTCGCCCCATGGCGAAACCTCAAATTCTAGAAGCCCCACCCCCCATTTGTCAACACAATTTCACTCAAATACGAAGAAATATTTTTGACAACCAAGAGAGGGGATATCCCGACCTGATAAGTCGCGCCCCAAAAACCCCTTATCTTCCGGCGGCTGTAGACTCTCCTTCCTCGCCATCTTCCAGCCCGTCGACAAATCCTTCCAACTTCCGGCTTCTCACCGGGTGCTGCAGCTTTCTCACCGCCTTTGCCTCGATCTGCCTCACGCGTTCCCGGGTCACGTTGAACCGCTTGCCAACTTCCTCCAGCGTGTAGGTGCAGCCGTCCCCAAGCCCGTAACGCAACTTGATAATCTCCTTCTCACGATACGTCAGCGTGCTCAACACTCTGTCGATGCGATCCTTCAGCATTTCTGTCGATGCCGACGCCACGGGAGACTCCGAGTTGCCATCCTCAAGAAACTCACCGAAGTAGCTGTCCTCGCTCTCCCCTATCGGCCGATCGAGCGAGATGGGATGCTTCGACACCTTAAGCACGCGTCGGGCCTCATCCATGCTTATCCTTGCAGACGAGGCGATCTCCTGAATCGTAGGCTCCCTCCCCTTCTCCTGAAGGAGTCTTTTCGACACATTACGGATCTTGCTCATCATCTCGATCATGTGAACAGGGATACGAATGGTCCTTGCTTGGTCGGCGATTGCCCTCGTTATCGCCTGCCTTATCCACCATGTCGCGTAGGTGCTGAATTTGTAGCCTCTCCGGTACTCATACTTCTCAACCGCCTTCATGAGCCCAGTGTTTCCCTCTTGAATCAGGTCCAGGAATGACAGCCCCCTGTTTCTGTACTTCTTTGCTATGCTCACTACCAGCCGCAGGTTTCCGCTGGAGAGCTCCCGTTTGGCGTCTTCATACCTTCTGTAACGCTTGCTGATATTCTCAAGACGCTTACCGATATCGCCGCAGCTCTCCATCGCCATCCGTTCGACCGCCCTCAGCTTCGCATCTATCAACCTAGCCCTCTGCTTCTTACTGCGCTTCAGACCTCGTCGCTCTCGACGATACGCGTGCACCGTGTTCCTCACATCCTCCAGATATGTTCGCATCTCGTCGGTAACCGAGTTTCTGAGACCAAGTTCCTCCAGCAGGATAACGGCGCGGCTATTCCTCGTTCGAATGTCCTGCCGGATATCCCCCTTCTTCTCCTCGCTGTAGCGTTTGCTGCACAACTTCTTGTAGTCGCTTCTCGTCTTCTCCTGCATCCGCTTCAAAGACGAGACATTACTATCCAGCCGCTGAATTATTTCCTTTCTTCCCAAACGGATAGAACCATCCATCTTAATGACACGGTCGAACGGCAACTCATTCTTCTTCACATATCCGAGGATCTCCAACGCCCTTTCGATACACATCGGCGATTCAAGAACGGCCTTGCGGAAATTCTTCCTGGTTATCTCAATCTTCTTGGCAAGTGCAATCTCCTCGTCTCTCGTCAGCAGCGGGATTTCCCCCATCTGCGAGAGGTAGATACGCACCGGGTCATCCACGCCGTGCGTCTCCACAACATCGACACTCTCTTCCTTCTCGGATCCGCCGTCCGGGAAAGATCCTGACTTCCCTTTCTTGACTCGAGATTCATCGACGAGTTCAATTCCGACCTCCTCGAGGTTCATAAGAATGTTGTCGATTTCCTCCGGACTCACCGCCTCGTCAGGAAGGATGTTGTTCATCTCCGTATAGGTAAGATATCCGCGTTCCTTCCCCTTCTCGACGAGAGACTTCACCATTGAGTCAACGTCTTGCATTCAGCCCTCCACGTTCGTCCTTGCCGATCCCACTGCCAATTTGTTGTATTCCGCCAGCAACTCAAAGACTTTATCTTCGTCTCCCTGAGCTTTTGCGTCACGCATGCGGCCCCGCAGAGATTCCGCAAGTCTCTCCCGAAACCGCTTCTTCACTTTCTGAACGCTGTATCGGAACTGCTGCTCATAGTCTAGGCCGGCATCACCCTCCCCGATTCTCATCGCGAGATCCCTTTCCTCTCCCTCGTCTGCCTTCGACAACAGCTGAGCAACATCCACAACCCTCTCTTCTTCGCGGACGCCGCTGAGAAGCTTCCGCAGAAGCCTTCCCTCCACAGAACCATCCAGAAACTCTTCCTTCATGCCGTTGGTCTCCTCCAAAATCATGTCCACGGAGACCCTCCCCGACAGCATCGCTTCCAGCATAAACCGCTCCGGCGTCATCGGCAGCGATGCGCCCCCAGGACTCTTGTCTCCGCTCCGCACCTTCCGAGACGCCATGCCCGCGCGCAGGCTGTCGAGCGAGATGTCAGTTCCCCGACTTATCTCTACCAGATACGCATCCCTTCGGATTGGATCCGGCACCTTCGACACTAGGCCGGCAAGCCTTCGCACCGCCGGCAGCTTTTCGTTCTCGGAACCCGCCTTTCTCAGAGTGTGTGACACGAAGCTCTCCGACCTCGATGCGAACCCATTGAACGCCTCTCTGTCATTCTCCGACAGGAAGGAACAGAGATCGGTTCCCTTCGGAAGCTCCAGGACGTACACGTCGAGATCCTCCTCCAAGAACACCTCCGCACTCCTCTGCAGAGCCTTCACACCCGCTTCGTCCGCGTCAAACACCATGGTAGCTCTGGTGGTATACCGCTTCACGATCCTCGCATGCGCAGGACCAACAGCGGTACCGAGAACCGCAACAGCATTCTCGATTCCCTTGAGCTGCGCCATGAGCACATCAGTATATCCCTCCGTCAGAAACACGTTTTCCTTGCGCCGGATCGCGCCTCTGGCGGCGTCAAGGCCGTAAAGAATCTTTCCCTTACTGAAAAGTTCCGTCTCCGCCGTGTTTATGTACTTCGGCTCGGACCCGTCAACCGTCCTCCCGCCGAATCCCACCGTCCTTCCCCTCACGTCCCTGATTGGAAACATTATCCTGCCAAAGAAGTAGTCGTACACAGACGAATCCTCTGCTCTTCGCGCAAGCCCCGCGTTCGTCAGTGCCTCGGCCCGCATTCCCTCCGCCATCGCGGCCTCGACCAGCCTGCTCCGGCCCGGCGCATACCCCAGGCCGAACCGAACCTGCGCGCCCCGGTCGAAACCCCTACTCTGCAAATACTCCCTGGCCTTCCCGGCCTCCCTATCCTCAAGGAGTACTCTGTGGTACAGCGCCTCAGCCCACCGGTTTGCCCTGTACATCTCAAGGCGAGTCTTGTCCTCATCGGTTTCGACCCTCGGGATGTCCACGCCCGCCTTCCGAGCCAGCATCTCCACTGCCTCAGGAAAGGACACGCTGTCCTGCTCCATCACGAACGTAAAGACATCGCCGCCCTTGCCGCACCCAAAGCAGTAAAAACTCTGTCTTTCAGGATTCACGCTGAAAGAGGGATCTTTGTCCTCATGAAACGGGCATAAAGCCTTAAAGGAACGACCCGACTTCTTCAGCGGCAAGTACTCTGACACCAATGCGACTATGTCTGTTGCGTCCCGAATACGTTCTAAGACATGCTCGGGTACGAACTTGGGCAATTAGTCACCCCTCTCCCGGTGCTGAAATTTTGGAAGTATACCGTCAAAACTCCCTGTGTCAAGGGGTTACGTCAAATTTTTTTCACGTTCCCCGTCAGCCCGGCGCCCTGTTGATTACCACCTCCCTCCCTGATATTATTCGCTCTGAAACCCGTTATGTTACACCCTAATCGGAGGCACTGTGGAAAAGACCGAGGAAAAGGCACTGGAACTACTGGAACGCCGGGCTGTTGAAGGATTCATTCCGTGCTGGAAACAGGGGTCAGCTCGCCCTCAGTTTCAGGGGTTTGAACGCCGTCAGTA
>CAYMFW010000314.1:0-4803 GCA_964389785.1 uncultured Planctomycetota bacterium
GAGGGGGTCCCGGACGTCGTCGAGGACGGCGCCACGTTCGAGGAAAACGCCCGCAAGAAGGCCGTCGAGCTGGCCGCGCATCTGGGCGGATACGTTCTGTCCGACGACTCCGGTCTGGAGGTGAAGGCCCTTGACGGACAGCCCGGCGTCCACTCCGCCCGCTTCGCCGGCGAGCACGGGAACGACGCCGGGAATATAGAAAAGCTCCTGTCTCTGATGGAGGGCAGGGACGACCGCCGCGCGGCGTTTCGCTGCTGCATCGTTCTGGCCGGTCCGGCGCCCGAGGGCGTTCTCATCGCCGCCGAGGGCTCCTGCTCCGGCACCATAACCCGCGACTCCAGGGGCGCCTCCGGCTTCGGCTACGACCCGGTCTTCGTTCCCGACGGCTGCGAGCAGACCTTCGCCGAGATGCCCGCGGAGCAGAAGAACTCCCTCAGCCACAGGGGGAAGGCGCTGGAAATCTTCAAGTACAAGCTGGAGGAGCACCTGTCCGGAATGTGTTGAGCCGGCATGTGCTTTCCGTGTATCATCCGGCAGAGAACAGAGGCGACGGAGGAGGTCCCGCATTGAAGAACGGCGTGGTACTGAAGAAGCTGGAATCCCTGGATGGGACGCTCAATGAACTCCGGTCATTGGGCGAAGTGTCGGTTGCCCAACTCGATGGAGACTGGCGTACCAGGAGGGCTATCGAGCGCGACCTCCAGGTCCTCGTCGAGATCGTCATTGATGTCTGCCAGAGAATCATCGCCCTTTCCGGTCAGACGCCGGCAACCTCCGGTGCCGAGGCGGTGGAGCGGTGCTGTCAGATGGGCGTTCTGACAAAGAACGAGGCATACGAGAACATGGTCCGGTTCCGCAACTTCGTCGTCCACCGTTATGAGCGAATCGACGTGAATATTCTCGTTGACATCGTTGCGAACCGGCTCCGAGACTTCGAACTGTTCCGCGATGAGATCCTCAAATATGAGAAGGATTGACCTTCAGAAGGTTGTCGGGATTCTCGAGGAGCACGATGATATTGTTGCCGCCTGGGCCTTCGGATCGGCGAAAGAGGGATCTCTCGCGGATGGCTCGGACCTGGATATCGGCGTCATCTTCAAGTCGAGACCTTCGCTGGACGATCGCACGAGGCTTCTGGGCGAGCTTCAGAAGGCTCTGGAGTTCGAAGACGTGGATCTGGCCGTGCTCAACGGGGCATCATCGATACTCCGCTTCGAGGCAGTCTCCGGCCGTCTCCTCTTCAGTTCGGATGAATCGCTGCGCGCGGAATTCTCGTCCCTCACGGCTCGGGAATACGAAGACGACATGGCGATGAGCCGCCGGTTCCTCGACTCGAGGGTTGCGTGATCGTTCTCTGCAGCGCTTTCTGAATCTTCACGAAATTCACCGTTTTCCGTGCAAGTTCTGGACATCCCCGCGTCTCCTGATACAATGTTCACCTTTTGAACTTTGCATCGGGGACATGGGAAAATTGGGGACATGATTCCTTCGTGTCCCCGGACTTGGCCGAGAACGGATTGAGCAATTGAGGAGGCAAGAATGAGCATCCCGCACGGCGGCGAACTGATACGCCGCATACTGCCCGAGAAGGAGGCCGCGTCGGTCATCGAAGGCGCGGGCGACCTTCCGAATATCCAGCTCGAGGAATCGAGCGTGAAGGACGTCTTCAATATATGCAACGGCGTCTACTCGCCCCTGCAGGGCTTCGTCGGCAGGGACGACTACCGCAGTATCCTCGATTCCATGCATCTGGCGAGCGGGCCCGCCTGGACGTTCCCCATCGTGCTGGACACCGACCAGGATACCGCCGCGTCCCTTTCCGACGGCTCCGACATCCTCCTCACCGACGAATCCGGCAGCGCGGTCGCCGTGATGCATCTCTCCGAGAGATACGACTACGACCGGGAGGAGATGGCGCAGAAGGTGTATCTCACCACCGACGTGAAACACCCCGGCGTCGAGAAGACGATGGCCCTGAAGGACGTGCTTCTGGCCGGCACGATCGACCTGGTGCGGGACCCCGGGCTCCCTTTCCCGGAGGTTACCCTGAGCCCCGTCGAGACCCGCATGACGTTCAAGAAGAAGGGGTGGAACACGGTGGTGGGGTTCCAGACGCGCAACGTGCCGCACGTCGGCCACGAGTACGTTCAGAAGTGGGCGCTCACCGTAAGCGACGGCGTGTTCATCAATCCGGTGATCGGCAGGAAGAAGGTGGGCGACTTCCTCGACCAGGTGATACTCGACTCGTACCGGGCGCTCCTGGACAACTACTACCCGGGCGACCGCGCGTTCATGTCGGTGCTCCACTTCGAGATGCGCTACGCCGGGCCGCGCGAGGCGATATTCCACGCCATCGTGCGCAAGAACTTCGGCTGCACCCATTTCATCGTCGGGCGTGACCACGCCGGCGTCGGCGACTACTACGAGCCGTTCGCCGCGCAGGACATATTCAACGACTTCCCGGACCTGGGCATCACGCCGGTGTTCTTCAAGTCGTTCTTCCACTGCAAGAAATGCGGAGGCGTGAGCAACGAGAAGACCTGCCCGCACACGGGCGAGCACATCATTAATTTCTCCGGCACGAAGATGCGCGAAATGCTCACCAGCGGCCAGGTGCCGCCGCCGGAGATAATGAGAGAAGAAGTGGCGAGGGCGGTAATCAATCACGACAAGATATTCGTGGAGTAGCGAGGAATGGGGACACGGAAAATGGGGACTGACTCGATTTACCGCCGCAGGCGAAGCCGAGGAGGTAGAATCGTGTCTGTCCCCGATTTTCCATGTAGAAAGGAGCAACAATGAGCTGCGACAGAAAGGGCTACACCCTCTGGTTCACCGGTCTTCCCTGCGCCGGCAAGACGACCCTGGCCGACGCCCTGGCCCCGAAACTGCGCGAGCGGGGGCAGAACGTCGAACGGCTTGACGGCGACATCGTCCGAAAGGAACTCACCAAGGACCTGGGTTTCTCTCACGAGGACCGTGACACCAACATAGATCGCGTCACGTTCGTCGGAAAGCTTCTTTCCAGAAACGGCGTCGCGGTGCTCTCCAGCTTCGTCTCTCCGTACCGCGCCAAGCGCCAGCAGTGCCGGGAGAAGGTCGAAGAGGATTCCATCTTCGTGGAAGTCTTCGTCAAGTGTCCGGTTGCGGTATGCGAAGAGAGAGACGTGAAGGGGATGTACGCCAAGGCGCACGCCGGCGTGATCAAGGAATTCACCGGCGTCGACGACCCGTACGAGGAGCCGGAGAACGCCGAGATAGTCGTCGACACCGACAGGGAAACGGTGGAAGAGTCCGCCGCGCACGTTCTCGGCGAACTCGAGAAGCTGGGCCTGGCCTGATTCAGATGGCATACGCCGACCTGCACGTCCACACCACCGCGTCCGACGGCGCGTTCTCTCCCTCTGAAATCGTGGAGAAGGCGAAGGCGGCCGGCCTCTCCTGCGTGGCCATCACCGACCACGACCGCATCGACGGGATCCAGGAGGCGCTGGATGCCGGCGAACGACTCTCCGTCCAGGTGATCCCCGGCGTCGAACTTTCGACGCTCACCCAGAACGAGGAGAAGGTGAGGGAGTTCCACATCCTGGGCTACTTCATCGACTGGCGGGACGAGTCTCTCATCAGCTTTCTGAACGAGATCGTCGATTCCCGCAGGAACCGGGCAGAGAGGATGGTCGAGAAGCTCAACAAGCTCGGCTGCGACATCGACATCGCCCGCGTCCGCACCATCGCCGGCGGCGCGTTCATCGGCCGGCCCCACATCGCGCAGGCGCTGCTCGAGAAGGGCTGCATCTCCAATACGGCCGAGGCGTTCTCCGATGACCTGATAGGAAAGGGCGGAAAGGCCTACGCCGAACGGATGAAGGTGACCCCGAAGGAGGCGATAGACCGCATCGTGAATCTCGGCGGAGTGCCGATCCTGGCGCATCCCGGGTTTCTCCCCGACCGCACCGTGGCCAGCCGGGAAGAAATCGACTACCTGATAGGGCACGGAATCAGGGGTATCGAGGTCGAATACTCGATGCACACCCCCGAACAGATAGAGGAATACGGGGCAATCGCCCGCGAAAACGGCCTTCTCATCACCGGAGGGACGGATTTCCACGGAGGGGACACTTTCCCCGAGATTCACCTCGGTTCCGCGGGGGTGGACAAAGCCGCCATAGAAGCCCTCCAGAGGGCGTCCTGTCCCCATCTGCCGGGTCAGTAGTGGTAGCGAACCTGCGCAATAAGGACGGAATCTCCCTCGATCTTGTACACGAGTCGATGGTCTTCGTTGATGCGCCGGGACCAGTACCCGGCCAGGGCGTGTCTCAATGCCTCCGGCTTTCCGGCACCGCGGTAGGGGTCTCTGCATATCTCCCTGATGAGAGCGTTGATTCTTTTCAGCATCCGTTTGTCGGTCTTCTGCCAGTAGAGGTAGTCGTTCCACGACTGCGAGGAGAAGACGATCTTCACTCGCGGAGATCCCTCTCCGTGCCCTTTCCTTCCTCGAGTTCCTTGATGGATTCGAGGATCTTTCTGGCATTGCGCGGGCTCTTCAGGAGGTAGCAGGTTTCCAGGAGCGACTCGTAATCCTCCAGCGACATCATCACCACCGCCTTGTCGCGCCGCTTCGTTATGGTTACGGGGTCGTGGTCCTCGCAGACCCGTTTGATGGTCTCCGAGAGCTTCTCCCGGACCTCGGTGTATGTAATGGCTTTCATGACCCGTACAGTATACTGTACAGAAATGCCGCTGTCAACCCACCCCGGCGAAGAAATTGTTCAATTCGTGAGCAATCCCTTGACAGCCTCCCGG
>CAYMFW010000315.1:0-4797 GCA_964389785.1 uncultured Planctomycetota bacterium
CCCTGCCTCCTGCCGCAGTGCCGGCAGGTCACCTCTCGCAGCCTGTCCGTCATGGATTCACCTCCCGCTCTCCCGCCCGGACCAGATCCCGAGTCTGCGGTCACGAGCATGAGCTTCCGCCTTCTCGAACTCATCGTGATACCTCCCGGAGCGTCCATAGAGTGTGTAGTAGGGAGAGTAGCCCTGCCGGACCAGATATAAATTGAGGTTGGCTGTCCCGGATGGGTCCCGCGGGAAGACATAGCTCAGGAGGCGCCCGTACCTGCCCCTCCGCCTGCCGTCTTCGAATTCCAGGAATCCCGGGAGACCCCCGCTGTCGTGTGTCAGCAGTTCCCTGACGTGGTCCGATGTCTCCTTCCCGAACGCGGTATTCCGCTTCCTGTCGGGATGTACGGACTCCTCCGTATCCACACAGAGCAGACGCACCTTCTCGACGGTGCCGTCCTCGAGGGTGACTTCAAGGGTGTCACCGTCGATGACGCGGGTGATGGTGATGGGGGTGAGGGGGGTGCAGGAGAGGGAGGGCAATACCACCAGAAGGACCACCAGAACCGCTATCTTCTTCACGTAGCCTGCTCCCTTTCCCGGGTATTGGGCGCTCCCAATTTGGGAGCATTATAGTTTGCTGCTAAGATAGGAGCAAGATGAAAAAGACGATTCATTCCAAGGAATATGACGCACTGATATCCTGGCTCACAGCCGCCAGGAAGCGGAAGGGTCTGTCTCAGAGGGATTTGGCCAAGAAGTTGGGAGTTCAACCCTCGTTCGTGGCCAAGACGGAGCTTAAGGAGAGGCGGCTGGACGTTGTGGAGTTCGTTAGGATCTGCGGGGTGCTGGGAGTAGACGCGAGGAAGGGGATCGGGGAGATTGGGAAGTAGATTTGAACGTAGCAGGCACAGGAAAGTAAGGTGATGAAAGGCTTGTTTCCGCGCCGATCATTCAGCAACCGCTAGCCTCCAGTACAACTGAAACAGTCCCTTGAATTCGTCGCCACAAGACTCTCATCTGTTTCTCTGACAGTGGCGATTTCAGCTTGTGCACCACCTCGTTTGAGGGAAAGAAGGTTGCCTCAGCTATCTTGATATCCTGTTCTGCCATCTTCTCATAGGATCCGGTTGCGACATCCCGAAATATGTATCGCAGTTGTGCGTTCCGGCTATACTCTCCGTCGAGTTTCTCCTTCTCCGGGTCCTCAAAGAAGGAATCAAGAACTGAATTCGGAGCCAGTTCTCTAAGCAAGTGCTTGAACATGGTCCTGAATGACACTCCGGCGTGTCGTATCCATCCTTTGTGGCCCGATTCGATTGCCGCAATTCCTTCGCTGTAGACCTCCGCAAGTTCTGGATTCACGGATCTCAGGCGTGACACTAATTCGTCGCCCAACTCGTCTAGAAACGTGTCGGTGCTTTCGAGCCTGCACTGATCCAACTTTTCCTCATCGATCCCAGCGAGAACGCCTGCGACCTGCATCGCGGCATATGGCTCGATCGTCGGCGCCTGAAAGAGAAGGCTGTGAGGGTCGAGAACTCGCGAAGAAGCCAAGTCGTCATATACGGCTGCCGATTGCGAGTACAGCGAGGTGATTTCCTGTCCCATATCGACAAGGTAGCTTGGCAACGCGTTCAAAGGCTGATAGAAGATCTCCGCACTCAACCGTGATGATGCTAGAGAGGTGTCTGCCAAATGGCCAAAGGTCGCCACGTTAGTCTGAAGAGTATCGCCGAGCTCGAGAACGGGATTGTGCATCGTTGGAGCGGCAAGAGCTTGCTCTCCGTAGTTCAGGACAATGGTTTCATCGTCGAGTTTGAATACTCCCATACCAGGATTCGTATTCACACAGATTTGTGCGGTTGCGCTGCGAACGCTGGCCGCCATTGATGCTGCGGAAGCCAAGATAGACTCTGTGGATTTCACGAAGAGATCGGGTGAGCCAAATTGTATATCCTGCTGGCCGAGGCGAAACCACGTCGGTTGGGCAACGGCAGCATTCAGTTCATTCACGTGTGACATGACCGAGGGCGCGCCCAAGATTGCGAGCGAAAACTTCTCCTGGAATTCAGGGAGGATGTCTGACGGCACGCCAAGGTGCCCGTTTGCCAAGCCTTGTTCAACAATACCCGACACACATGACAAATCGTAGGTAAACCTGCCTGCCTCGTAGGTCAGCCTGTCCATAGGCTGAATCCAGGAGTCTGGCAGCTTCATTGTGCTATCATAGAATGCCATCAGCCTTCCTCTCCTAATGTCTCGCTTGTCACAGTCCGGAACAGACGAACATGCTCAGGGAAAAGGAATTGTCCCCAGCGTTCGCGGAATTTCATTCCTTAACCCGCCCGGTCCAATTCTTTCCCCCGCCGCCCCTTCACCAGCCCTTTCAGAGAGGATATCGTTCTCTCCGTGATCTCGAGGCAGTGGTCTATGCTCTTGCGGATCTCCCTTCCCGAGAATCTCAGGACATGCCATCCGAAGCTGGTGAGCTGGTTGTTGCGCATCCGGTCTTTCGTCAGCGCTTCAGGCATGGTGTGGTAGCGCTCCCCAGAGATTCTTTCGAGGGACAATGCCTACCAGCGCAGGGTAATCCTTCTTGCTCACGATACGCCTCTCCCTCCCCACAGATCCTGCTCCGTGGCAGGTCTCCTGTCGCCTTGGTCTATCAGCCTGCCTTCCATATATCTATCGCCGGGATCAAGGAATGTCAATCCCTGGAGACCGGAAGCGGGGAAGTAACGCCATCCCGAACTCGATATGTGACTCACATTCGTGCTGTTCCGTTCGAAACCATCCACCGTGTGCTCTATTTGGCCCACCCGGTTCCGTTGACCGTTTTGTGCCCCGGCGCTATACTCCACCGTGATCGGGAAATCCATCAGAGACGACAAGACACAGCGGTGGGGGGTGTTCAGAGAAATCCTCCCATACTACAGTAAGATGATGAATTCAGAGGCGACGCGGCCTTGCCACGAGAGGTTTTCGGGAGAGAGTATTTAGGATGTCTGAAGCGTGAGGGGGAAATGACCATGAGATGCGCGGCAGGGGTATCGATTCTCGCATTGTTGGCTTTGCTTGGCTTCAGCCTTGCATGCGGAGGAGGAGGTGGCGGCGGGGGAGGCGGCACACCTACAGATGCTGGCACTCTGCCCAGTGGCAACGAAGATTTCACTCTTGACGACGCTGAGGCAAAGGATCCGCTTGATGGATACCGTGTTGATGATCCAAGCAGCGAGCTATTGCCTGAAGCAGTGGACCACGCCGACAAATTGCCATCAATAGGCAATCAAGAAATGACGAACTCGTGTACCGCTTGGGCGGCGGGCTACTACCTGAAGACATCGCAAGAGGTCTGTGAGGAGGGCTGGGGCGAGGACGCAAATGCATTCAGTCCTATGTTCCTCTATTGCATGCAGTGCAAGCATCATGCTCAGCCCCACAGTTTCCTGGCGTCCATTGATATCCTCCAGAAGTATGGGTGTGCCAAATGGTCGGCCATGCCGTTTGTTTCATACCCAACTTCAAGCCTGGAAGCCGAAGCGGCGACCTATGCATCTCTGGAAATACCCAGCGCCGTGCAAATGGAGGCGTTACGGTACAGAGTCGGCGAAATGAGCATCCTGAGCAATCTCGATCAGGTCAAGCGGGCCTTGACACAAGACCCGGTTCTCCTTGGCATCCACAACTATTCAAGCGATATCGCGGTCGGGGGGTGGCCCGCTGCCGATGAAGAAAATTATGTCCTATGCGATGCAGCAGACTCTGGTGTGGGACATGCGGTCTTGTGCGTTGGGTATGATGATGCGAAATTCGGCGTGGGTGCGTTGAAGTTCGTAAACAGCTGGGGGCTCACTTGGGGAGAGAGCGGCTATTCATGGGTCAGATATTCGGACTATACCTCGCTGATACAATGCGCGGTGAAGCTGAAAGACCTTCCCAATGCAAGCTCGGCCGCGGCCGACGCTACCGAGCCCCCTGAATCCCCAACGGATGTGAGCGCAACTGATAGTATCGGTCCTTATGTCGACATTGCCTGGAGCAGGGTGGAAAACGCGGAGTACTACAGGGTCTACAGGGCGGAAGTCGATGATCCGACAACGTATGAAGCTATCGGGGTGGTCTACGAGAGCCGGTACCGTGATTTTCCTGTGCCGGGTACGGACTTCCGCTATTCGGTCGCGTCGGTAAACGCTCTTGGAGAATCTGGCCATCACGCTTCCGACACTGATGTGCTGGGATATGTTGACAAAGGAAAGGCGCTTGGGGCTACCTTGGCGAAGCCGGTCCTCGCCTGGACAGGCAACAATGCCGACGGAAGCTCCAGCTTTTCGGTAGGCAATTTGGATGCGGCCGCAACATCAATGACTACGGTTGTATCTGTGGCATCGGAGGGGCCTTGGGATTCCTTGGGATGGATCCAGCCGGGGGATTTCAAGATCACCTGGGGCGATGATTCAGAGTATATAGGAAAGCAGCCCTTTGTGAAGGTGTTGGTGGCTAAGTCTGATGCCTATAGCCAACTCTCCGACACCGCACAAGTGGGGACTCCCATTGAATCAGCCGTCAGCGTTGCCGCGATTGAGACCCTTGATGCAACATCTGATGCAGATTCCGTCATGCTGTGGTGGACGACGGATGGCGGCAATGTGGATTTCTTCGAAGTATGGCGTTACAGGGCTGCGCTTGACGTTGCCAATGACTGGGTGCCCATTGGGTATGCTCTTGGGTCTCACGTTTCAGCCGACGACACTACCGCGCTTCCTGGAGTCGCATACTATTACGCGCTTGTTGCCGTTTACGAGGGCACAT
>CAYMFW010000316.1:0-4763 GCA_964389785.1 uncultured Planctomycetota bacterium
GCACTGTTCTTCGTATCCATACATCTCAACAACGTGATAACATTGTTCATGCTCGCCGCAGTGGCCGGGAGCACGCTGGGGTTCCTTAAATACAACTTCCATCCCGCGAAGATATTCATGGGTGATACCGGGAGCCTCTTCATAGGGATGATTCTCGCGGCGACGGCGCTCACGGGCTCCCAGCACAAGTCCACGGCGGCGACGGCTCTTCTGGTTCCTTTCGCCGCACTGGCGGTGCCCATCTCTGATACGGCGCTGGCGATCATCAGACGAGGCTTCCGACGCGCTCCCCTTTTCACGGCCGACAAGAAGCACCTGCATCATCGCCTTCTCGACATAGGCGTCGGCCAGAAACAGATAGTGATGGCCCTCTACATGATTACGCTGTATCTCGGAGTATTCGCGTTCCTGTTCGTCCTGATACCGGAGAGATACGCTCTAATACTGCTGTTTCTGCTGACCTTCGGCGCGCTTATGGGCATACGCCTGCTCGGGTTTATGGAAAAGAAAATCATCCAGAGGCATACCACGCGCATCTATCGGAACAAGGAAGGCATCCTCGAAGAGCATCACTGAGCATCCTCAATCACATGCTCGATCCCGTCCGCGAACCTCTCCCAGGAATAGTTCCTCTCCACGAATGAGCGGCAGCGCTTCTGCAGAACGGCGGGGTCTTCGGCCTTCTTGAGAAACGCCCGGATGCCGGCGGCGATGTTCTCCGCCTCGCAGTCTTCGAAGAGGAAGTTCTTGTCCAGCTTGCCCAGAATCTCCACCGTCCCCCCCACCGGAGTGCCCAGCACCGGGGTGCCGCAGGCCAGCGCCTCGAGGGTGACGAGGCCAAAGCCCTCCAGAAGGCGGGTCGGAAGAACGAAGACGTCGGCCGCGCGGAAGTACGAGGGAAGATGCTCCTCGTCTATGAATCCGACGAGGCGGACGTTGTTCTCCAGCCCGTCCTCCCGGGCGAGGGTCTCCAGCTTGTCCTTCAGGTATCCCCGGCCGCCGATCACCAGGAGCGCGTCGGGCCTCGCCTTCACCACGGACCTCATGGCCGTCACCAGCGTTTCCAGGCCCATCCTGGAGACCAGATTCCTCACCGTGAGAATAATGAATCGATCGTTCGGAAGATCCAGACCGGAACGAGCGCTCTCCCTGGTGCTGTCCGTGTTGAAGCGCTTCAGGTCCACCCCTCCCGGGACGATGGTTATCTTGTCCTCGGGAACGGTGTGCCAGGAGGTGAGGCGGGATGCCATGAAGTCGCTCAGGGTGACGATTGCGGCGGCGGATTTCAGGAGCTTGCCCTCCGCCCTCTTCCTTGCCCACGTGCCGACTCTTCCCCGCAGACTGCTCCTTCCGAGGTCGTGAGTGCGTATCTGGTATTCCTCGGCCCAGGGCGAATGGAATATGTAGACGAGGGGTGCGTGAGCCCTCGCGGAGATGCCCAGCGTCGAGAGGCCGGCAAACGGCTGGTGAACCAGGATGACGTCCGGGCTGAGTTCCCTTACGAGCTGTTTGTAGATTCTCCTGCCCCGGAGAGGGTTGTCGAAGAAGCGGTGGATACCGATGCTGTCTATCAGCTCGTCGTCCGGCTGGCCCTTTCTGCCGCGGGTGAGGACCGCGATGTGATGCCCGCGGGCGACCAGGCGCTTGCTAAGCTCCCACGAGACGGTCCCGGATCCTCCCTCCCGGTCAGGAAGGATGATGTCGGATATACAGATGATTGACAGTGAATCAGCCATTACTCAGGCGCCTCCACAGTACGCATCATACCACAGTCGGAACACCAGCAGGGCCCATATCTGATGTGCGTTGTTGGCGCGCCCCTCGAAATGGCTGTCGAGCACGTTTCTGACGTACGAAGGATTGAAGAACGGCATGTCCGAAACCTTCTTCTCGGAAAGCGTGTCCTGAATGAAGTCCTTCAGGTCTTCCTTTATCCATCTCCCCACCGGCACCATGAAGCCCTTCTTCGGCCTGTGCAGTATCTCGTATGGAAGGATTCCGGCCAGAGCCTCCTTCAGAAGACCTTTCATCCGAAAGCCCTTGTACCGCACCCGGTACGGAACGGACGCGCAGAACTCCACAAGTTTGTGATCGCAGAAGGGAACGCGCACCTCAAGCGAGTTCGCCATCGACATCCGGTCTCCGAGGCAGAGGAGATCGTCGGCGAGATATGCATGGATGTCCGTGTAGAAGATTCGGTCGAGGTAGTCGGCCCTGCCCGCCTGCGCGAAGAACTTCCGGTGACCCTCGCGAAGGTCGAAACCGGCCAGTCTCTCGCTGAATTCCGGCGCGAAGAGAAGATCCTGCCGGTCCTTGTCGAAGAACTGCCTCCAGGATATGTAGCGGTCCTCCCGGGAAAGGACGCCGCCCCGAAGGAAGCGCTTCACCCAGCCCCCCACGTTTCGGCTGGAGAGACCCTCGGGGACAAGGGAAGACAAGCCGGCCAGCAGCTTCCGGACGAAACCTGGAGTCTTTTCGTAAGTCTGTGAAAGCCGGGCGCCGATGTATCGCGGGTAACCTCCGAACACCTCATCGCCTCCGATACCCGTCAGGGCAACGGTAATCTCCTTCCTCGCCTCCCGGGAGATGAGGTGGTTGAGGATGGATGAAGAATCGGCAAACGGCTCATCCAGATGCCACACGACGGTCGGAAGCAGTTCCACGATCTTGGGATCGACGATGAACTTCTGGTGTTTTGTGTTGAACCGTTTCGCCACGATCTCGGCGTAGTCCAGCTCGTTGAAGCTGGCGTCCTTCTCTCCGTAGCCGATGGAGAAGCTGAGGATCTCCCCGTCGGTTGCCTGGCGCATCATGGCCACGATGGCGCTGGAATCGATGCCGCCGCTGAGGAACACGCCGAGAGGGACGTCGCTGATGAGCCGCTTCTTCACGGATGCCGCGAGAACATCCCGGGCTTCCTCGATGTATTCGTTCAAGGAGCGCGGGGCGGCCGATGCCTTGGCTTCGAACGAAAGGTCCCAGTATTGACTGATGGTGATGTCGCCGTTCCGGAAGGTCAGCGTGCTCGCGGCGGGGAGCTTCCGGATGCCCTTGAATATGGAGCGGGGAGCCGGAACGTACATGAAGCTGAAGAACAGGGCCACGCTCTCCGGGTCGACCTCCCGGGGGATGCTTCTGTCGGAAACGAGGGACTTCATCTCGGAGGCGAAACGCAGGCGTCCGCTGTCAAAATGGTAGTACAGGGGCTTGATGCCCAGGCGGTCCCTCGCGATGAAGAGCTTCTTCTGCTTCGTGTCCCAGAGGGCGAAGCAGAACATGCCTTCCAGGCGGCTGACGCAATCGTCGCCGTATTCCTCGTAGAGATGGACGATGGCTTCGGTGTCGGAATTGGTGTAGAACTTGTGCCCCTTGTCCTCCAGATTCTTGCGCAGCTCCTGGAAGTTGTAGATCTCTCCGTTGAAGACGAGCCAGATAGAGGAATCCTCGTTGTGGATGGGCTGGTCGCCGGTGTTGAGGTCGATGATCCGCAGGCGCCGCATCCCGAGGCCGACTTCCTCGGAGAGATAGAAGCCGTCGGAGTCCGGGCCCCGATGCGTCATGGCACCGGTCATTTGCTCCAGGAGAGCCTGGTCAACGAACCCGGCGGTGCCGCAAATTCCGCACATTTATGGCTTTCTGCATCGGCAGACCCGGAATGGACATGAATCCTGCATACGCTAAGTATATAATGTCCCAGCCGGTTAATCCAGTTTGGGGGTGAGAGATGACTCCGCTTCATGTAATCGTGATGCTGGCCATCATCATGGCCACGATCGTCTTCTTCATCATCACCAGGTTCTTTGGTCTGTGGGTCCGGGCGTTTACCGCGGGATTTCCCATACCGTTCAAGGACCTGATTGGAATGAACCTCCGAAGGGTCCCGATGGGGATGATAGTAGACGCATACATCATGGCGAAGATGGCGGGATTGGACGTTAGAACAGAATTCCTGGAAGTCCACTACCTGGCCGGCGGCAATGTGCCTGCCGTGGTCAAGGCGCTGATAAGGGCTCGGCAACAGGGCATTGATGTGTCGCCCGCGTTAGTCGCGGGGGCCGATCTGGAGGGACACGACGTGGAGACCGCCGACCTGCAGGAGATTGCGAAGGCTATGCGAGGAAAGGAGGGATGAAACACCCCCACCCACTCACACGTCGAGACTTCCTGAAGGGCGCGGCCGCGGGAGCGGTGCTCCTGCCGGGAGTGCTGTCCGCCGCGGAAGCTCCCCCATCGCTGGGAGCCATTCCTCTGCGGGCCCTGGGGAACACCGGAGTGAAGGTGCCGATCCTCGGCCTGGGGGCGGACGGCATCGTGACCGACTGGACCGACAGGGAGAAGCTGCTTCGCTTCCTGACGGATGCCCTGGACGCGGGGGTTACGTTCTTTGACACCGCCCACTCATATGGAAAGGACGGGCAGTCCGAGAAGAACCTCGGCGTGCTGATGAAGACGAAGCGCCGCAAGGAGGCCTTTCTCGCGACCAAGACGGGAAGCCGCACCTACGACGGCGCCCTGAAGCAGGTGGAGACCAGCCTGAAGAGACTGCAGACGGACTATCTGGATCTCATCCAGGTGCATCACGTGGCCGAGAAGGACGACGTGGCGTCGTTCGGCCGGAAGCAGGGGGTGCTCACCGCCCTGCGCAAGCTGAAGGACGAGAAGGTGGTGCGTTTCATCGGCATCACCGGACATCCTCAGCATCGGCAGGTGAAGGAGGCGCTGGAGATGTACGACTGGGACACGCTCATGTGCTTCGTGAACCC
>CAYMFW010000317.1:0-4758 GCA_964389785.1 uncultured Planctomycetota bacterium
TGCCCGGTGGGGGGGCCAATAACTAGAGCGATAGCGCGACGCTCTCGTTCTCCGAGGAGGCATTCGCCCGGGCTGCGGTGAAGTACGGTCGCGCGGTCTCCCACACGGTAAAGATGTGGAGAGCGCTGGAGGAGAAGAGCTCCGGACGCCCGTTCGAGATGGAGATGTCCGTGGACGAGACCGCGACACCCACCTCGGTGCAGGCCCACTACTTTGTGGCGAACGAGTTGAAACGTCTCGGCGTAAAGCTGGTGAGTCTCGCCCCCCGTTTCATCGGCAGGTTCGAGAAGGGGGTGGACTACATAGGCGACACCGGCGAATTCGAGGAATCCTTCAAGCAGCACACGGGAGTCGCGCGCACGCTCGGACCGTACAAGCTGAGCCTCCACTCGGGGAGCGACAAGTTCAGCGTATATCCGAT
The DNA here is from genome assembly GCA_964389785.1 of uncultured Planctomycetota bacterium. GTDB lineage: Bacteria > Planctomycetota > CAYMFW01 > CAYMFW01 > CAYMFW01 > CAYMFW01. Next base: position 422 of record CAYMFW010000317.1, read on the forward strand.
CGCCGCGAAATGCGCGGGCGAGCTGGTGCACCTGAAGACGGCCGGCACCAGCTACCTGGAGGCGGTGAGGGCGATCGGCGGCGTGGACCCGGAGTTCTTCAGGGAGATCCTCGCGCTGGCGATCGACCGGTACGAGGAAGACCGGGCGACGTACCACGTGTCGGCGGACCTGGCGAAGGTGACGCGGCCGGAGGAACTGAAGGTGGGAGAGGAGCAGACCGTGCTGGATTCGTTCGACAACCGCCAGGTGCTGCACGTGACGTACGGGTCGGTGCTGGACCGGTTCAAGGATCGTCTGCTGCACGTGCTGAAGAGTAACGAGGAGGCGCACTACGCCGCCCTCGAATCCCACCTGGGAAAGCACGTCGCCCCGTTCAAGAAATAGGAATACAGGAGAGGAGGTCTGCGATGGACGACAGATTCGGGATATCCGGGAAGGTGGCGGCGATAACCGGCGGCGGCGGGGCGCTCTGCGGCGCGATGGCCGGAGCGCTCGGCGCGGCCGGGGTGAAGGTCGCGGTGCTCGATCTGAAAGTCGAGGCCGCGGAAGAGGTTGCGTCTTCCATCACCTCTCAGGGAGGAGAGGCGATACCGGTCGAGGTGGACGTGCTGGACAGGGCAAGCGTGGAGGCGGCACGGGAGAAGGTGGTCGGGGCGTTCGGCAGGGCGGACATCCTGGTCAACGGCGCCGGAGGCAACAAGCCGCAGGCCACCACGTCCGACGACGTGGAGTTCTTCGACCTTCCGGCCGACGCGGTCCGGTGGGTATTCGATCTGAATTTCCTCGGTACGTTCCTGCCCAGCCAGGTGTTCGGCAAGGACATGACGGAGGCGGGTGAGGGGGTGATCATCAACATCGCGTCCATGAACGCGCTCCGGCCGCTCACCAGGATCCCGGCGTACTCCGCGGCCAAGGCGGCGGTCGCCAACTTCACGCAATGGCTCGCGGTACACATGTCCCAGAACTATTCGAAGGACATCCGGGTCAACGCGATGGCGCCGGGGTTCTTCCTCACCGAGCAGAACCGGTTCCTCCTCATCGATGAAAAGACCGATGACTACACCCCTCGGGGGAAGACTATTGTGGGTCACACCCCGATGGACCGGCTCGGCGATGCGGAGGACCTGGTCGGCACGCTGCTCTGGCTCGTGTCGCCCGCGGCAAAGTTCGTGCATGGAATAATGGTGCCGATCGACGGCGGCTTTTCCGCGTTCAGCGGGGTGTAGCAGTCGGCGTAAATAAATTGGCCTCTAGTGGTTCTAGAGACCTTGACAGGTACGGGTACCGGGAGTATACTCCTTCCCGGTGCTGAGTTCCGCTCCAGAAGAAGAGGGGAGGGGTCCGTTCCCTGTGAACGCGATAGAGACGTACAACCTGTCCAAGACTTACGACTCATTCTTCTTCTGGAAGGGCCGTCCGGCGCTCGACCGGCTCACCATGGCGGTGCCGGAAGGCAAGATCTTCGGATTCCTCGGCCCGAACGGCGCCGGTAAGACGACCACCCTTAAACTGCTTCTCGGACTGCTTCATCCTTCCACCGGAGGGGGACGTCTTCTCGGCGAGGAGATGGGGAGCAGTAAGTCGAAGGAGCGGCTCGGGTACCTGTCCGAGAAACCCACGTATTACGACTACCTGAAGGCGTCCGAATTTCTCAACTACTACGCCAAGATCTTCCATATAGGGCGCGCGGAGCGCAAGAGGCGCATCGCCGAGCTGCTGGACCGGGTGGGGCTTGCCGAACACCACTCATCGAAGCTCAAGACGTTCTCCCACGGAATGCTGCAGCGCGTCGGCCTGGCGCAGGCGATGCTGAACGATCCCGACCTTCTTCTTCTGGACGAGCCGATCGTGGGATTGGACCCGCTGGGGCGGAAGCAGTTCAAGAACATCATAAAGCAGGCGAGCCGTGAACAGGGCAAGACGATATTCTTCTGCTCGCACATCCTCGCCGACGTCGAGGAGATATGCGACATGGTGGGGATTCTATGCAGGGGCCATCTCCTCATCATGGACGAGGTCCACAACCTGCCCTTCGGAGACAAAACGGTGCTCACGCTGAGAGAGGCGCCCGGCGAAGCCCTGGCCGCGATCCGGGAGGATGGAATCGATATCGACGACCGGGAGGACAGCACGGTAGTGACCGTCGGATCCGGGCTGGACGCGGATGAGATAGAGCAGACGGTGAAGAGTAAGGGGGCGGAATGCGTGGACAAGAAGGTTGAAAGGGAGACTCTCGAGGAGTATTTTGTTCGTATTGTCCAGGAAGCGGAAAGGAGGTGACCCCGGTGTATAACGTACTGGTAGTCGCGCAAGGAACATTCGTCAGGCAGTTAAGAAACAAGATCCTCTACATGCTGATCATCGTCTGTACCTGCTTCGTCGGGGTGGGGTCGATGTACCACATCCTGACGCTGGACAGCGAGGTGAAGCTGATGAGGGACCTCGCTCTGGCGGGGATAAGCCTGATGGGGATGGTGGTGGCCATCTTCATCGGGTCGAACGAGGTGGGCAAGGAGCTCCGCGAAGGAACGGTGGATGCCCTCCTCTCGAAGCCGCTCGGGCGGGACCAGTTCCTGCTGGGCAAGTTCCTGGGGACCTTGTTCGTCGCGCTGGTTAACATCGCCATCATCGGGGTCGGCTTCCTCGTCGTGATGAGTTTCTACGAGGGCAAGATCTGGGTGGACCTCGCCAGGTCGGTGATACTGAACGTCTTCGAGGTGAGCGTTCTGGTGGCCGTGGCGATCTTCTTTACCACGTTCCTGCCCGAGGCGGTAAGTGCGGTGGTGACGTTCCTGGTATTCCTGCTCGGGCACGGGGCCCACATGCTCCCGATGATATCGGAGAAGGCCGATCACATGCCCACCGAGATCATAGCCAAGGGACTGTACTACCTGATCCCGAATTTCCACCACTTCAACATCAGAGCAGCGGTGGGTCATGAGCTGGAGGTCCCGTGGCCCTATGTGGGGTACACGATACTATACGGGCTGTTCTACACCGGAATGGTCCTGAGTCTGGCGGCCCTGATATTCAGAAAGAGGGAACTATGAGCGGGGGAACGAGGGAGACGGTATCCGGGCTCGTGCTGGCCGGCGTCCTCTTGGTGGGGGCGGTCTATACGAGCAACAAGGCGACCAAGATCAGGGATGCGGAGGATCTGCTGAATCCGCAGCTGCTTCACACGCCGATGGCGGGGTTCGAACCGCTGGCGGCCGATATCCAGTGGATCCAGCTCGTTCAGTTCATGGGAATGGGCTACTCCAGCGGGAAGAAGGAGGTCTACGTCGACCGGCTGTACCGGAGATTCGACCGGCTGACCAGCCTGGATCCGTACTTCACGATCGCGTATCACTACGGCACGCTGTTTCTGTCCGTGGAGGCGCCCGAGAAGGCGCTGTCAATCGTGGACCGGGGGCTGGACTACATTCCGCGAGAGGAACTCGACTGGAAGCTGCCGTTCTACGGAGCATTCATAAGCTACCAGTACTGTGAGGGAGACGAACGTTACGCGAAGAGCCTCCGTTATCTCGACGCGGCCATGGAGCACGAGGGGTATCCTCTCTACGTGCCGACCTTCCGTGCGATGATCGTCGAGCGCAAGGACGGCGCCGCGGGAGCGCTGGATGAATGGTACAAGCTGTACCAGGGGTGCGACCCGTCCGACAAGACCTTCCTGCGGGGCAATGTCGAGAGAGTGGCGAGCGATGTGCTGAAGAACCCCGAGAGCGACGAGGCCAAACAGAAGGCCGAGAAGATCCTGCTTGAGCTCAACAAGGGAGGAGGAGCGGAAGGAGGAGAGGCGGCGCCGAAGAAGCGTGCTACTCGGCGGAACGTTAGTGAGACGTGAGACCAAAATAGACTGTCTGATCTTCTCCCTGGCCGTCGTATTCGCATTCTCGAGCTTCTACGCTCGGTATCAGCTCGACGCACGGTTCCAGGACATGATAGGAAAGAACGAAAAGGTCAAGAACGGTCCTCTCGAATCCATCTTCCTCGACCTCGTCCGGGAACAGCAGCAGGACCGGGAAGCCATCGAAAAGGAAGCCGAGGAGAAGAAGAAGGCGACCGCGAAGAAACCCGCGAAGAAACCTGCGAAGAAGAAGAGCACGCCCCGGAAGAAGAAGCCCAAGAAGAAGCCGCCTCCGAAGAAGGCCGTCCCGAAGAAGTCCGAAGAAGAGCTGAAGGCCGAGGCGGAAAAGAAGCCCAAGCCGGTCGACGGGCTGTAGGAACAGAAATCTGGTGGGTGATGGGACGTATGGGTACGAGTGGGATGCTCTTAATCGTCTTATCAAAGTAGAGCTCAAGGGAGCACCGAATGTTACGGTCGCGGAGATAA
>CAYMFW010000318.1:0-4705 GCA_964389785.1 uncultured Planctomycetota bacterium
CGTCCCGATCCGCCAGGCTTTGAAAAGGAACGCGGTGCTGGAGGACAGCATCAAGCAGGCCCGCCAGGTGGTGACGAAGATGCTCCCGGAATCGATTCCGGAGCTGCCCGGCTACGAGATCGCGTGCTACTTCGAGGCGTGCGAGGCGGTGGGCGGCGATTTCTACGACTTCATCGAGCTCGAGGGCGACAAGCTCGGGTTGGCGGTGGGTGACGTGTCCGGCCACGGCCTGGAGGCGGCGCTGGTGATGGGCATGACGAAGAAGGCGCTCCACATGCGCGCCAAGGCGAGCCGCACGCCGAAGGATACGATTGGGATGACCAACAACGACATATTCCCGGATCTGGAGAGGCAGACGTTTGTCACCTGCTTCTACGGAGTGCTCGATTTCCAGGAGAACAATATGGAATTCGTCAGGGCGGGACATACGCTGACGCTGGCGTATCGCGCCGCCACCCACGACGTGGAGGTGCTGCGGTCCAACGGCATGGCCCTCGGGATGACGACCGGCCCCATGTTCGCCGATACGGTGGGCGACCTGAGCGTGGCCCTCGGGGAAGGCGACATGATCCTGCAGTACACTGACGGGGTGATCGAGGCGGTGAACAAGAGGGAAGAGGAATTCGGCATGCAGCGGCTGATGGACGGGCTGAAGAAGTACGGCAAGTACGATGCCGAATACGCGGTGGACAAGCTGGCCTCGACCGTGAAGAGCTACATCGACGGCGCGGCACAGACCGACGATATCACGATCCTCTGCGTGAAGCGGACCGGGGTGGACCTGGAGGCCAGGAAGAGGAAGATGCTGCAATGAAAGCCTATTTCGTAGTCAATCTCTGTATCTGTCTCGCCCTGCTGGGCGGCACCGTGTTCTTCGCGCAGAAGGTGGACACCACCACGAAGAAGCTCGCGGAGTTCGAGGAGGAGTCGAAGCGGGATATCCGCAAGCTGAACGATCAGCTCAGCGCGACGCTCACCCGGATGGGACGGCTTCAGGGCAACATACAGGAGATGAAGGAAAGGGTGGAGGCGCTTTCCGATCAGGGCGCCAGCGCCGAGATGGTGGAGAAGATGGTCCAGCAGGCCGTCGCGGAGGAGCGGGAGAGAAGGCGCCGCAGGCGCCCTGCCGCCGGCGAGGGCGCGGCCGCGGGGGGCGAGAGGGCCGCGCAGGACCAGACCCGGCGGGAGGCGTGGGGCCGGATGTTCGGCGAGCAGATGCCGCCGCAGCAGCGGGAGCTGGTCCAGAAGATGAGAGAGGACGGCCGGAAAGACTGGGAGGCGCTTCAGAAGAAGGTCGAGGCGGGGGAGGTGACCAGGGAAGAGGCCCAGCGCCAGGTGTTCGAGAGGATCGGCAGCGACATTCAGAAGTTCATGAAATCCCTGCAGGGCGCCGACGAGAAGAAGGAGGAGCCGGAGGAGCCCGTCGAGAAGCCCGCCGAGAAGCCGGAAGAGAAGACGGTCGAGGAGAAGCCCGTCGAGAAGCCGCTCGAGAAGGAAGAAACGCCCCAACCGGATCCGAAAAAGGGCGATGACAAACCCGTTCCGCCGGGGACGTGACCCCTTCGTGTCCCCGCGAAAGAGAAGCAGGGACCGCCTTAGAAGGAAAATGGGGACTGGCTCGATTTACCGCCGCAGGCGAAGCCGAGGAGGTAGAGTCGTGCCTGTCCCCGATTTTCCAGGTGTATCGTCGATTCTGACAATATCCTCACATTTCTCCGTCTCCACTCCAGAAATACCGCCGCTCCGTGCGTCTATCAGGGCGTGAGGGGAACAATGACAGTAGAAGACAGTGGCATCGAAGTGGGTCGGGCGGCCGAGCCGGCGACGGCCGGCAGGGTCGCTGAAGAGACGACGGATTTCGCGGCGGTAGTGAGCCGGTTCGAGACATCGCTCCTGCGATACGTGGGCCAGCTTCTGAAACCGACCCCTCATGAAGCTGAAGACGTGGTACAGGAGGTCTTTCTCCGGCTCCACCGCCAGGTTTCGAGGCAGGGATGGGCGAGCATCAAGAACATGAAGACGTGGATATTCAAGGTCGCCCACAACCTGGCGCTCGACACGATACGGAAGCGGGGTCGGGAAAGGAGACTGAAGGATGAGGTTACTCAAGACGGACTACAGACCGGACCCGCAGAAAAAGAAATCGCAGATCCGCTTGGAGATATGGTTCATAGGGAAGCCTGCAGCATCGCGATGTCGGAGCTCCAGACGCTCCCCGAAGAGGAGAGACAGGTGATCCTTCTGAGAATAGTCGAGGGGTTGAACCTGCGCGAGATCGGTGAGATCACCGGGCTCAGCATAGGTAATGTCGACTACCGGATAAACAAGGCCCTCCGGGAATTAACGGGCCGATTGAAGAATGCCGGGGTCGTGTAAGGAGTTGTAAGATGGACTGCACAACAGCCGAATCACTGATGTCGAGGATGATCTTCGACGAGCTCGAGGAGAGCGTGAAGAAAGAGCTCTCGGAACATCTGGAGGAATGTCCGAAATGCGCCGAGCTTCTCGCGGACATGCGCGCGACGGTCGGCCTGCTCCGCGAGGGGCTCGAGGCCGGGCCGGCGCCCGTCCTGAGCGACGCCAGACGCGCGGCCTTATTGGCCAGGGGGGCGGAGCTGTCCGGGGCGGGGGCTGGCGCGGGAGCGGCCGGCGCCCGGGCGAAGAGGGCGAAGGTGGTGAAGGGGCCGTGGATGTCTCCGGGGAGCTATCGGACCATCGGCGCCGTCGCGGCGGTGCTCATCCTGACGGTGGGGGTGGTGGGGCTGTTTTCAAGGAGGATGGCACCCCCGCCTCCCGGACCGAAGAGAGACTCCTCTCCGCTTGCCATCAAAGGCGGCGGCGGAGGCGGCGGGGGCGGAGGCCTGTTCGATTTCGTGGGCGATTGGTTCGGGCGTTCCGCGAAGGAAAAGCCGGCGGTTGTGGCGGTGGTCGTCGACGAATCCATGAGCATGGACCTGGCCGCGGCTAGGGAAGGGCCGGCGCCGATCGGTGAAGACAAGGGAATTCCCGATCTGGCGGAGGCGGAAATGGATATAGGAGGGTTCGCCACGGCGGCCGAGCGCAAAGCCGCGGGGCCCGGGTCTGGGAAGGACGGGGGTGAAAAGCGTTCGGGAGAGTATGCAGGGCATGAGAATGAATTTGGCAAAGCAACGGGCGGATTGGGATGGGATCAGTGGGCCACGCCGCGTTCCGAGGGAGAGGCAGGGTCTGGGACCCCTCCTCCGGCGCCCGTTCCCGCGGCTCCGAGGATTGCGTCGAAGGAGGAATCGTCCGACAATCTGTCGCGCGATATCGGTGTGGGAGGGGGTGCGACAGGAGTGGTCCCAAAAATCGCCATGACCGCGCCCCCCAAGCCGGGGACGGTAGCGTCCGGGAGGAATGTGGACATCGAGTGGGAAGGCCGTGACGGCGTCCCGATCGACACTAAGACTGCCGAAGCTCCAACCGCGGCCAGAAAAGCTCGCGCGGCGAAGAAGGGCTATGCCGGCAAGGACGGGGCCACAACGGTTGCCGATAACTACGAAACGCTCGATCTCGCAATGAAGAATCAGGTTGCACCTGCCGGAACCGAAGAGGAGAAGAAGCTCAAGGCCGTTCAGAAATTCGCGCCGACGATTGCGTCGAGAGGCGGTGTCGACATTGCCGGAGTCAACGGGGAAGGGGGGACGGCACCGGTGGGAGAGGCGGTTGCGCGTGCGGGCGAGAGGGCCCGCATGTCGAAGAAGACCGGTGGGCGCAGGGACATAAGCGTAGGCGGGAATCTTGAGCTTCTCGCAGAATACGAGGAGGACCGGAGGGCGGCGCAGGTGGGGCAGGCGACCGAGCCGCTCAAAGCCGATGAGAAACTTGTGTTGGAGGAGAGCGTGCGCCGAGGGGACGGGACTGTCGGTGTGCTCTACGGCCAGACGAAGAAGGAGGCGAATGTCGATATTGATAGAGATTTGACCGACTCAACAAAGACGCATATCGGGCTTGAGCAGTCGGGAACGTGGGGAAATGACAACGAACCGGTGTCGGCGGGGGTATTGGCTGATAAACCGACGGTGAAGGCGGGTGCGCAGGAGGGGGAGTACTCGCTCAGAAACGACGATAATGCGATGTTTTTGAGTACGCCGGAAAAGGAGACGGGCCTCAAGAGGCTGGGAGTTGATCCAGCCCATATCGATCTCGCGAAGGTGGAGAAGGAACGCGACGAAGTGCTCGCGCAACATCATGCGAATGTGGCGAAGTCGCAATACAAGGAGTTCGAGTACGAAAAGGCGAGGGAAGAGGCGAAAAAGGCGCTGCAGCTCAATCCGAAATCCGAGGACGCGTTGGAGACTCTGGAGAAGACGAACACCATGCTTGATATTCGCAAGGGGAGGACCCGTGAGTATGAGAAGAGGGAATACGAGATCCGTTCCGCGGATATTGAGAAGACTCGTGCTCAAGCGGCGCAGCTCTACAGGGAAGGCAAGGAACTCTTCAGTGAGGGGAAATACGATGAGAGCATTGCCAAACTGAAGGAGGTGAGGGAGATCTCCGCGCTGCTTCCTCCAGAGCATCAGCCGGAGAAGGCGAAGGAGGCGGAAGAAGAGCTTCGACTCATGGAGCGAATCAGGGTGGCAGAGAGGAATCTGGCCAAGATCGAGGAATGGCAGAAGAGGCCCGAGAAACTGGTAAGTGCTCGCGGCAATGAAGATGGAGACAAGAGGACGGAAAAGAA
>CAYMFW010000319.1:0-4689 GCA_964389785.1 uncultured Planctomycetota bacterium
GTAGAGTGTCCGCACGCATCGATGTTCCCATGGCTGAAATTCGGGACTTTTGCAAGCGGTGGAAGATAACCGAGTTGTCGTTGTTCGGTTCGGTTCTCCGCGATGATTTTCGCCCGGACTCGGACGTAGACGTACTCGTCACGTTCGCCCCGGATGAGTCGTGGTCGCTGCTGGACGTCATTACCATGCGCGACGAACTGGCGGAGCTGTTCGGGCGTGAGGTCGACCTCGCGGAGGAGAAGTGTTTGAGAAACCCTTTCCGCCGTCGGGCGATTCTCGATGCAAAGGAACAGATCTATGCAGCCTGACGAGAGGGATATCAGCGCACTGTGGGACATCCTCGAGGCCAGCCGCAACATCCAGGAGTTCATTTTCGGCCTTACCGTCGAGCAATTTGTCGCCGACAAGAAGTGTCACTTCGCGGTCATCGCCCAGATAGAGATTATCGGAGAAGCAGCCAAGCGCCTCTCTGATGAGTTTCGACAGGCGCATCCGGACATCTTGTGGAAGCAGATGGCCGGCATGAGGGATTTCCTCATTCATGCGTACGATCAGGTGGACATGAAGAGAGTATGGGAAGTCGCAACCGGTTCCGTGCCGGACCTGATCCAGTTCATCGTTCCTCTGTTGCCGCCGGACAGGGAAGGGTAGTCGCAAGAGCCGTTTGAGAGACGTGATCCCCATCCTGTCCCTCCTCAAAATTCCATCCGGTCTTCAATTCCTGTAAGATACGCCACTTGTAGCTGTCAGTCAAATCAGCGGTCTTCTATGAAAGGAACGAGAAAAGATGCTTCGTCTCGTGATTCCTCTGCTCAAATCACTGTTCACAGACAAGGCTTCCTTGGCCATGGAGAATCTCGCCCTGCGCCAGCAGCTTGCTGTTGTGGTTCCATGTCTGATTAGTGTGGTTTGCGAATGAATCAAGTGTCCGGTTCTTCCCAGGATGAAGAAACAATCCGATTGTCGTGTCGTCCTTTGTTTTCGCTGGCCCAATCCCCGCCAGAAACAATCGGTATTTACGCGGATGGGTTATTGGGGAGGGACAGGAGGAGACGGTTCAGAGACTGCGCGACCTGGAGATGGGGGGAGCGTGGACGAGCTGGTGAGGGTGAAGGGGATAGGGAAGAAGTCCCTCGCCAAGATGAAGCACGAGATGACCGTAAAATAGTGACAGCTACCACTTCACCAGCATCCACGTTTTCAACATCCGTTGAAAACGGCATATTTTCTGAAATTATCCCTTGACAGGCGAAATCCCGCCCGTATACTAGGGTGGATTGCGTTGAAAGGGGTGAAAAGAATGAAAGAATGGGAGTTCAGGAACAAGACGCTTGAGGTGCTCCAGCGGTGTCTGATGGATATCCCCTTCGTCGGAGATGAGATCACCATCCGAGTGAAGGAGAGTGCAGAAGAGGCTGAGCCGGAGTACGTGGCGGAGTTTGACTGTGGGGAAGGGAAGAAACAGCTCGTTGTCGAGACCAAATCCCGCGGAGAGCCGAGGCTCGCCCGTGCGGCGATCGACAAGCTGCGTGGGTGGCTGGAGCAGTATCCGGACGCGTATCCGGTGTTCATGGCGCCGTACATAGGCCCGCGGGCTGCGCAGATCTGCCGGTCTGCGCAGGTAGGATACATCGACCTGGCCGGGAACTGCTATCTATCTATAGAGCGGGAGCGGATCCACGTGGTGCGTGACGGGTGCGAGAATCCCTATGTGTCGGGCCGGCGGCTGAAGACGCTCTACAGCAGGAAGGCGTCACGAATCCTGCGGGTGCTGTTGTGCAGTCCGGGAAAGGCCTGGAGGATGAAGGATCTGGCTGAGGAGGCGGGCGCGAGTATCGGTCTCGTTCACAACGTCAAGAAGCTCCTGTGGGAGAAGGAGTGGCTGGAAGAGACCTCCGACGGTTTGGTGTTGGCTGATCGTGCGTCAGTGCTGTCGGGTTGGACAGAGAACTACACTGTCGCTAAGAGCGAAGGCTTCGAGTTCTATTCTCACGGGGGCATTCCGGAAATAGAGGAGAAGCTTGGGGAGGCCTGTGAGAAGGAATGTGTCGAGTACGGTTTCACCGGTTTTTCGGCCGCGGCCAGGTGGGCTCCGCCGGTGCGGTACAAGCGGGTGGATGCCTATGTGAGAGAAGATTTTGTAGATGTGGCGGAGCGGACGGGGTTCAAGGGCGTGGACAGCGGGGGGAATGTCAGGCTGTTTGTCCCGTACGATGACGGCGTGTTCTACGGGTCGGAAGTGAAAGAAGGGGCGAGGATCGTTTGTGCGGTCCAGGCGTACCTCGATCTAGCCGGGATGAGCGGGAGGGCAGCGGAGGCGGCCCAACAGGTTCTGAGAGGCGTAGTGATGCGCGCGGGAGACGAGAGCTGATGGCGGTTACGAGAAAGGATTACAGCGAGGAAGCCGTCGATGCGGCGCATTCGGTGCTTCTCGAGGTGATGACGGTCCTTGGAGAATACAGGGAAGGAATTGTCCTGATCGGTGGTTGGGTCCCGCAGCTTCTTCTGCCGGAGAGCGAGGAGATGCATGTCGGCAGTACGGACGTAGATCTGGCGTTGGATCATCGAATTCTGCAGGAGCCCGGCTACGAGACGATTCGGAATCTCCTGGAGGAGAGGGGATACATGCAGGACGAAAGACAGCCGTTCATCTTCTGGAGAGAGTTCGAGAGCGGCGGGCGCAGCCTCACGGTGCAGGTGGATCTCCTCGCAGGGGAGTATGAGGGCACCGGAAGGAGCCACAGGACACAGAGAATTCAGGATGCAAACGCTCGGAAGGTGCGAGGCTGCGGTCTGGTGTTCTCTTCGTATCAGGAGGTGAGAATCGAAGGGGTCCGGCCCGACGGATCGAAGGATTCAACCGTACTGAAGGTCTGCTCGGTTGTTCCTTTCATCGTGATGAAGGGAATGGCGATGATGAGTCGCGATAAGGAGAAGGACGCATACGATATCTTCTTCTGCGTAAGTAACTACCCCGGCGGTCTTGACACGCTTGTCGAAGAGATCCGGCCGCATCTGTCTCTCGGGCTGGTCCGTGAAGGGCTGGAGAATATAGCAGGGAAGTTTGCCTCGCCGGAGCACGTGGGGCCGGCACAGGTTGCAGACTTCGACGAGATCCCGGAGGGGGAAGACCGGGAGATGGTGAAACGGGACGCGTACGAGAAGATCCATTACGTGCTGACGAAGTTGGACATAGGGGAGTAGGGGGTATGAGGCGTAGGAGCCAAATCACATGGGCAAGACACTCGAAGGCATCCCGCAGCTGCTGCGGGCCGAGAAGCCGTGCTCGCTCATCGGTGCGCTGGACGCGGCATTGAGCTTCCTGGGCGCGCCGGTGGATTATTGAGCGAAGGGAGGTAACGGAATGCGCACACACCTCGCGATGATCGTTGTACTGCTGTCGTGTCTGTCGGTGGTTGGCGCCGACGTGACGATCGATGCCAGGCACGCCCGCGTGACCAAGGACGTGGGCAGTAACGGCAAGGCGCGCAACGGCGGCATGCCTGATGTGGGAGACGCGTACGCGCTGTCGTTGAAGGGCATCGAGCCGGGCGTGTACCACGTTCTGTGCGACGTGCGCACGGGGTCCGGTGACCCGGGCATAGACTACGTCGATCTGTACCATATGCGCGTGCCTGACGGGGCGTTCGCCAGGGGCGCCACGCCGCACGAACTGAGCTTCTCGCTGGACGCGGCCACTGCGCTGAAGACCGTGATGACCGGGTCGAACTACAAGGTGATCCGCGGCCGCATCAGATCCACGGAGCCGGTGCATCTCAAACCCGGAGACGAGGTGCATGTGCGGTGTGCGAAGGGCTGGGGACACGTGTGGCAGGTGATTCTGCGGCCTGCCGGGGAACGGGATCAATTCGGATTCGATGTTCGCTGGGACAGGCGCAGCGGCAAATTGTTCGCGGACGTGACCAACTGGCGTGCTTCCCGTCAGGCGTGGCGGGTGAAGTGTACCGTCGCGGACGGACAGGGACGCAAGGTCGCGGACACCGAGACCGGAGTGGACATCCAGCCGCGGTCGTTGGCGCAGATGGACCTGCAATTCGGTCTGACCGAGCACGGCGTCTACACGTTGCGGGCGCAGCTATTGGATGGAGATATGCGACTGGCCGAGCGGGAACTGGAATTCGCGATCGCACCCCTTCCCGACAAGCGTTACCCGTTCGTTATCCCCGGGGATGACGCGGAACGCACGGTAACGGATATGTCCGGCCTTTCGCCCGGCCCGGCCGGGGCCGATGGATTCGTGCGCATCAAGGACGGTCGCTTCCACACGGACAGCGGCCGGCTGAGGATATGGGGTCTGAACGTGTGCTTCAAGAGCAACTTCCCGACGCATGAGCAGGCCGGAAAGGCGTCGGCGCATCTGGCAAAGCTGGGCATCAACGGCATTCGCATGCATCATCACGACGGCGGGAACGCGCCGCGCGGTATCTGGAAGGAGCAGCTCGAGAACGGCAAGCGGGTGTTCGATCCGGACATGATCGACCGCCAGGACTTCTTCCTGGACCAGCTGCACAAGAACGGTATATACGTCAATCTGAACCTGCACGTGTCCCGCACGTTCATGGAGGCGGAGGGCTTCCCCACGAAGGGACTGCCGCGGGATGTACGCTACAACAAGTACGTGCTGTACTTCATGCCGGGCATGCGCGACCTGTTCAAGGAGTTCTGTCG
>CAYMFW010000320.1:0-4689 GCA_964389785.1 uncultured Planctomycetota bacterium
GGGAGGAGACGGTCCAGAGACTGCGCGACCTGGAGACGGCGGCGTCGATGAAGCGGTGCGGTATCTGGGAGAAGAGCGATCCGGACCGCATCGTCTCCACAGGTTACTTCATCAGACGTTGCTTGCCTCGTCACCTGAAGATGTAGCCCGTGTGCAGGTGTATGAAGAAGAGCGCGCAGAGATAGACGGCGAAAGCGCAATTTGTCCAGAACAGGCTTATTCCCGAAACGCGTAGCGCTTTGCTCTCTGAGGAGGCCCCTCCCACAGCTATGAGGCAGCCGAGTATAGCGGCCGCGGACGGACCAGCGAGGAGTATGAGCGCAGGGATCCCGCGACACCACAGGTAGAGCAGATATGGTCCGTCACCGCTCACGGAGACGGATCTGTCCGGCGGCCATACGCCGTGAATCCAACGGAACCAGAAGTACAGTGCCCAGCTGAGCAGCAGCAGGCTGGCACAGTTGCATGCGAAATATCCCCAGAAGGACTCCTTGCGCCTTGATACGGAGGAACTCAGCGCGCATGCTTCTTCGAGAGCTTGGTGGAGTTGTCTTGGATCAGTCATGAGGCGCTTGGTGTAATGGGTCGGGTGATGTCAAGTCCTTCCTCATGGCATCATTATGTGCCGTTGGGAGAGACGGGTCAAGTGGACATAACTCCTCAATGAGGGAAAACTGGGGTTATGATGCTGGCCGATCAAGTCGGTGAAGTTTCCGGTCGGCACAGCCCATGGGACCAAAGAAGTCGGAAGACCAACGATCAGCCAAGCAGTAGCAGGCTAACGCAGATGCAGGCAAAGTGTCCCCAGAGGAACGTTTGCCCTTCATGCCTAAGGGACCTCGCGAGTACCCTGCTTGTCTCGCTTTAGCCTCAGGGTAATCTTCTTCTCCTCCTTCTCGGACAACGCGACCTTCACGCGAGCGGGTCTGGAGAATCCTTCGGGTACCTTATCAGCCCAGATGTTGTATTCACCATCGGAGAGTTGCCGGAAGTTCAGGGCTTCGTCTTCGCTTTGTTGCGACCACGTATACATCGCAAAGAGACGTTGGGAAGGAGAGTAGCGTATGGCTGCGACATTGACCCTTACCTTACCTACCTTCTTGCTCGTGGCCTCGTCTTCCACACTGATGATAATTGAGGACGAACCGCTTGGTGCGTTGGAACGAAGGCCCTTCTCCTCATCTTCCATCGATTGAAGATCACTGCGAATGCTGACTGAGTTCCACGTTTTCCCACCATCTGCAGTCTTTGCTATTGACTCCTTTGTGCCCACAACGAGGCCCTGCAGTCTGTCAAGAAAGGCACACGCAAGAGGATTCCCCCGATCTGTGCGAAACGGGCCTGAGCTCTCTTTCCAATGCTTGCCACCATCTATAGTCGCTAGCGTCCTGTCTGCTGTGAATAGAAAGGCTGAGCTTTCATCCACAAAGCCCCAGCAACAGAAGATCTTCTTGGATTTGGCTGTCTCTTCAGGTGAAACGTCTTTCCAGGTTTGTCCCATGTCTTCAGTCCTGAAGACTTTGCCTCGGAGACCGTACGCCCAAGCACTTGTGGAGGAGACCTTAACGATTTCCCTTATTTGCCCAGCCCAAGCGCTTGCTGCATCGGCTTCTTCTAGACGTGGCTCAAGCTCTCTCCAGGTCTTCCCGCGATCCTCAGAGATATGAAACCGAGGAGAACCGGTTGCGACAAGAACCCGGTTGCCTGTGAACGAGACTGCGCTGACTGATCCAACTATCGGCATGGCCTTGAGTTCTGACCACGACTCGCCGGCGTCAGAGGAGAGCCAAAGCTGCCTCTCGGTCATCGCGACAAGCAATGAGCTGTCAAGGCACACAATTTCAGAGCAATCCTTGATGCCTGATAGCTTTTGCCATTCATTACCTCCATCCTTGGTCACAAAGATGCTGCCGTCTTGGGTTGCAGTCCACGCGTGCAGAGAATCAGGGGAGCTGAAGGCGCGAATGCTGACCGTCTTCTTGCCGAGGGCATTCCCTTGCGCCACATCATCCCATGACTGCCACCCGTCTGTCGACCGGAGAATTCGTGACCTGGAGGCTATCCAGGCAGTCTTCTTGTCGATGACACAAACCCACTTGATGGATTCACTTCCTTCGGAAGCCCCCTTCTGCGTTTTGAAGACTTCCACGGTAGGACCATTTGCGAATCCTGCCTTGACACGAAACGGGACGAGTAAAAGGCAAGTGGTCAGGAACGGTAATATCATTCTTCGACAGAAACGCACGTTCATTGGCTCACCTGACTGTTTGTTGTTGTTTCGAAATACTCCAGAATCTTGTCTTGCTGCAACAATGTATCGACTATGCTGGCGAATTGCCTACCATCGTGCTCGTTGAAGTGGTGAACATTACCGACAGTAAATGCTGCAGCAGGAGGATTCCCATTGCCTTGGCTGATGGTGGGTACAATAAGATCGCTCGCCGACAGTGTGACTCGTTCATGAAGTTCGAAAAATCCCTTTAGGGCCCCACTTTCCAGATCGTCCCATGTCTGGTCCGACCCCGCCACTCCGGCGCAGTATCTTGAATGAGTTGCCACGCTGCTGTTCCTGAGTATGGCAATAGCGTGGCTATCTCTAGACAGATCGGAAACGGCATCCAGATTGGGTGGGGCGCCAAGGAAGTACGCTTCTACCAGAAGAGTCCCTCTTATCGTTCCCATGAAGCGTGCCATGCCATCTGCAAGAAGGGTGCCGACGTGTGGGGTCCCTATCGTAATAAGGGCCCTCACGTTTCCCTTGCCAAAGTTGTCCGCACGCAAATACTCCATTCGAGTAGGCTTGGAAAGGGGTATGTTCTCATTGGTGATGAATACCCCAATGCCTGGCTCACGCTCTATCGTAGTTGAGGGCGGCTTCCCTTCCATGAGCCACCATCTTGCCACTAGGCCCCCCATACTATGTCCCAAGACATCGACTCTTGTAGCAGCAATTCCATCGCTGTTCAAGCTGTTCAAGACTTGGAATACCTTGGACGCCAAGAAAGGGTATGTCAATTCAAGCCCTGCCTTATTCTCTGCCTCATAATCGACATCAAACGTATCAAGGTTCATGAAATCCGCAATGTTCATACGGAAATCATCCCAGGTCGAGGGGTTCCCCCAAAGTCCGTGCACAAGGCCAAGGGGGGGGCGATGTAACGAGAATTCTATTTCGGCCGTTGGCTCTGTCGACCCTTCCGAAACAATATCAAATGCGATGTCTCTTCTCTTCTCCGATGCAGGGAATCCCCAGGTGACTGGGGGGCGGTAAAAGACGATAGATTGTCCGCTTCCCAGAGTTATCTCCGTGTTGCCCGGAGAACTGGGGTCGGTTGGCAGGGCCGGAAGGCTGCTTATCGAGGCTGTATGGAGACTGCCTAAGGCAAGCGCCGACGTTTGCGGTTCTGCCGAGCCGCGATCACGAAGCCGAAGAGTCCATCCCGCATACTGGATTCCCAAAGTCGTATCAAGTCTAAGTGCCACTAGGCTTGTGCCGTCAGTCAGCGCCCCGGTGCGAAGCCATTCAGATTCCACTGCCGAGGTCAGAGGTAGTACCAAGCTTGGATAGCCACCATGTGATAGCTGTGGCTCAAAGGCTTTCACATCGATTATCTCCGCCATTGCCGTGACGACATTCTCTTCGTCCGAACCGTATGTTCCGTGCCTGGCCCGCAGGGACTTCGTCCCATCTCCAGCATATATCACAACTAGGTCTGTGTAGGAGGATGGACCCTTTCCTGGCGGAAAGGCCTTAACTGTAGCGAGGAATTTCGTACTGGTCGAGAAGACATTGTATCCGGGGTCATCCTTCTCGTCAGATTCCCGGGCAAGCGCTATTGTATGGTAGGCTGAAGGAAAGTTTCCCCCAGGCACGGGAACTTGGTGTCCTTCACTATCTCTTACGGAGAGTTGGATCTCGATGTCCTCTCCCTGTTCGCCAGGGGCCCCTACGACCACCGTGAAAGTAGTCTTCTCGATAGGGGAGTCTGGGTTCCCTGCTATTATTGCATCAGCGGTCTCTGCGTTTGAGGATCCAGCCAAGAGAACTCCAGTGGCGATTGCATCGTCCCTGACGTGAGCCAACCCATCGACATCCAGCAGGACAACTTGTCTCGGGCCAAACGGTACGGGGATTCTCGTGCTCTTGAGCCGGGCATACTGAGAATCGCTCCATCCAGTGGGCCTCCCTTTCCACAGAAAATCTCCAGGAATGAACATCATGTCTTCCGACACGTAATCATCCCCTGCTTTCACCAAGATCGCAGAAGACTTTCGGCCTGGCGAAGTAATGGCGACGGGAATATCGTTGCCGATCCCGTAGGTGGTGCTGACATTACTGAGGCCATGACACCTTATCCTGAAGAGGTATTCTTCTATAGCTGGTTCCTGCAAAGGGAAGGTATTCCCTGGGATGAGTGACAATAGCGGGCCCGTGCTAGGATTGCCAGCAGTCATGCGCACTACGGCAGAGCATGTTCCGACGTTCCCAAGAACATTCTCTGCGGAAACACTAATATTGAGGTCCGAGTCACCGATCGAGAATGGCTCACTGACAAATGACTTCACAAAAGGGCCAAGCCCGAGAGGCCCACTGCTAACAGGTGAGAAGGAGGGTACGTCCTTTCCATTCACCGCGACGCGTTCCTTCTCCGGAGGGGCAATGAAGGTCTTGACCGTACCGGAAACGGT
>CAYMFW010000321.1:0-4648 GCA_964389785.1 uncultured Planctomycetota bacterium
CGGAAACCGGTGCCTACGAAGCCGTAGATAAAGCCGTCCCCTCCAGCTTCCGGGTCCAGAATGAGCTCTCCCTCCTGGGTCCTTGGATCCAGATCCAATCCGCCCGCTTCAATGGGATTGTATCCATAGGTGTCCACGACGCCGAAAGGCGGATTCTTGACCGTAAAGCTGTAAATCCCCTTGTATTCGTTCTTGCCTGGGTCTGGTTGGCCGTCGTTGTCCTTGTCGGCAAAGAAGCTGATGGTGATTGTCTCGTTGGCACTCTCATGCGCTGCGCCTACGGGCATCAGGCCGCCTACGACGTAAGGCCACGAGAAGTCCATCACCCGGGGCTGAATGATTATGGCGTCCGAGACGGTGATCCTGCATTTCATATAGGAGGGCTTGGGAAACGGTCCCATGCCTCCCCACCAGGCGTCGGATTGAGGAAAAGACAAGAGGTTCGTGGGCAAGTAGTAGGGTTCCGGCGTCAGGGGCGGCTGGGATACCCACAGGCGGTACGTGTCGGGGTCGACGACCGGAAGTCCTCCAGTCCCCTCTCTCTCGTAATACTGGCCCAATCGTCCGGGGTTCATATGGTGAACCATATAGGTGGCCGTCTTCTGCTCAAGCTCGCTGATAGCCGTGAATGACTTCTGGACCTCCCACTTGACATCCCACTCGTCGACCTGGGTATTCACCGGAAACGTTTTGTTGAAAGCGTAGTACATCACTTCTCCGGTGATCGGATCCTTGACTGCGGAGGGCTCCTGGTTGTCGCATTTCACGTATTTGTGAGAGATGTTCAGCTGCAGGGTCGCGTGGCCCATGCCGGAACTGCCGGAGAATATGTAGTCCTGCAACTCATAGCTGCCAACCTGTCCCCATGCGGTGAAGTCGAGCGATGAAGGGGTGCCCTGACCCGGGAGGGGATCCGAGGTGTTTCCGTGTATGTCCTCCGCGGTCACCTCGAAGAGATACAATTGATCGTTGCTGAGCGAGGGGATATTGTAGTACACATGATTGGTGAAGGTCGGTTCAGGCTCCGGGCACAGGATTCCCGTTGCCGACGCCCCGTCCTGATTGTTGCCCGCGGGGATTTCTAGGGTCTGCACCAGGCCGCCCCCGGCGGGTGCGTAGCTGACGACGTATTTCAGAATGTCACCGCTTGTCGAGGGCGCCCATTTCAGCTTGGCCTTGCCGGCTCCGGCGATGACATGAAGCGGGACGGACATGTACGGCGGGTAAGTATCCTGGGCGCTGGAGCCAGCCTCCTCCCGGCCGTACGCCGGGATACTTTCGTTGGCGGCCTCGTCTTTTGCCGTTACCCAGATCGCGACCTCTTGGCCGTCGGTCAGGCCGGACAGCACGTAATCCTTGATCATCCCCACCGCCAGAGGCGGCTCCACTTCCCCGCCGCCCCTGCTTACGTACACCCAGTACCCGGTGACGTCGGTGCTGGACCCCCAGCTCCACCGGATTTCGATTTCTCCTTCTCCGGGTTGGAGTATCAGATCCTTGGGAGGCTCCGGCTTGGTCACGTCGGGCATGTAGAATGCTTCTGTTTCCGTCCAGGCGCTTTCGTTTCCGGAGTGATCGACCGCCTTCACGTACCCGACGTATGTTTTTTCCTCCTCGGCGGGACTGACGACGTAGGCGGTCTCACTCCCCTCGACCGTATCCGTGGCGACTGTCTGTCCCTCACAGACCACGAAAAGCTTATAGGAAGCAACGTCAGCGGCTCCGTGGGGCTCGTCTCCTGTGCTGGCTGTCCATATGAGAAAGATTCTCTTGGGGTCGACCCCGTACGAAATTGTCGCCTCCGCAGGTGCGGCCGGCGGATAGGTGTCCTGGCTGAAGCGTGAAGATACCGAAATCGTCTCGCTCCGAACTCCGTCGGGATACAGGGCGCATATGGTTGCGACGACGGTCGTCGGGCCCTGGGGTGAGGAGAATGTCTTCGAGGTTGCGTCCGATGCAAGGGCGTATGATGTGCCGCCCACAACCAGCTCGTAGCCGGTGATATTTCCTCTCGCGGGGTCCCAGCTGAGCGTGTAGTGGGTCTCCAGTGTGGGGGTCGGGGCGGTCGTGCGGAAGTTCTCCGGTGGCAGGCCCGAGAGCGTGGAACCGTTCACGTAGTTCGAGAGATCCGAAACCTTGTCTCCATGCTTCGAGCGCACGCCGATGGTGTATTCCTGATAGCTCTTGAGGCCCCGCGCCTGGAAGCGGTAGTACTCGAGGCCGCCCGAGAAGCGCGGAACGGGGACGTAGGCGAACACGATGTTGGGTGCGCCGGCGCCTTCACGATAGAGGATCTCATAGGAGTCGGCTCTTCCCATGTCGCCGTCAAGGAGGGGCGCCGTCCAGACGAGATGGAATCCGTCCATCTCTCTGCCGATGATCTCGAGATCCGTAACGCGATCGGGCTTTGTGCCCCCGGCGATTCGGCGGAGGACAACGGGAAGAGATGGTCCCGCGTTTCCGGCCGCGTCCGATGCCCGGAAGGTGACGACATGGTCTCCGATCGAGATGTCGGATATCACGACGCTGAAGCTCGCGGGGTACTGAACCGGACCGACCGTGCAGGTAGCGCAAACGACGGTAATCTCGGTCGCCCCCTCCGGGAGCTGCCCGGTAATGGTGAGGGTTTCTGCAATGGTGACTATCATGGGCGTGCCGCCGATTATCTCGACCCCTTCGATCATGGAGGGCTCGAGAGCCGGAGGCGGCGTGGTGTCTGTGCTGAATGTCGTCTGTGCGGTGGCTGAGGCGTTTCCGGCTGCGTCGGCTATCTGAACGGAAAGCGTGTGCTGGCCGTCGGCGAGATCCTGTGCAGGGGTGTAGCTGAAGCCCTGTTCCGTGACGGCGGCGGCGATGCCCTGGCCGTCGAGAGTGATAGTGGCTGCGGTGGCGTCCACGCCGGAGAGGGTGTCTGCGAAGGCCCCGGACATCGGTATGCGGGCATTGTTCGTGAGCGTGCCGTTCTCGGGGAGCAGATTTGACACGATCGGGGCCGTCTTGTCGATGGAGACGGTTGCCTCGTCCGTGGTGATGTTGCCCGCGATATCTGTGGCTTCACCCTGCGCCGTCTGATCGGCGCCTTCCTGCGTGAGGGCGGCGGCGGGGGACACCGACGCTATACCGCTCAGCGCGTCTTCGGCGGCCCATACCACCTGGGTATCCGTGTTGTTCCAGCCGGAAGCATTGGCGGCCGGATGCAATTCATATGTAAGTGTGGGGGCCGTCTTGTCCAGGCTCACCAGAACGTCGGCGGTGGCGATGTTGCCCGCCACGTCTTCTGCAACGCCCTGTGCCGGCTGATCCTTTCCTTCCTGCGTTATCTGGACAGGCCCTGAGATTGCCAGCAGGCCGGAAAGGGCATCTTCTCCGACGAAGGTCACCATGGCATCAGTCTTGTGCCAGCCGGCTTCGTTGGCGTCCGGCGCTACTGCTGCCGTAATCGTCGGGGCCGTCTTGTCCAGATTGACGGTCACGCTGGTGTCGGCGGTGTTGCCCGCCATGTCTTCGACCACACCGGCAACTTCCTGGCCGGCGCCCTCTTCCATGATCTGGACGGCGTCGGTGATAGACAGCACGCCGGAGAGCTCGTCGTTGCCGACAAAAGTGACGGTCACGTCCGCGTTATGCCAGCCGGCCGCGTTGGCGTCCGGGGTGACGTTCGCCGTGATCGTGGGGGCGGTCTTGTCCAGATTGATAAGGACTGTTTCTTCAGAGGTGTTGCCCGCGTTGTCTTTTGCGACGCCGATAACTTCGAGGCCCGCACCTTCCTCGGTCACCGTAACCGGTGCCGTCACAGACGCCAGCCCGCTCAGCCCCGCCTGATCCTCCGCCGAGAACGTCACGGTGGGGTCAGTCTTGTGCCAACCGGCGGCGTTGGCTTCGGGGGTAACGCTGCTGGAGAGAGTGGGGGCCGTCCAGTCCACATCGATGTCCGTCATCTCCGCCGCCGCCTGGTTGCCCGCCTTGTCGTAGACGTCGCCCTGGGCAACCTGGTCGGCACCTTCGCCGAGAAGATCGTCGGTATGGTCGCCGAGAGCCGGATCGACACCGGAGAGCGCGTCGGCCACGGTGTATGACACCGTCACCTCGCTCACCCACCAGTTGTTGTCGCCCTGGGTGCCGGTCGCGGATGCGGCGATCGTCGGATTCGTCAGGTCGATATTAATGGCGTCGACAGTCAGACCGGTGCGGTTGCCGGCAAGATCCACCACGTGGGCTGCCACGGACTGGTTGGCGCCTTCGGTCGCCACCGTATCCGGCGCGTAGTCGCTGGCGGCGGCGTCGATGCCCGCGCCGGCGTCGGAGGCGGTGTAGGTGACGGTGACGGCCGAGTTGTTCCAGCCGTGGGTATTGGCGGCCGGGAGGCGGCTCTGCACGGTCAGGACGGGCGGGGTGTTGTCGAGGAGGACGGAGCCGGTCATCTCCGCGGAGACGCTCACTGACTTCTCGTTTACCTTCCCGTCACCCCCCGCCTTATCCTGCCGTATGTACGAGCCGCCGAGACTGAACGTGAGGGTTCCGTCCGCGACGACCGCGCCGTTTTCGTCCGTGCCGTCCCATGTCATGGTGACGGTTACGCTGACGTATTCGGAGGCGTTCTTCACCTCGGAGACGTTTATCTGGGCGTCCTCGGTGAGGGTCCGTGCGA
>CAYMFW010000322.1:0-4602 GCA_964389785.1 uncultured Planctomycetota bacterium
ACCAGGTGAAGCCGCGTGAGTTCTCGGGACGCCTCATTCACGAGCTGCCGGCGCAGCAGATTCCCGAGGGAGAGATCTACATGGAGCTCTATCTCAACGAGCCGAAGGCGGAAAACAGCGTGAGCCTATGCCGTTCCGGGACCCGTGTGCTCGCGTCGCTGACCGATCTGGATGACTTCAGAAAGGAGCCATGGATCTCGGGCTACCTGCAGGGAATCGTGGATGCACCGTTTCTCAATCTGACTCCCGGCACCCGTTCGGGCATCGTTCAGGATGAAAGATTCCATGCATTTCGGGAGGCGATGAGGTTCTTCGAGGAACGTCTCGGAGGGATCATAGAAGCGCAGCGCAGGGCCGACGAGGAGCGGGCGAGCCGTCACGTTCTCCAGACGATTCAGAGGGCGCTTCGCGAAGCGTTTCTTGCGCTTCCCGAGGAGGACTACGACTGGTTCGACATCCGCAGGGACGGCAAGGGTTCCGGGAAGCGTTCCGGAACGAGGCCGGTTCCCGCCGACATGCCCCCGGGGACGGGAGGTGAAGTTCCTTCGGAAGACGAATCTGCGGCACTCACTGAGCAGAAGCAGTTCTTCGAGTTTGCCGGTCCTCTCCACAGCGTGGTTGTCTCCCCGGCCTCCGCCGTGGTGCCGGTGGGGAAGAGGAAGAACTTCCGGGCGGTCGCGCGGGACCGGAGCAGGAGAACCGTTGAAGAAGGCCTGACGTTCAACTGGATTGTCGCGGAAGGTGAAGGGCGGCTGGAGAACGGCGAGGGCGAGATCGTCACGTTCACGGCGTCCGACGAGCCGGGGATAGCGCGTCTTCAGGTTGAGGTGTCCCAGGGAGACGTCACGTGCACCGCCGAGAGCATCATCACTGTTTCCCAGTATCTGGTCCCCAGGCCCGAAGGGTCGGCGTCACAACAGAAGGGGCTGCCGGGCTACACGTTCAAGAGCGCGCCCGGCGAGAACTGGCGCTCCCGATACGATGAGCAGGCCAATCTTGTGGTTGTCAACAAGGGCCACCGCGACTTTCTATTCGCGTCCAGGACGAAGGCCCGGCGGCTTCGCTATTTCTGCAGGCTGTTCGCCAAAGAACTGGTGCTCAGAAACTTTCCGGGCATCACGCCGGAGCAGCTTCTGGAACGCATGGTGGAGCTGTCGCTGTTCACCGAGGAGAATCTGAAGTAGTCGTCGGCGTCTTCTTCTTCCTCTTCGATACGAAGTGCGTCGCGTAGGCCTCTTCGATCATGCGGTCACCGGTCTTCGTAAATCTGAGAGGCACCTTCTTCCCCTTTCCCCAGGATCTGTATGCGGTCCAGCTCGGCTTCAATCCGCCATTCGTGCTGTTTCGCCGCACGGTCTTCATGATGAAGTTGATCTTGCCCAAGGGGGCCTTCTTGACATTTTTCGCATTTTAGTGGATACTAAACTGCATGAAGGAAAATGACGGTATGGATACGGCGCGGATCTTCCGTGCGCTCGCCGTGGATAAGCGCGTGGAGATCGTCCGGCTCCTGGCGACGCGGACGCTGTGCGTAGGAGCCCTGTCCAACCTGCTCGGCATCTCGGATGGGGCGGTTTCCCAGCATCTGCGGATACTCAGGGACGCGGGGCTCGTGGAGCGCGACCGGCGCGGATACTTCGTTCATTACAGTCTGGCACCCGAAGCGGCCGAGCGGTGCCGGGTGGTCATGGAATCCCTCTTTAGAACGAAAACCGGATCGAAGAAAGGAGGCCGGAAATGTGCTGCGGAAAAACGAAGTGCGAAAGGCCGAAGGAACTGAAAGGCAGAGCCGAGGAATGTTCGCCCGAGCAGGTCAAGAAATGCCACGGTAACGCTAAGAAGCACCCGTGTGAGACTGGAGGCAAGGCAACCAACAAGAGGTGATAGATGTGCGCATCTTCCTCTCGGGTAAGGTTGTGACCGTTTGAGTGTCTTTGATCGCATAGCCGTTCGCGTCGGCGATCTCAGCAAGAGCTACGGCACGCTCACCGCACTGGACGGCGTCTCGTTCGAGGTGCAGCGTGGCTGTGTGTTTGCCTATCTCGGTCCGAATGGCGCTGGCAAGACTACGACTATCAACATCCTGTGCGGGCTGTTGAAGCGCGATGGCGGCGAGGTCTCGATCCTCGGCAAGGATGTGGCGAGCGCCCCGGTCTTCGTGAAGTCCCGCATCGGCGTCGTGACAGAAAACTCCAACCTTTACCCGGAACTTCGCTGTCGGAGAAATCTCGAATACATGGGTGAGCTCTACGGCCTGCCCGGCGCGGAGCGACGGAGCCGTACCGGGGAACTCCTGACCATTTTCAGCCTGGCGGAGAAGGCCGACGCGCCGTTCGGGTCGCTTTCGCGCGGCATGAAGCGCCGCCTGACCATTGCGGCTGCCCTGGTGCATCGCCCAGAGGTTCTGTTTCTGGACGAGCCGACCACGGGTCTGGACGTGCCGAGTGCCAGGTCCCTGCGCGGGCTTATTCGCAGGATCGTCGGCGACGGCACGACGGTATTCCTCACCACCCATAACCTTTTCGAGGCCGAGGAACTGGCCGACGACGTGGGTGTCCTGGTAGGCGGGCGAATTGTTGCTCGTGGGAGTGTATCGGAGATCAAGCGGCGCGTGAGCCAGGTGCGGAGCGTGGTTGTCCGATTCTCCGGGACTGTCCACGAGGACGCCCTCGAGGACGCCTGCCCCGCGGTTAAGTCCGCGAAGCCTCAGGACGGCTCCTGGAGACTGGATGTGGCCGACCTGCACGAGGCGCTCGGCCAGCTGATGACGTTCTGTCGGCAAGCAGGCTATCGCATCGAGGATGTCGGAGCCGGGGAACCGACGCTCGAGGACGCGTTCGTCTCGCTCCTGGCCGGGGCGGCCCGACCGGACGGGAGGAGCGAGCTATGAGCCAGGTCGTACGTGCGCTTGCCGTCAGTCGCAAGGACGTCGAAAGCTATTACGGCAAGCCCCCGCTTGTAACATGGGGACTTCTCTTTCCTGCCGTGCTGATCATGGCTGTGTACCTCAAGGACCGGACTGGTTACCTGGCGGTCGCACCGGGCATCATCGGAATGACGCTTCTCTTCGGCAACACCTCCATGGCGGCCATCGTCATCACGTTCGAAAAGCGTACGAAAACGCTGGAGCGGCTTCTCCTCGCCCCGCTCTCCGCTCCCACCATCGTGCTCGGCAAGGCGCTCAGCGCGGCGCTCTATGGCATCGCGACTTCCATCGTGCTGACATTCGGGCTGGTCGTCTTGCTCGGCATGCCCCTGGCGAAGCCCGGCATTTTCGTCCTTGGGCTCTTGCTTGGCGCAGGAACATTTTCGCTTCTGGGGATCATTGCGTCGGTCGTGGTGAAAGAGGTCTTCGAGGCGATGACCTTGATGAACTTTTTCCGTTTCCCCCTTCTCTTCCTGAGCGGGGTTTTCATGCCTCTAACCGGTATGCCGTGGTGGATCAGACCCGTGGCCTATCTCTCACCCCTTACCCATGTGGTAGAGCTTATCCATGTCGGAGTCCACGGCAAGTCCGCTCTCGGTCCTGCGTGGGTTCCGACGGCCGCCGCTTCCCTTTTCCTCGTGGCGGCTTGTCTGGTCGTAGTGCCGGTCTTCCGGCGCTGCGCCACTCGATAGGGAGAGCTACGCTGCAAGCGTATCGGCAAGCTTTTTCAGCTCTTCGACAGCCTCAAGCCATTCTGTCAAGGGATTTAAACTAACGATACTTGGGGGTACCAGTCTTCCTCTCGCTTGATTTCAGGCGTCGCTTCCCTTATCCTCAAACCAGACTTGAGCGCGGTCGAGAAGATCGCGCCATCGGGACCGGAGGTATGAAGACGTAAGAAGAGCTGAATGAGACTGCTCCTGATCAATCCCTCCAATCCGCTGGTAAGCATGACCAGAATCAAGGAGAGCCGGTGGAACCGTTACCGCGTCTGGAAGCCGCTCGGTCTCATGGTGCTCGCGGGTCTGACCCCGCCCGAATGGGACATCTCTATCGTCGACGAGAACCTCGGCGCGCCGGACTACTCGGCCATGCCCCGGCCCGACCTGGTGGGCATCACCGCCTTCACCTCCCAGGCCAACCGCGCCTACGAGGTGGCCGCTCATTTTCGGAACCTGGGCGTGCCCGTGGTCCTGGGCGGTATTCATGCCACCATGTGCCTTGACGAGGCCATGCAGAATGCGGACGCGGTCGTCACCGGGGAGGCCGAGAGCGTCTGGGCGGAGGTCCTGGAGGACGCCCGGCACGGTCGGCTGAAGCGCAGGTACGACGGAGGGCTGGCCGACATAACCAAGATTCCGCCCGCCCGCCATGACTTACTGCCCGAGGGATATGCGTTCGGGGCCGTTCAGGCCACGCGCGGCTGTCCCCTGAACTGCAGCTTCTGCAGCGTGACGGCGTTTAACGGTGCCCACTACCGGCAGCGTCCCGTCGCGGATGTCGTGCGGGAATTCGAGTCGATACGCGAAAAGTACGTTCTGGTGGTCGATGACAACCTTATCGGGATACGTCCCGAGCATATCGCCCGGGCGAAGGATCTCTTCCGCGCCCTGGCGCAGGCGGACCTTCGAAAGGAATGGGTCGCGCAGGCCACCATCAACTTCGCCGATGACGAG
>CAYMFW010000323.1:0-4579 GCA_964389785.1 uncultured Planctomycetota bacterium
GGAAGACTTCCAGCTGTGCCTCGGCATCGAGGGGCCGGAGGCGGGCGGGAAGGACCTGGCCGCCAAGATCGACGGCTTCAAGGGCATGATCAACCGGGTGAAGGAGGCGTATCCGAACGCGTCCGTATTCGCCACCACGCTGAGGGAAGTGGTCAACGCCAACCGCCACCTCTGGGGCGCCATCATGCGCGAGGGTGACGACTGGCACGTGGTGGAGCCGCGCGAGATTACCGTGCTGGACCGCATCGGCGGCGGCGACGGGTTCGTCGGCGGGATGCTGTACGCCGTCCTGAAGGGCTGGGAACCGGAGAAGTGGATCCAGTTCGGCTGGGCGAACGGCGCGCTGACGACGACGCTGCTCACCGACTACTCACAGCCGGCCGACGAGGAGCAGATATGGAGCATCTGGGAGGGCAACGCCCGCGTCAGGCGTTAGCGGCCCCATGAACAGGGCCTCTCCCCACACCCTCGGCGCCGCGTCGCTTCTCGCCTCCACCGTGATATTCGCGGTGATGGCGTTGCTGGTGAAGTACGTGCAGACCGAGGGCATCGACATCTACAAGGTCACCCTCTTCCGCTTCGCCATCGGGGGGATCCTGCTGGCGACGCTCGCCATGCTGGGGATCATCCGCCTGGAGTTCCACAGCCGCTTCCTTCTCTTCCTGCGGGGCCTGCTGGGAGGGGCGGCGGTGTTCCTCTACTTCCTCTCGATATTCAAGATCGGTCTCGCCAAGGGAACCGTCATATCGAGCTCCTCCCCCATCTTCGCGACCATCGGCGGCATCGTGTTCCTGGGCGAGGAGAACACGCTGAAGAAATGGATGCTGGTGCTGGCCGCGTTCGCCGGCATCATCCTCATCGCGTCGGGCAGGGATGGCGGGCTCGCCGGCTTCGGCGTGTGGGAGGCGCTCGCCGTCACCGGAGCGGTCATGGCCGGCGGGGCGTACGTGGTGATACGCATCCTCGCCGCGACCGACACCCCGTACGCCATCTTCATGTCCCAGTGCGCCATCGGCTTCTGGCTGGTCGTCATCCCCGCCAATCTCAAGGAGTGCCAGGTGGGAATCAGCGGCGGCGTGCTTCTCCTGCTGGTCGGCCTGTGTGCGGCCGCGGGCCAGCTTCTGATGACCTGGGCGTTCAAGCATGTACGGGTTTCCACCGGTTCCCTCCTGGGACTCCTTACCACCGTCATAAATGTATTCGTCGGAATCCTTCTCTTCGGTGAGAAGCTGCTGCCCGTCGGCATCGCGGGCTGCGTGCTGGTCATCGCCGCCTGCGCGCTCATTGTGCTGGTGGAGAAGGCCCCGGTCGCCCCGGCGCCGAGCGCGAGATAACGGGAGACAGGAAACGTAATATGAGAGTCCTGCTGATACGTCACGGCGAGACGGCGTGGAACCGGCAGGAGATCTTCCGGGGCAGGGAGGACATTCCCCTCAACGAAAACGGCATCCGCCAGGCCGAGGCCCTCGCCGGGTCCCTCTCGGACCTCGAGATCGCCGCGGTGTATTCCAGCCCCCTCTCGCGTGCGACGCAGACGGCGGCCCGGCTCGCCCGCGCCGCGGGCCTGCCCGTCCGAACGGAGCAGGATCTGATCGACCTGGATTTCGGCGAGTGGCAGGGGCGCACCCTTCCCGAGGCGGAGGCGGCATTCCCCGAGGAGTTCCGCGTGTGGAAGACGGCCCCGCACCGGGCGTCGATTCCCGGCGGTGAGACGCTGGGAAAAGTACGAGAGCGCTGCGCGGCCCTGCTCGATCGCGTCCACCGCACGCACCCGGACGAGACGATCGCTCTCGTGTCCCACCGGGTGGTGACGAAGGTGATGCTCTGCCGCGTCCTCGGACTGGACAACTCCCGCTTCTTTTCGATTCTCCAGTCGAACTGCTGCCTGAACGTGTTCGACATGCGCGCGGACGAATTCGTCCTCCGGCTCCTGAACGACACCTGCCACCTGAAAGATCTGGACGTGGTCGGTGCGGACTCTTGATTCTCAGTCGTTGATCACCGGAAACAGCTTCTCCCTCTGCGCCCGCAGGCCGCCGGCGGCGGCATCCGGACAACCGGATTGATTTCCCGCCTTCCTGCTGGTAGGGTTTCCTTATGACACCGATCTTCGAACCGAGAAGAGGTCCGATAGTGAAGATTCTCGCGGGCGTTATCATCGCCGGCGCCGTGACGGTGGGGAGCGCCGTCGTCTCCGGGGAGGACGCCGCCGAGACGTCGAAGAAGGCGTTCAGCATCCCGATCTGGCACCCGGACGTTCAGTGGTCCACCGAGAAGGAGTGCATCGGCGGCTCCGGCCTCCTGGGTCATCTCCAGGGCCCTCGGCGGGAGATCATGCGCTACTCGGAGCCGAGCTTCTCGCCTCTCTTCGGCCCCGACGCCGGCAACCAGCCGGCGATCTACAGCCACGACCCGAAGATCGAGCGGGTCCACGTCGTCGCCGGCGGCGCGGCGGGATACCTCGACGGCCCGTTCAGCCGCGCGCGCTTCGGCGGATGGAGCTACGGGGCCCGCAGCACCGGCGCGCGCTCCCCGAACGGACGCTACGTCTACTTCACCGAGCCCTACTACGACAAGGTCCTTCGCCGGCTCGACCTCCAGGAGCAGCGCGTCGGCACGGTCAACGTTCCAAAGGGTACGATACTGAGCATGTCCCCGGACGACGAAGGGGACCTCTACCTGCTCATGAGCGGAGGGACACTGCTGGTCCTGGATACGGAGCAGGGCAAGGTGACCCGGACCGTCAAGCTCGATCCCGGCAGCGAGCAGCTCGGCTACGCGCTCAGCTGGTCGACCACCCTGGACACGGTCAACGGCCGCCTCTACGCCACCAGGTTCGGAGCCAAAAGCTGGTACATCTGGTACTGGGACATCAAGGACGGCTCCTTTCACGGCGTCCTGGCCATCCCGAAGGAGGAAGAGCCGGTGCGCCCGAAACCCTCGGGCGGCGGCATCGGCGGCTGCCTGCCGGGTCCCTTCAAGGGCACGAAGCTCTACAACGAGGGCTCGGTCTACTTCGGCCCGGACGATCCCCAGCGCCGGTTCCTCTATACCTCCCGCGTCGACACCACGACATTCTTCCGGCTGGACCTGGAAAAGAAAGAGCTGTGGGTCTTCGCCATCGACAAGGACAAGAAGGTGTTTCGCTTCATCGGGCCGGGCGAGACCGGGGCCGTGGGCACCGGGGTGAAGGGTCTCAACGTCGGTGACGACGGCAGCCTCATGTCGACCAGCCCCCACTGGAAGGGTGCTCACGTCTTCATTCACAGAAGATTGAAATAGAAGGGAGCCGGAACGATGCGCGCGACCGCGGCACTGATGCTTCTGACGGCGATCCTGGCCGCCCCGGCCCTCGGGGCCGCCGGGGGGCTCGGCCCCGAGACGCTGCTTCCGACCCATGACGGCCGTGACGCCTACACCCCGGCCGCCGCGGCGGGCGCGGACATCTTCCTGGTAGTCTGGCAGTCGGGGCGGATCGGCCCCGGAGACCTCCGCGAGGGGCTGAATTTCATAGGCGACCTGGTCGCCTGCCGCGTGGACGGCTCCGGCAAGGCCCTCGACGAGAAGCCGCTGGTGGTGAGCGCGGCCCCCGACCTGCAGGAGCGACCCCGAGTCGCCTTCGACGGGAAGAACTTCCTGGTCGTCTGGCAGGACCTGCGCCCTTCGGCAGGCTCAGGGCAAGCGGCCGGGAAGGACTACGACACCTACGCGGCGCGCGTCACGCCCGACGGCAAGGTGCTCGACCCCGACGGCGTCCTGGTCTGCGGCGGGAAAGGCAACCAGGCCAACCCGCATGTTGCCTGGGACGGCAAGGCCTTCGTCGTGGTCTGGCAGGATTTCCGGAACGGCAGCTTCTACGAGGTATATGGCGGGCGGGTGTCACCGAACGGCAAGGCGCTCGACCACGGCGGGGTGAAGCTGGCCGCGGGTAACGGGGTCAAGCACCAGCGCTACACCCCCGCGGTGGCCCCGGCCGGCGAGGGACGCAGCTTCGTGGTGTGGGCCGGCGGATACGGCCGCAACGCCGATGCCGGCGGCGTGTTCGTCTCCGACGGCAAGCCCGCCGAACAGGTCGCCTACAAGGATGTCAACGCCCGGGGACACGGGCCCGGCGGGCCCGCCAACCCGGTATCGCTGGCGGCCTCGCCGACGGGTTACCTGGCCGCGTGGCGGACAAGCGCGCCCATATCCCGCGGCAACACCGGAGGGAAATCGACCGCGGCGGTCTTCGACGCCGCCGGGGCGCTCAAGAAACGCCTCTTCCTCGCCGGCAGGGAGCACCGTACGCACGAAACCGACGTCGCCTGGGACGGCACGTCATTCGTCGCAGTCTGGTACGAGTTCATGACCTCCGGGAGGGGCGCCAAGGCGCGGCCCTATTACGCCGTGCAGGCGGCCCGCGTGTCTCCCAAGGGCGAGCCCGCCGGCGAGCCGCTGGCCGTGGCCGGAAGCCAGCCCGCTCCGGCCTGCTACGCGGCGGTGGCCTCGGACGGTAAGGGACTCAGCCTGACCTGCTACGAGCAGCACCCGAAGGACGCCGAGACGCCGATCACAATCGGCGTTCGCCTTCTCAAGTAGC
>CAYMFW010000324.1:0-4464 GCA_964389785.1 uncultured Planctomycetota bacterium
GGAGATCAACGGCCAGGTGGAGACGGAGATGAAGGCGATCCTCGAGAGGGAGGACGACGCGAAGGCCAAACAGCTGAAGCTGATGAAGCTGCGAACCAAGACGGCGAGCACTCTTCCGGTGTACGAGCAGCTGACGGAGGCGATGAAGAAGAAGTAGCCTCCGGTTCGTGTGAGTCACTTTCGGGAACGATTACTCATTCCTCTTGACATTAACTTCAATAACAGTATACTTTTTTGGGGTCCTTCGATCCCGTGGGAAGGGCGTCTGAGTAGCTGTGCAGAGGCCTTTGGTAAGTGCGTGCGTATGTATTGAACGATTGGAGGATGGAAGATGTCAGGCGCCGGAGGGAAGGCAATCAAGAGTGTAGCTCTGCTGGGACACGCCAACTGTGGGAAGACCATGCTTGCGGAGGCCCTGCTTTTCAAGGCGGGGGTGACGAAGCGCATGGGAACCATCCAGGACGGGAATACGGTCTCGGACACGGAGCCGGAGGAGAAGGAGCGCCAGGCCAGTATTGACAGCGCAATACTCCACTTCGACTGGAACGGTACGGATATAAACCTTGTAGATACGCCGGGATATCCCGATTTCATCGGGCAGGTGATTCCCACGCTCCGTGCGGTGGATGCAGCCATCATCTGTGTCTCGGCGGCTTCCGGGGTGGAGGTCAACACCAGGAGGGTCTGGGAGCTTGCGGAAAAAGAGGGCCTTCCGCGGGCGGTCGTCATCAGCAAGATGGACGGCGAGAATGCCGATTTCGACAAGTGCGTTGCCGACGTGCAGGAGGCGTTCGGCGCGCAGTGCAAGCCGTTTCTCGTTCCCAGGGGAGCGGGAGCCGGCTTCGAAGGGGTAGACTCCGTGCTGAAGGGTGAGGCGGGCGACAAAGACAGTCTGATGGAGTCCATCGTGGAGACGGACGAGGCGTTGCTCGAGAGGTATCTCGAGGGCGGCGAGGTGTCCGACGCGGAACTGGAAAGTGCGGTTTCCGCGGCACTGACGCAGGGAACGCTGAGTCCGATCTTCTGCCTCGCTGCGGAGAAGGACATCGGCGTCACGGAACTTGCCGATTTCATTGTGAAGTACGTGCCGGGACCCGTAGACAGGAAAGTGCCGGTGGCTGAGGGAGGCGATGTGCCTGGTGCGGGCATGTTCGCAGCGCAGGTGTTTAAGTCGGTGACGGATCCGTTTGTGGGCAAGGTGAGCTTCTTCAGGGTGTTCTCCGGCGGCGTCGGGTCTGGCGAGACCGTCGTGAACCTGAGGACGAAGGAGAAGAGCAAGCTGGCCCAGCTGTTCCGGGTACAGGGCAAGGAGCAGGAGGCGGTCGACAAGGCGGCGGCCGGCGACATCGTGTGCGTGGCCAAGATCGAAGACCTGCAGCTGGCGGATACGATCGGATCGGGGGAAGGGAATCTCGCTCTCGCCGCATTCACGTGTCCGGAGCCTATGGTATCGCTCGCGGTAGAGCCGAAGAAGAGAGGAGACGAGGGCAAGATCGGCGGGTCCCTCGACAAGCTTGCGCAGGAGGACCCCACCTTCAAGGTAACCCGCGACAGCCGGACGCATGAGATGGTGGTCGCGGGGATGAGCAACCTGCACCTGGACATCATGCTCGAGAGGCTGAAGAGGCGCTTCGATGTCGAGGTGAATACCAAGGAGCCGAAGATACCGTACAAGGAGACGGTGACCAAGGGAGCGCAGGGGCATTACAAGCACAAGAAGCAGACCGGCGGCCGCGGGCAGTATGCTGAGGTCTATCTGCGTGTCGTTCCCCTGGAGCGGGGAGAGGGGTTCAAATTCGGCAGCGAGGTCGTGGGGGGCAGCATCCCCACTCAGTACATACCGGCCGTGGAGAAGGGGATCCGGGAGACCCTGGTCAAAGGAATCATGGCGGGGTATCCGATAGAAGATGTGGAGGCGATCGTGACGGACGGGTCGTATCACGACGTGGACTCCTCAGAGGCGGCCTTCAAGATCGCCGCGTCGAGGGCGTTCAGGGAGGCCTTCATGGCGGCGAGGCCGTGCCTTCTGGAACCGGTGGTGGAGATGCACGTGTCGGCGCCGCTGAGTCACATGGGAGACATTACCGGTGACCTGAACAGCCGGCGAGGCCGGATTCTCGGGATCGACTCTCACGGCTCCGGGCAGACGATAAACGCGCACGTTCCGCTTGGTGAGATTATGCGGTACTCGACGGAGCTGAGATCGACGACGGGAGGAGAAGGATCGTATACGATTGAATTCGCGCGGTACGACATCGTGCCCGCTCAGATAGCGGAAGGCCTGGTGAAGAACAAGGCCCAGCAGGAAGAGGAGGAGTAGGGATGGTTTCCATAGAAGAGCTGCTTCAGGCGATGGTGGAGAGGAAGGCCTCCGACCTCCATATCACCCAGGGTTCCCGGCCCAAGCTGAGGGTCGACGGTGACCTGCAGGACACCGAGTACGAGATGCTCGATGCGGAAGCGACGCAGAAGATTGTCTACAGTATTCTGGACAGCACGCAGATAGCCAGGTTCGAGAAGGAGCTCGAGCTCGACATGTCCTTCGGCGTGGAAGGGCTGGGACGATTCAGGACGAACGTGTTTCTCCAGCGGGGCGCCATCGGCGCGGTGCTTCGGATCATTCCCTACGAGATATGGTCGGTGGACCAGATCGGTCTTCCGCGGAATGTGGTGGAACATCTGTGCGAGCTGCCGAGAGGGCTGGTGCTGGTGACGGGTGCGACGGGAAGCGGCAAGAGCACGACGCTGGCGGCGATGATCGACTATATCAACGTGAACCGCCGGGACCATATCATCACGGTGGAGGACCCGATCGAGTTCGTGCACCAGAACAAGAACTGCCTGGTGAATCAGAGGGAGATCGGCACCGACAGTCATTCGTTCCCGGAGGCGCTCAAGCACGTTCTGCGGCAGGACCCCGACGTGGTGCTGGTAGGCGAGATGAGAGACGTCGAAACGATGGAAGCCGCGCTGACGATATCGGAAACGGGTCACCTCACGTTTGCCACCCTGCACACGAGCGATGCGGTGCAGACGGTAAACCGCGTGGTGGACGCGTTTCCGGCGTACCAGCAGCAGCAGGTGCGGGTCCAGCTCTCGTTCACTCTCCAGGCGGTCTTCTGCCAGCAGCTGCTTCCGAAGATACAGGGGAAGGGCAGGGCAATGGCGGCGGAGATCATGATAGCTAACTCAGCCATCCGGAGCCTCATCCGCGAAGACAAGGCGCATCAGATGTATTCCATCATACAGACGGGGCAGAAGGAAGGGATGAAGACGATGAACCAGACCCTCTTCGAGCTCTACAGGGCCAATCTGATTACCTTCGACGATGCGTGCGCGCGCAGCAGCGATCCGGAGGAGCTGAGGAGGCTGGCGGCAACAAAGGGATAGTATGGCGAAGTTCGACAAGAGACTGGGCAACCTGATCCTGAAGAACAAGCTCGTCACGGACGAGCAGCTTCAGGAGGCCACGGAGGTAGTCGAGTCCAACGGCAAGGGCCTCACCGAGGTCCTCGTCGAGCGGGGATGGGTGGACGAGAGGTCGCTGCTTGCCTGCGTCGCCGTCGAGATGGACGTTCCCCCGATAGATCTGGAGCGGACCGAGTTCGATCCGGACGCGCTCAGTCATCTGTCGGAGGACCTCGCGCGCTACTACGGCGTTCTTCCGGTGTCGAAGATCGGGAACATCATCACTATGGCGGTCGCCAACCCGACAGACGTGCTCCGTCTGGACGACGTGAAGATAGTCACCGGCTGCGAGATCCGTCCGGTGGTCAGTACGGACCGGGCCATCGCTGCCGCAATCGACAGGGCGTATCACAACGAGGAGCAGGAGATGGAGGCGCTGTTCGAGGGAGTGGTGAACCCCGAACTCGAGCTGTCGAAGGTGCAGGATGACGAGGACCTTGACCTTTCCGCGATCACTGATGAAAGCGGGGGCTCGCCAATCGTCAAGCTCGTGAATCTCATAATCTACGAGGCGATCAAGGAGCGTGTGAGTGATATCCATATCGAGCCGTTCGAGAAAAAGACCATCGTTCGCTACCGGCAGGACGGGTCGCTGAAGGAGACGATAAGCCCTCCCCGGTCGATGCACGGGGCGATAGTGTCCCGGATAAAGGTGATGTCCGAGATGGACATCGCGGAGAAGCGAAAGCCGCAGGACGGCAAGTTCCAGATGAAGATAGACGGGCGTCAGATCGACTTCCGCGTGTCGATTCTCCCCTGCGTGCACGGAGAGAAGGTGGTGATGAGGCTTCTGGACTCGTCGAACTTGGCGCTCGATCTGGCATCGCTCGGGTTCGAGCCGAAGTGTCTGGAGGACTTCAAGGTGGGGATCAAGAGTCCGTACGGAATGGTGCTCGTCACCGGTCCGACCGGAAGCGGAAAGAGCACCACGCTGTATTCGGCGATCAAGGAGGTCCTCAATCCGAAGGAGAACATCATTACGGTGGAAGAGCCGGT
>CAYMFW010000325.1:0-4450 GCA_964389785.1 uncultured Planctomycetota bacterium
TGTGAATCCGACAAATGTATGAAAATCCCCTGGCAGGAATGTGCTACGCACCCATAGCACATTTGTGGGATGCAAGAACCGTACAATCGTTCCATAGAACGTAAGCGTACGGCCATCACAGGTCCCTGCAGACCAAGCGTCCACATAGAAGGAGCGGAATCAACGCGATTGTGAGATCAGGGAGACTCTTCGTCCGGAGGGGGCTTCCACCGATCCGGCAGAAGTTCCCGGAGCTTGCCGGCCGGGTGCGCCATGATGCGGTCGAACACGTCGCGGAAGTATTTCCACGGGTCAATATCGTTGTGCCGGCAGGATTCCACCAGACTCAAGTATAGTGCGGCAGCATGGCCTCCAGCCGGGCTCCCGGCGAACAGATAGTTCTTTCGACCCAGCGCAAGCGGTCGTATGGCATTTTCGGCCGTGTTGTTGTCGATTTCCAGACGCCCATCCTCCGTATATGTATACAGTGCGGCTTTCTGGTTCACGAGATAATTCAACGCTTTGGTCAGAGGCTCCGCCGGGATGGCCTCGGGTGCGAGTTCCTCCACGCGGCCAAACATCTCGTCCAGTTCAGGTATGGAATGTTCCTGACGTACACGAGAACGTTCCTCCGGCTTACTGTCGCGGATGTCCTTCTCGATCTGGTACAGTCCACCAATGCGCGCCACCATTTCCGATGCCTCTCGAGGTCGCGAATTCATTGCTTCGATAAAACCCCTTCGCGCGTGGCTCCAGCAACCGACCTCGATGACATCTTCTCTGCGAAACAGCTCGTTATAACCGCTGTAGGCATCCGCGTGGACGTATCCCTGATACTCTCCCACGAATTCTATGGGTCGTTCTCGTTTCCTGTCTATCGTGAAGTCGTATACCACCAGACGAGGCCCCTCTCCACCCCGGATGTATACCCACATCCTCGCCTGGCGCGTCTTCCCGCGGCCGGGCTCGATCAGAGGCAACACCGTGTCATCCGTAAAGAGAACCCCGCTTTCCAGTACCGCCTTTTTCAGCGTCTCATACAACGGCATCATCGCCCGCGCCGCATGCAGCAACCACCCGTCCTGAGTCGAACGGGGAATCCGCACTCCCTCCCGTTTGAAGATCCCCTCCTGCCTGTACAGCGGCAGATGGTCCGCAAATTTGCTTACCACCACGAAGGCCAGCAGCCCCACATCCGCCTTACATTTCATGATGGGATGATCGGGCATCGGGGCCGTCACCACTCCCGTCTGGTCGTTGTGCCGCTGAGGAGAAACATACTTGGGCCGCTTGTACACCCGCACGAAGAGCCTTCCCGGCTCGTACTCCAGCTTCTCGCTCTTTTCGTACCCGATACACACCATGGGTTGGCCCGTTACCGGACAAGTTTTCTGCTTCTCGGGAACATCCAGAATCACCTCTTCTCGTTTGAGGCTGTCAGGAATAGGAAGCCGGCCATGCGGCCGGCTTCTGGGTGCTCTCCGGGACGGTCTCGACGCCTGTTCGGGCTCGTGATCCTCTGTTTCCGAAGGTGTGTCTTCTTTGGCATGTCCTTGCTCAATGGTATCTATCATCATCTCGTCGAATACGCGTTGGTTGGAATCCCATTTCTCCGATCTGCGCCCGTAGAGGCGGTTGAAGGCCTGTTCGAGCTGGTGCTGCAGTTTCCGGATGGTTGCCTGAGACTCGCTCATCGCAGTGGTAAGTTCTTCGATCTGCCGGTCCTGCCGTGCAAGTTGCTCATCCTTGACGGCGAGTGCCGCAAAGGCATCTTCGAGCGTCATGATCCTCGCTTCCGTTGCGTCTTTCTCCGGCCGACGCTGGTCACCACCCGGAGTTTCCCTTTCTTCCGGCTGGAGACATACGAACGGATAATCTGCTCGCTCAAGTCCGAGATCTCTTTCAACAACTGCTTGACCCGCTTATGCTCCTGGTTCCAGTATCTGACCTGCTCTTCCAGGTCTCTGGGAACGTACGTCGCATGGCTCCGTCCGGCCACCTTCTTGCACAACGATACTTGCCGGTGGCCCTCTCCCCCGTGATGGCACTTGCACTCGCTCTTGCCGCACTTGCGGTTCACTACGGAAAGCGATCCTTCCACCAGCGGCTTGGTCCGGCCCAGTTGCCGCAGCAGTGCTTTGCGTCTTGATTCCAGTTCTTTCATCGATAAGGTCGCCATAAGCGCCAGTATAGTACGATACTGCGGATCGTCAAGGGGAATATGACGTTTTCACAAAAAATCTTCGGAATCTCGACGGACTATCCTTTCCCGACCTCGCGCCGGTAGCGTCGACCCACCCTTAAAGGCGTGATACTTTCCAACAACATCGTCAGCTCCGCCGTGCTCAGTTCCGCGCGGTCGGTGTCCGTCTGGGGCATCCGGAACGTCCCCCGCTCCAGACGCTTCGCCCACAGCGCGAATCCGTCTCTGTCCCAGTACAGAATCTTAACCATCTTCCGCCGCTTGTTTACGAAGACAAATAGATTGCCCGAGAATACGTCCGTCTTCATGTGTTCGCGGATCAGCCCGGACAGACCGTCGAATGACTTGCGCATGTCGGCAGGCTCCCGGTACAGGAAGATCCGCGCCGTACCGGTCAGCGGGATCATTCCGTCGTACGTGCGATCGTTGCCAACGCTGCCTTCAAGGTCTCCGGATCAAAGCCACGGGCCAGGCGGATGCTCATCTTCCCATCAATGCTCAACTCCACACCGGAGAAGTCCTTGCCCGCCACCGCCGCGACCAGCTCTACGAACCCACTGTTTGATCTGTCGTTCT
Organism: uncultured Planctomycetota bacterium; assembly: GCA_964389785.1. Classification (GTDB taxonomy): domain Bacteria; phylum Planctomycetota; class CAYMFW01; order CAYMFW01; family CAYMFW01; genus CAYMFW01. The sequence continues at coordinate 2,759 of CAYMFW010000325.1, forward strand.
GTCTGCTTCTCTCGTTATCTCTGTACGCAAGCTCTCGCCGCCACCTGTAGAAATCGTGCTCTGCCAGATTCTCTTCCTTACAGAACTCTCGTATCGATATACCGCTGCCCGAGTGCTTCTCCATTGCCTCTCGCCAAAACTCCTCTTTCCCCGGATCTCTCCTCTTCTCCACCGAATTCATATCCGCGCTCCTTTCGTATCCCCGGCATCCTCCATCAGGTGAGAACGATACGAAATCAGGTGGCCGCGGCACAACGCGGGTTCACAGAACGCTTACCATAGAACGGACCTCACTCTCATGATAGAAAAACAGCGTATTTTCGAAATGTTCTCTCTCGGGAGGTTCCCATGTCCGCCACCTGGCCCCTGTGGCTTCGCCGCCTGCTGGATGCAACCACCATACACTTCGCCCGCTGCTACGAGCTGGCCCGCCAACGTACCGCAGGCAGCCCCTCTTCCGTCAAGCGACTCACCGCTGAACGAGACGATGCGCTTCTCGATGCGAAGCTTCTCAAGCGCGAAATCGCCGTGCTTCGCCGTAATCGCGCTTTACTTCCTCACGAAAGGCGTCCTCACTACTCCCCGGAGGATCGCCGCGAGATCCTCCAGATCCGTCGCCTCCGCGGCTGGTCGCTTCGTATGACGGCTCATCACTTCGTCCTTCACTACAATACCATCTGGAACTGGAACCGGGCGTGGCTTTCAATGGAGAATGTCGGCCTGTTCTTCGGCCGTGTCCCCTGGAATCGCATCACTGACGGCGTTCGATGGGCCGTCCATGAGCTGCGTTCCTTGTGCGTCGAAATCGAGTTCGGTACCCGCTCCATCGCCATGCAGCTTGTCCGCAGCGGTATCAGGATCTCCCGCAGCTCCGTCCAGAGAATCCTCCGGGAGAAGAAGCCGACCACCCCGACCGCGCCCGGGGTGGTCGGGGAAGATCAACAGATCGAAACCGTCTCCCCGCATTCGATCCTCCGCCCTTCCCGCACCCGATATACCTACCACATGGATTTCACCACGTTCGATTTCCTGTTTGTCCGCTTCTACGTCGCCGCCGTTGTTGACGGGTTCTCGAGAAGGCTCCTTGCGCTCACGGTGTTTCCGGATGCGCCGAGTACGGCGATGGTTCTACGTTTGCTCCGCGCCACGTTCGCCGAATACGGCTCGTGCCGTTTCCTCGTCACCGATCACGGCTGTCAATTCCGAAGACGGTTCAAGGAGACGATCAAGGATGCGTTCGGTGTCGACGTGATCAAGGGGCGTGTGCGCTCGTGCTGTATGAACGGAAAAGTGGAGAGATATTTCAAAACGCTCAAGCTCTGGCAGCGAGCGAAACTCCTGTTCGCCTCCGCTCGGTCGATCCAGAAGAAGCTCGATACCTTCCGGCGATATTACAATGACGTCCGTCCCATGTTCACTCTCGGCATGAGAACCCCGGACGAAGTGTGGAACAATGTAAAGCTCGACGAGCCGGCACTGATACGGCAAGCAGCTCCCGTAAAGCCGGCCTTATGCGTCACAAAGGAATCGTTCGAAGGCGATCCGCTGCTGCCGGTGTTCACAATCGACGTGGTCGGCCGCGCTCGGCGTTATCGTCCGGCCGCGTAGCAACCGCCGTATACGTGTAGCGCCGGCGGCGTCGGTGTAACCGACGTGTGTTGATAGCGACCATGTCGGCGGTGATTTCGCTGC
>CAYMFW010000326.1:0-4422 GCA_964389785.1 uncultured Planctomycetota bacterium
CGGCACTTGCACATGCCGCGAGATAGCCATCGAATTTCCTTTTCAGGATGGACAGCTGTTCTCCGGTCACGGGATTATCACTCTGTCCCGAATTCGTTCACAGCGCACATTCCTCGCTTATTCACCATCGGCTTGTGTCCCGAGCTAAAATTGCCGCCCACTTGCAATATGTTCTACGCACAGTATAATGTTTGATGGGTCGAATGGCAAGGATCCGCTCCAAGATGCGCAACGATACATTGAAAGGAGGATGTGCATGCTGGACACGAATCTGAAGCACCTCGAAACAAAGGAAGATGTTGAAAAGGTGCTGAAAGAAAATGAGAATGTCATGATTTGTTGCGGGCGAATGGGACCGATGTGTATCCCCGTCTACTATGCCATGGAAGAACTGGAGAACCTGTATCCCCATATCGCGTTTCGAGACCAGGATTTCGACATCCCCGCGGCAGACTTCATCAAGGGGTTGCCTGAGTGCGTATATTTTCAAGGACTGCCATTCACGGTGTATTTCAGGAATGGAAAAGCGGTAGCGGCCACGACCAGTATTCAAAGCAAGGATCAGGTAACGGAAATACTGGATCGGGAATTCGCCGAATCCTCGGCAACGTAGCCTCGGCTGAGTGGACAAGAGATTACAGTGAAAACAAAGGAGTTGAAGGTCGCATTCCAGCCCAGCGGACGGAACGTGTACGTATTACCCGGTACTACCATCCTGGAGGCCGCGGGGCGTGCAGGAATTATTCTTCAGACGCCTTGCGGCGGCAACGGGACCTGCGGGAAATGCAGGGTCAAGATTGTAAGCGGGCAATGCCACCCATCGAAGGCGGCCGTGCAGACGTTGTCCGAGGAACAGCTGCAGCAGGGCTTTCGTCTTGCCTGCCAGACTCACGTTGAGAATCACCTGTCAATCGAGATCCCCCGGGAATCCCGCTTCGAGGCGAGGGGTCAGATTCTTACGGGCGATACCGGCGAGACCGTGTCGTTGAGGCCGGTCGTGTGCAAGAGGTTCTTTGATCTCGATTCTCCGTCCAGACAAGATGCGGTATCCGACGTCGCGCGGCTCAAATCCGCAGTCGGTGATGTCAAGATTCCGTTTCAACTTCTTCGGAAGATTCCGGGATTCCTGCGTGCTCATGATTGGCAGGGAACCGCCGTATTGGTTTCCGACCGACTGATCGGCCTCGAGATCGGCGATACGTCGGATACAGCCTACGGTGTGGCCGTTGATCTCGGGACCACGACGATCGTGGGGACTCTGTTCGACCTGGTTACCGGGGAGGAACGAGCGCTTGCGTCGTTGATGAACCCCCAGGTCGGATTCGGAGACGATGTCATCTCACGCATATCCCGCGTTCGTGAAGATCACGGCGCTCTTTCCCAGATACAGCACACGGTGTTGAAGGCGTTCAACGCCTTGATTCAGGAGCTGACCGGACAGGCCGGCGTCGCCTCCCGTCACATCTACGAGATTGTGATTGCGGGAAATTCCACGATGCAGCAGATGTTCTGCGGCCTGGATACCTCTGCTCTCGGCGAGATGCCTTTTGTTCAGGTGTTCGATTCCTCTTTGAGCATTTCCGCGGCAACCCTCGGCATTGCGGCCAACCCCGGCGCCGAGATCTTTGTGTTCCCTCAAATCGGCAGCTTTGTCGGAGGTGACACCGTATCAGGGATGCTTGCAGCCCGGATGGACGAAACCGGTAAGCCAACCCTTCTTGTCGATATCGGCACGAACGGGGAGATCGTTCTTTCACATAACGGCAGGCTTCAGGCAACGTCCACAGCCGCGGGCCCTGCCTTCGAGGGAGCGCGTATCGTACAGGGGATGCGTGCCACCGCCGGAGCCATTGAGAAAGTCGTGATTCGGGACGACGTCATCTTCAACGTGATCGGAAATGCGGCTCCCGCCGGTCTCTGCGGAACGGCCCTGATTGATGCGGCAGCCGAATTGCTGCGTCGGGGCATCATCGGCGAAACCGGACGGATCTGTTCGGCCGGGGAAGCTCCGGCCGACCTGTCGGAACAGCTTCGCTCCCGCCTGATTGCGATAAACGGAGAAACCAACTTTCTCCTGGTCCGCGCGGAAGAGACATCTTCCCGTGAACCTATCTATTTGTGGCAGAAGGACGTACGCGAGCTCCAGCTGGCAACGGGCGCCATCCGAGCCGGTATCAACATACTACTGCGCCGGTCCGGGCTTGAACCTGACGATCTCGACGCCGTATTGCTGGCCGGCGCGTTCGGCAACTTCATCCGCAGAAGCAATGCCCGGCGCATCGGGCTTCTGCCGCAGATATCCTGCTCACGCATTCGCTTCATCGGCAACGCCGCCTCGCTCGGTGCCAAGCTCGCTCTGCTGTCCGCCGACGAACGCGAGCGCGCATCCCGTCTTCAGAAAACGGTGGAACACGTTGACCTCTCGCTGGACCCGGAATTCCAGATGGAATTCGCCACGGCAATGATATTCCCGACGCGTGACGTCGATTCGTGCCTCAGCGAAGTGACCGAAGAGTCACCAGGGTAGGATGGGGATTGCTCATCAGGCTTCCTCCTTTGGTTTGCCACAGGGACCGATTACTCGCTCGGTCAGGATCGGGAACCCACTTATTGTACACAACTCAGTCGTATGGTGAAATCGCCGCCGCCTGAGAACTGCATCGAGGGACGGGTAGTGAATGTTTCTCCGCGCGGGCCGTACGTGCGTATCGACGTCAGGATCGCGCCGGCCCTGAACCTCGTGGCGTTCGCGGCACAGACGACGGCTGGGCTTGGTCCCGGGGCACAAGTGCAGGTGAGCTTCCCGGCGGCGGCTGTGCGCATCTTCGATGCAGAGGATGAACCCCAAGCATGAAGGACCAAACAGCCAATGATTACCCTCGGGTCATGACGGCGCCACACTTCGGACATTGCTTCTGATTACAGGGCTGTCCGACAGTGTGCGCAACCTTCTGTCCGCAGCTCGGACACACGCAGCTTCCACCCGGCCCCTGCGCAGTACCGCCCATACGACCTCTGCCGCCGCCGCCTCCTCCTCCTCTTCCCCTTCCTCTACCTGTTCCCGCTCCGCCGCCTCCCGGCGGCCCTGTTCCATCTCCTCTCGGCATCTTAGATTTCTCCTTTCATTTCCGGGACCTTCCACCAATTTATCTACTTCCCCGGTGTGTCTCAAAGTCCCATTTGGCTACAGATCGGGACCGGTTGAACTAACAGCCACCTTCCTGTTCGTTTCTCTCCCTCAAAACGCTCCAAAGCCACGGCCTCGGCCAAAACCGCGACCCCGACCGCGACCGAATCCCCGGCCCCAGCCGCGTCCGCGACCGAAACCCCTGCCGAACCCGGGAACTCCGTACGGCATCGAACCAGCGTAGCCGTACGGCGCGGCGACCGGAACGTTAGGTGCCGCACTATAAGGTGCGCCCGCCTGGGCATACGGTACCCCTGCATACGGTGCCGCGTAGCGTCCCGGAATCGGGTTCACGAAACCGGGCACGGAATAGCCCGCGCAGTAACCGGCCGCCCTTCCCGTCATCGGTCCCATACCTGCAGGACCTGTTCCATCTCCTCTTGGCATCTTGATCACCTCCTTCCCGCGTTCAATGACCTATTCCTGACCCTTCATCATCCGACCTCCTACCTGGATTGATTGCACAGAACGTGCCAAGCGTTGACCCGGCGTGAGAAATGGTTCCATTTCCATCCGGCAAAAGGACTTGCCGAGATCAAAACGGGTCAGCTGCGCTACGCGCGGAGGATGCATCGTGCAATATTGATGGAACACGGGCTGTGCACAATGCAACTATGACTATTTTCGATCTCAGGCGTCCTGAAGGAATCACCGATTTCGTTCCGTGAACGTCATATCCGGTTCCGGATGCCACTGCAACGGGAATACTACTTCCGCCGATTGTAAGCGTAGTATGAACCCATTGCACAATGCAACGTTTCGAGGCAAGCCCCGCCCGACTTTTCATAATCTCAACATAAGTCTCCTTTCCCTCCGCCCTTCTGAACCTGTTGACAGTGCGAGACTTGGCATGGACCCCTCTTTTCCCTCACCTCTTGGCACAACTCTTGCACGGTAAAAACGTGCATGTTTGGGCATCAACTTGGCAAATCTTATCGTTGGGCTTGCCGCGGGAGGACAAGGGAATGCCGACATACGAGTACGAATGTGACAAATGCGGTCATCGGTTCGACAAGTTTCAAAACATGTCCGACGAACCGGTAAAGAAATGTCCCGAATGCGGGGCGAGGGTGAGTCGAGGAGTCGGCGGCGGTAGCGCCGTTATTTTCAAAGGAAGCGGTTTCTACGCGACCGACTACAAGGGATCGGGCGCTGCCGCCACCCGATGCGGCCGCAGCAAGACATGTTGCGGCAGGGACGTTTCGTTGCCGACTTCGCCTATTTTCGAGGAGAAG
>CAYMFW010000327.1:0-4400 GCA_964389785.1 uncultured Planctomycetota bacterium
TCGCGATACGGCGCGCCGCGCTCGTGAAGAAGACCAAGGAGCTGGGCTACGGCACCATCACGCTTCCGTGCGAAATGAGCGATGACCCGATGAAACAGGCGATGATAGCGTCCGTCTTCATCGCGAAGTACGGCGGCATCGTGATACTGTCCGAGCTGAGCGGGGAGACGGTGTTTCCGCTGCTGCTCGAGCGGCTGAATATATTCACCGATCCGCAGAGGCCTATGGCGACCGAGCAGGGCATCTACGAGATCGGGGCGCCCAACGACAACTCGCCGATAGTCGTCACCACGAACTTCTCGTTGACCTACTTCATCGTGTCCGGGGAGATCGAGACGAGCAGGGTCCCGGCGTGGCTTCTGATAATGGACTGCGAAGGGTTGTCGGTGATGACGGCGTGGGCGGCGGGCAAGTTCGTCGGCGACGCGATCGGCATATTCATCAAGAAGTCCGGCATCACGGAGAAGACGAAAAGCCGCAAGCTCGTCGTTCCGGGATACGCCGCGATCATAGGCGGCGATCTGGAAGAAGAGCTGGGCGAGGAATGGCAGGTCGCGATCGGGCCGCGCGAGGCCTCGACGATCCCGGCGTACCTGAAGCAGAACTTTAACTAGTTGGAGGAGAATGAGTTATGCTGAGAATAGGCGAGAATCTCAATGTGATGAAGAAGGATATCGGCGCGGCCATGAAGGCCCGCGATCCCAAGCCGATACAGGATATGGCGAAGAAGGAAGCCGACGCCGGCGTGGATTATATCGACATCAATCTCGGCCCGGCCCGCAGGAAGGGCGGCGAGGTGATGGAGTGGGTGGTGAACACCGTTCAGGAGGTGACGGACCTCCCGCTCGTGCTTGACACCACCAACGTTGAGGCGATGGAGGCCGGCCTGAAGGCCGCCAAGCGGGACAAGGGCAAGCCGATCATCAATTCCGTCTCCGCCCGTCCGGAGAGGATGGAGGCGCTTCTGCCGCTGGCCAAGGAGTACGACGCCGGTATCGTGGCGCTGCTGCTGGGCGTGGACGGCATTCCGCGAGACGCGGCCGAGCGCGGTGCGCACGCGGCGGAGCTGATGTACAAGGCCAACGAGGCCGGCATCGAGAACCCGGATATCTGGATCGATCCGATCGTCCTTCCGATAAGTTCCCAGCAGGATCAGGTTAAGGGCTGCACGGAGTTCATGATGATGTTCGGGGACCTGGCCCCGGAGTGCAGGGCGACCTGCGGCGTGTCCAACGTGTCGAACGGCTGTCCGGAGAAGCTGCGCGGGATACTCAACCGGACGTACCTGACGGTGCTGGAGAAGTACGGCATGGTCTCGGCCATCGTCGATTCATTCGACGACGAGATGGCCGCGTTCTGCACCACCGGCAGGGAAGAGATCAAAGGCCTTGTGAATCGGGTGCTGGACGGCGACGAACCGGATATCTCGTCGCTCGAGAAGGAGCAGGCCGACTACGTGAAGACGGCCAAGGTGCTCATGGGGCACTCGCTGTACTCTCACTCCTGGCTTGAGCTCTAACGACAGTCGAGAGAAGGGCTACCGGCTGGCGCTCGCGCAGGCGGCGGAGAGCCTGAAGGGCCTTGACTGGAAGGCGTGCGCCGCCCGGTGCGGCGGACGTCTCTCGGACGACGGCTCCGCGATGGTCGTGACCTTCTTCGGCACGGACTACCTCGTCTCACCGGACGGGGAGGTCTGTGGCGGGGAGGGGGACGTGCCGGCATTCACCCGGCTTATCATTCTCCACTATCTGGCCCGCTCTACCGGAGCGGCAGCGACCGGTCACATTGTGACCTTCAGAGAGGTGCCGGACGGCGGTTTCTACTTCCACTCGTTCCAGGACCGGGTTCTGAAGCCGCTGCGGGACACGTTCGGAGACCGGCCGGACCTGCTGCGGAAGAGGGGGACCGCCGCCGGATGGAAGCCCATCGACGAGGGGGACGTGTGCCAGGAGACGAATGCCTTGCCTCTGGTGCCGATAAGAGTTATCCTGTGGTGTGGGGACGAGGAGCTCACGCCGGAGGTGAGCGTGCTCTTCGATTCCGGCGTTTCTAATCATCTCCATACCGAAGATATAGCACTGGTTGCCGAAGAGGCGGTGGGTACGCTGACGAGGGAACGTCGAGATGGCTGAGCTTACGCTGCTTTCCTGCTACACCAGTCTGCTGCTCTTCCTGGCGTACCTCGCGCTTTACTTCATGCGACCGAAACGGAAGGAATTTCTCTGCGGCGCGGCCTTCTTTCTTTCCGGAAGCATCTACCTGCTCGGGCTGTACGCGCTGGAGCTGAGGCCGACGGGCGACGCGTGCGTATTCTGGCGCAAGCTGCAGCATGCGGGGCTCTTTACCTACGTGCTGACGTTTCCGCTCCTTGTCACCGCGGTCACGTACGTCCGCCTGAGCAAGGCGCTTGCGACCTTTCTCGTTTCACTGACTATTCTGATGATAGTCCTTCTCATCGGAAGCGACCTCATCATACAGGGCGTCGGAGTGTCCATCCGTGACGGGCTGATGAGGGGCAAGGAAGGCCTGCTGTACTCTCCCTGCGTCGTTATTCTGATAGGCGTCGTGGCGTACGGGTCGGCGGCCATGCTGGGGGCCTACATACGAACCCCTCGGCGCTCCCTCTACCTGCTGCCCGGCATCGTCGCAATAAGCATGGGAGTGATAGGAGCTTTGTACGATCTTGCCACCATACTGCAGGGGACGTCTCCCATCCCGGGGGTGCGCAGCATGTTCACGCCGGGACTCTTCCTCGTCTCCTGGGGCATGGCCTGGGCGCTTCTGAGCCGTTTCTCGGACGCGCTGGCGGCGCTGCTGACCTCGCAGAGGAAGCTGGAGAACCTGAGAAGGCGGCTCCAGCAGGACCTGGTGGAGTTCGTGGAGGTGATCTCCAAGACGGTCGAAGCGAAGGATAGATACACGTCCGGCCACTCCCGCAGGGTGTCGTGGTATGCGGAGAGAATCGGCCACGGTCTCGGGTTGACCGAGGAGCAGGTGAGCGTGCTGAAGCAGGCATGCATTCTCCACGACCTGGGCAAGATAGGTATCCCCGACGACGTGCTCAACAAGCCGGGGCGTCTGGACGAGGGAGAGTTCAAGGAGATCAAAAAGCATCCCATCGCTGCGAAGACGATCCTGCAGACGATGGGAGAGTTCCACGACCTGCTCGAGATCGTCTACCATCACCACGAACGGTGGGACGGCGACGGGTACCCGGACGGCCTGCGCGGCGAGGACATTCCTCTGCTCGCGCGGATCATGGCGGTGGCGGATACCTACGACGCGCTGACGTCAAACAGGCCCTACCGCAGCGCGTATTCGAAGGAAGAGGCGATCGGCATTCTCAAGGAGTGCAAGGGGAGTCAGCTTGACTCCGACGTGGTCGAGGCCTTCCTCTCCGTGATCGCGTAGACGACAAAAAGGGGACATTCTGCTTTTCGTTTCCTGCCGACAGAATATCGCCTCACTCATTCTCGGCGCCCATTGATGGAATAGGGCGCCTCCCCCTCGACAGGGCTCGGGGCCCTGAGCCTGCCGAAGGGCGAAGGCACGGTTCGACCGACAAAGGAAGGGCCTTCGGCCCGTCGGTCAAACCACCAATGCGATCGGCGACATCCTGTCGTCAGCGGTGTCTCGCCGGCGGGGACGGGGTGGGGGGCGAAGTGGGGGATGGGGGTAAAATAATTTTGCCCTTCGGGAAAGGGGCCAGATCGGCCTCCAAAGAAAGAAAACACAATATATTGGTGTCATAAAGAGGTAGCACAACTATTTGTGGTATCCTCCCACAGAGCGTGATTTTCGACAAAGGTTCTGCTGTCACATTGACTTAATAAACCCCCTTGACATTCCGATTAATATGGGTAGATTAACTCATGAAGTGGTGGAAAGTGGGGCCATAGGGAACAAAGTGGGGGACAACCTTGGCTCGATTCATCGGTGAGTATCAGCATTCGATAGATCAGAAGTCGCGCTTGATCATTCCGGCGCGCTGGCGCGAATCAATAAGTCCGGAGCGGGACGGTTCCGGATTCTATCTCACCCCCGGCTTCGACACATGTCTGTTCGTGTATACGCCCGCGGCGTGGGAGCAGACGCAGAGCGTGGTTGATGCGCTGGACTACACGCTGGAGGAAGAGCGGGAGTTCCAGCGGCTGTTCTTTGCGCGCGCGCGCTTCTCCGAGATGGACGGGCAGGGAAGAATTCTAATCGAGAGCGGATTGATGAAGGACGCGGACCTCAGGAAGAAAGTCGTTCTCACTGGCGTGTCTCAGAGGATTGAGATCTGGGATGCGGATCGGTGGGAGGCATATGCGTTGAAGGGGAGTCGGGATTTCGACAGAGTCGCACAGGGTTTGATGAGAAAACCGGGAGGTGGAAATTGAAGGGAGGCGGAGTCAGAG
>CAYMFW010000328.1:0-4398 GCA_964389785.1 uncultured Planctomycetota bacterium
ATACATTCGAATACGTCCGAAGTCAAGGCCTGCGCTGTCTTTTTCTTGGCATGGGGCTAGACGAATGTTCATGCGATTACCTATCGTCGGAACGTTCGTCTATTCCGGCTATATACGCCCTCCGCGGATTCCTTCCAAGATTCCTCATATCCGGCCTTCGGCCCCCTCGGTTGCGGCGGAGTGTTGCCGCAACCATTTAAGGCCCAGGGGGCTACGGGCCGTATACCGGCATTCGGGCGCGGTCAACTCAGCGCTGTAAACCGCCTAATGGTCCGCGCCGCGCACGGGGAAGGCCTTGCGGGCGACCCCGCGCGCATCAGTAATTTTAGACTGACGAACCAAGCCTCTGCTTTGATGTTTTCCTGCGATAGACGGGGATTTCCGGCGAGAAAATGCAGGTTGACCGTGACCCGAGAATCATGCCTCCCCTCTCCGTTTCTCCCGGACTCAACTCGTCATAATTATTGTACCTGTAAAAGGTAAGGAGTCAAGGGGGTGAGCGGGGCCGGCGTCGTATGTTACAATTCTCACCATGAATAGCGCCAGAGGGCTCGCGAAATACCTTCTCATGCCGGCTCTTGTCGCCGTCCTGCTTCTGTCGGGACCGGCGCTCTCCCTGCACGCCGCGAAGGAACTGCCCGCGCGCGTGACGGACATCTCCTCGGAGGATTACTTCCCCGCGGTTCTGCGGGAGATCAACAGCGCGAAGGAATCGATTGTGGTTGCCATGTATTCCTTCATGGTCTTCGAGAGCTCCTCCGCCACCAGCCCTCCGGTGCAGCTGCTCCAGGGATTGGTCCGGGCGCACAAGCGCGGGGTGGGCGTACGGGTGATTCTGGGTCTGCCGTATTCATACGACGTGACAAAGGGCCGCAGGGACCTGGACATGCAGAACGAAACCGCCCGGCAGATGCTGCATCGGGCGGGCGTGGACGTCCGGTACGCCGTGGGCGGGAAGACGATGCACCAGAAGCTGGTGGTGATCGACGGCCGGACGGTGATCGTGGGAAGCACCAACTGGTCGCGCCCGGCCCTGACGAAGAACTGGGAGGCGTCCGTGCTGATCCGGTCGGAGAAGCTGGCCGCGGAGATGCTGGAGCGGATAGGGAAGATCGAACTGAAAGACATGCCCGCGGAGAGGCCCGCCGAAAAGACGGTATGCATCCCGGAGCGTTTCCTGACGGACCGGTCGCTGGTGCCGGCCATGTACGCGGTGAACGAGGACACTGGGTTCGACATTTTCCTGCTCCTCTGGCGCCAGCGCGTGGAGAAGCAGTCCCGCGTGCGGGGCGGGATGTCGGTGGACCTGGACGAGATCGCCCGTCAGACGGGTCGGGGAGACAAGGCCCGCAGCATCTATCGAGAAGAAATCAAGATCGCGATGGAACGCCTGCGGGACAAGTACGGACTGATCGAGTTCAAGACCTCGTACGGCGGGGATGCCACGGTATGGATGACGCGGGACGGCCTGAAGCGCCCGCGCAAGGGTTCGGGCCTGCCGATACCGGAGGGCTACTGGGACCACGGCTGGAGCCGGAAGCTGAGCATGCGGGGGAAGGTGCTGTACCTGATATGCCTGGCGGAGGAGCAGTCGAGCGCAACGTCACCGTGGTGGTCGCTCAGCCAGAAGGACATCGCGAAGAAGTACCTGAATCCGAAGTCGATCAAGCCGGTGAATGACGCGGTGGACGAGCTGGAGCGCATGGACGTTCTGCAGGTGACGCGGCATCACCCGCCGAAGGGCAAGGACTGGTCGATGCGGCATCCGAATACGTACCGACTGAACCCTCTGCTGAGCGAGGAACGGATCGCGCGGGAGTGGAAGGTGCTGGAGGACGCGTTCGGGAAGAAGAAAACGGCGAAGGCCCGGGAGCTGGCGAAGATGCTCGAGAAGCCCCACAGCCGGGAGACGGCGCAGGGGTTCCTTTGGGCGATGGAGGAATACGGGACGGAGGCGGTAGAGAAGAAGACCAGAGAGGTGGCGAAGCTGCGTCCCGGTAACGCCTGCCGGAACGTTGCGTATGTGATGTATCTGTTGAAGAGGGGGTAGCAACTCACCAGAACTGGCACGAACGCCAACACATGCTTGGCACGTTGGGTTCGCGTTACGGCGTTCCCTTGAGCTCTACTTTGGTAAGACGGTTGAGAGCGTCCCACTCGATGCACTGAATGCGGCTTGCGGAAGTGGTGGAGGAATCATGTGTTGCGGATTTGCCGTTTCGCCAACGACACGTTTTTGTGCGTGTTTTTCGGCTACTGCTTGCGACGCGCATGCAGCAACCCAACGATCGCGTCTATTATGTTGTTGAAGATCTCACCTTTGAGATTCGCTATCTCCGCCTCTATCAGCGCATCGTTCGCCGTGAAGAGTTTGTCGGGTCGGACGTAGCTCGTCCGCTGCAGAGACCCCTTTTCGAATGCGTCTTCAGAAACTTCTATCGCCAAGGGATCCGCGTAAGGGTTACTCGTAACCTGGCACAGGATGAGATCTTCGTGATGTACCTGGGCAAGCACCACGGCGGGCCTGAGTTTCGATGCCGTCAGATCCGAGAAGGGAAACCGAACCAGTACTACTGACCCTTCTGCAGGTGCGCCCATGCTTTGTCCTCTTCCGGCCTGCTCCAATCTCTCCCAAGCGCTCTTTCGCTGAGTAGCGCCGTTTCCGGTACCGAGTCCAGAACCGTATCTTCCTCGATAATCGTCACGATCGCCTTGCACGGCGCCTTCAGATGAACGGGTTCCGTGAAGTGTATTTCTCCGTTCTTCTCAACTACCGCCTCTAAGGCCTTCAGCATAACGCCCTCCCTATCTTGATCTAGGTTCATGATATCACTCCTGCTCGATTGAGGCAACTCATCACTCAATCTTTATTCGCTCCCGAGAATGGCATTGACCGCATCATCCCGGCTTCTTCGATCCGAACTTCAACTTGCTTCGTCAAATGAACACGTTCCAGCAACATGTCCTTGCATGATTGGACCCATATAAGCCACAGCGTCGAACCTTTGGGAGGCAATGTAGTGAATTCTAGAGAAACGTCGAACGTCTGCCCCGCGGCTAGAAAATGTTCTTGCGGGAAGGTGCCCCCATCACGTGGTGCAGTCAATACGAACGTCCGCAAGCCGTGGTCTTGAAGCCAATTGCATTCGACGGATTCCTTGTTCACTGAAAGGGTCATTTCCACATCTTTCCCCGCAAGTATCCGCATCGAGCCAGAAAAGTCAAGCAGAGGCGCTCTCCCGGAAGCGGGAATGCCAATGGCGAAGTGGAAGATATCTCCCTTTGGGCATGTTATCAGGAAACGAATCCTCTCCTTTTCGATTGCGATAGCCTTGTGATTCCGCATCACTGATAACCCAGCGGTGTAATTGCCGAGGAACACCAAGAGAAAAATCAATCCACAGAAGATTATGGCCCTCTTGTGTTCTCGCACGGTGCCATCTTCCTATCTTGCCGGAGTAATAGGAAGCTTGGGTGGTATCGTGCAGAATTGCTCGCCACAGCTCTTGGGCATGCATTTGGCCTTGAGGTGACCTGGATACCATCGGCAATCTTGAAAACCTGGTATCCAGTAGGGCGGCTTCTTCTGCTCTTCCTTCGCCGTCTTCTTTATGCACTCTGCGAAGAGCTTGAAGTCACACTCACAGATATTAAGGCTGATAGGTTTGCAGTCCTTGTTCTTTTCCCAGACGTAGGGGTCTATGATCTTAACCCGTCCCGCAAGAATACTATACCAGTGGTCTGTGTTTGGCCATAGGCCAGCTCCCCATCCATCCACCTCAATACAAGTGTGCCTGAGCTTGCCGGTGGCGGGATCAGTCTTCGAGCAAACCTGGACGTCAGTAGGCGCATATTTTCTTTCTAAGATGACGCGTTTCTTGCCTTCTTCCTTCTTCTTCGGACAACAGCACTGCCTATCCTCTCTGTAGATCTGCCCATCACAGCAACCATACCCAGGCCCGGTAACTGGTGGTACGGGGGCAATCGGGAAGGGGTCATCCGGAACGATCAACCTGGACGTGTCTTCTTGAGCCGTGCCTTTGGGATCAAGGCGCCCCGGAATGAAGAAAGCAAGGTAGAGATTGAACCCGTCAATATACCCCAAATCCCTCGCCACAAACCTCCCCAATTCCGCCGAGTAATACCGGTTCCGAAAGTACATCAGCTCGGATTCCGGATCGCTGCGCCTGCCTGTAAACGTCACATGCTGGATGTCGCTGTAGGAGGATGTGGCGTCATCGGATGTGAACCACGTGGAGTCAACACCGGCATCGGTGTAGGTCGTGACGGCGCCGTAGGGGAGATACTCGTAACGCTCGATCACGCCGCCAGAGGTATCAACAAGAGCTGCGACTGAGTAGAGGTTGTTGGTGGTGTAGTAGAACTGTTCCTTGGAAT
>CAYMFW010000329.1:0-4387 GCA_964389785.1 uncultured Planctomycetota bacterium
AAGGAGTCGTCACTGTCACCGCAGGACGCCTTGAATACATAGCGACCAGCCACATCTGGAATCATGCTTTCGGAGATGTCATATCCGTCTTCGGGCGGAGTCATCGCTGAATTCTGGGGTTTTTCCAAGTCCCACACTGGCTGTCCGAACGGCCAGGGCGTCTTGAGTTTCCCTATCTTTCCAGGGTCCGGGATCGCTTGGAGGCTTATTGAATCGCCCAAGAAGATAGCATCGGGCCCTTCGTTTTGAGTGCCTGCTCGTAGAACCTTTTCAACGCCCACAACGATTATTTCTGCTGGTCCCCGCGGCTCTATGTTGACATTCCGAAAGCGTGCTTGCAGCGTAACTGTGTGCTTGCCGGGATTGACAAACTTATGAGCCCATTTAGGGTGCTTGGCTTGGCTTAACTGCTTCTCTGGAGTCCCTCCGTCAACCGTCCACCAGTAATCGAGAAGATGTTTGTCGCCAAATACCCACGGCTTTCCTACATTTCTCGCCGCATCCCATTTCTCGTAGACCACACCTTCGAACGTGACTTCTTCGCCGACGCCAACCCGGTGTTCCTTTGGTCTCCAACTTCCCAATGGTGGAGCCGCCCAGACAACTGCCGCCGGGAATACGTCTTCAACCGTTACGTTCGCAGAAGCAGAACACCCCTGGAATTCTGATATTACCAACCCCTTAGCATGAGTCTCCCCGGGAGGAAGCACCGAAATGGCAGCCAGAAATCCAAGTTGATCTATGGTTCCTATCCGCTCACTACAATTCCAGACCGCACTTGAGATGGAAATTGGCCCGATATCATCAAGGCTGTAACGTTCTCCATCCGGTCCATCATTCCAGCCATTTGTCGAGAATCCCTGCGTTTCTCCAAGACGAAGGAATGCTTCGAATGGGTCCACAGCGATGTAGTCGCAGGACAACACGGTGAGGGAAAACAAGGATGCGGAGCAGGTCACTCCGGAATAGGTGTAGTCGACCGTGACCTGAGTTATTCCTTGGGAAAGCCCGGTTACCGTTCCTGTGCCGGAATCTATCTGGGCAATGTTAGAACTGCCTGCCGTCCAATTACTGAGAGTTCCGCCTTCGGGGTTGACTTCTGCTACCATGACTGACGTATCGCCAACAAAGATCCTGCTGATCGCCCTTATCTCGATCCCTACAACGGCAACTGTAAAGGGATCAGATGTGCACGTCACGCCACCATATGTGTAGTCCACGGTTACCTGCACTGTTCCAGGCGAAGCCCCTGTTATGTCACCAGTGCTTGAATCTATCGTGGCTATTGAGGAATCACTCGACGTCCAATTGCCGAGTATCCCGCTACCAGGATTGCCTTCAGCTGACATCGTGGCGGTGGTGCCCACCGCCACGGCACTCATGCCTGTGATGTCAACCCCTACAACGGCAACCCTAAAGGGATCAGATGTGCACGTCACTCCACCATATGTGTAGTCCCCGGTCACTTGCACCATTCCAGGTGAAACTCCCGTTATGTCACCAGTGCTTGAATCTATTGTTGCTATTGAGGAATCACTCGATGTCCAATTGCCGAGAGTACCTCCCGCTGGTGAGCAAGAAGCGACCATGGTGCTTGTGCCACCCACACACACTTCACTCACTTCTACGATCTCGATGGAAACAGAGGTCCCAACGATATTCGCAGTACCGGAATCTGAAGCGGAGGCCCCCGGAATCGCGAACGTGACGTGGATTGATGACTGCCCGGGAGACGACGGCGTGAACATTATCACATCCGCGGTGCGGCTCCCATTATCCCCGTGTGCGCCAGCCGCGCTGAAGGAGCCGGATGCTGAAGACCATGTGTAGGTCCCGTGGAGCCCCGCCGGGGAAACGCTGGCCGAAATATCAACGGGTTGGCCGACGTACATTGGATCGGGCAGCGTGTCGATGCTGATACTCATCACCGGGATCGTGCTGCCCGTCACTGTCCAATCGCCATAGCGTTGGGCGATAACCGCGCTTCCCGGCACGGCGGGGACAAAGTGGTCCTGACCCGCGGTATCATAGGTAGGAGGAACCGCGACAAGCAGGTTTCCCGGGGCCAGCTTGAAACGCGTCCCCGGCATCTGGCACCACTTCGATCTGTACGCGGTAACCGAACCGAGGCCGGTTCCCGCCGACGAGAGATTCAAGGGCACGCTGGGGTATTCACAGTCCCAGAGGAATGGAGGCGCGTAGATGATGTCGAACCTGTATCCCTCGATGGAATAGCCAGCACCGGGCGACTCTGGAATATTCGGAGTCCATGTCAGCAAATCCCCCTCTTCCGACCATTCGAGAACCATGGCGGCTGCATGATTGCCGGTATTCCCAATACCGTTCGTGGCCGAGACGCTCACCGGCACGGTGGTTTCTGAATCAGGAACGCTCTTTACATATATGAAGCTTGATACGAATTCCGTTTCGAACGGTCCGTAGCCAACGAACTCCTCGACCTCGAGTTCCGATTCAGCCAGGGCTGCTCCGTTCAGAACCACACCCTCGATCGGCTTCAGGAACCCTCGAACCGTCCCCTGCACCGCGATCTGCGCTCTCGGATGCCCCCCGGGATCATCTTCGATCTGAATGGCCGTCATGTTCTCGATCATTACCTTCGGCTCGGGATTGAAGATGACCGGCGGATCGGGGGAAAAATGGATCTCGGGCAGGGGGTCTTCCCAGAGCTTGAGATCCTCTATGTCTCCCACGCTGACGGCCACATAAACATCCACACTTCCCTGCCAGCCGTAGCCCCCGGTCGGACCGTAGCCGTCCGCGGTAGGCAAATACCAGTCGCCCCCGCCGGGAACCGGCCGCTGCTCCGTAAAGATGAAGGCAAGAGGCAGGCGATTGAAATAATACTGGTACGGCTCGTTCATCCAGAGCCATTCGCTGAAAGCCGAAGGGGTACCACGAACCGTTGCCTTGTACACCCCTTGCGACGGCTGGCTCTCTTCTATCGTCAGCCCCTCCGGTTCTCCTCCCCACCCGCGGGCCCACCACCCGCTCGTCGGGCAATCGCTCGGATAGACTCGAACATACTCTTCGTACACCAGCTCCGCTTCGTCGTCGGTGCCCGAGCTGCAATCCACCGAGACGACCTGCTCGTGCTCCATATGAAGCGCGGTGTACGGCTTTGGATTCTCCGGAGTGAAGACGTTGCCGAGAACATCCGTGGCGGTAAACGTCACCTCGTGATAGCCCGGGAAATCCTGCTTCGGCCAGGGCCAGTAATCCGGCTCCCCCGGGTAGTCGGAGAATTTCCCGGCCCAGCAGTGAGCGTCTGCGGTATTCTGGTCCACCATCAGCTCGCAGTACCAGGGGTCCCAGTCGGGGACTCCGTCGAACAGCCATATGAAATCGCTCAAGCCGTGCCTGTCCCCCGTCCAATCAAGATATGCCCACCGGGCAAGATAGGAAAAGTGCTCCATCCACTCGGAATCTTGAATGGTTCCATAGTCGGCAAATCCCAGGTAGTTGTTGATGTCGCTGATCGAGAGGGACGGACTGAAGATGTTGTCGTGCTCAATCTCCTTCACTCCTTTTGCGCCTTCCGGTCCGTAAGGTACCTCTCCCACGTAGGCCGTCAGCTCGTTGATCTCGTTGGCGGCAAGACTGTAGCCGGCCCACACGCTCCCCGGCTCCAGGAATTCCACTTCGATCGGGTCCGCCGTCGGCCACGCGCTGTTTTCGATAAGAACCGTACCCGCCGGCTCCACGAGATTCGAGATGAGGAGATCAATCGTCAGGTAGCGTGTCGCATCCGGATCCTTCAGCCCGTCATACGGGTCCGCCGTCTTGGGAATCCGCTCGAGAACCGGGGCAACGAACAGATAATCATCCTGACCGATCAGCCCGGCTTCCCCCAGCTCGTTCACTGCCATGTATTTCAGCGTCACGGAATGCTGGGCGTCATCGCCCACGGATGCCTGCGCGTACCCTTCGCCTTCGGGCCCCGAGTAGGTGTATTCCGTACCCGGAACAGGATCCATGCCGTTCAGCGTGAAGTATACAGTGCTGGCAGGATCGTCGGAGGTCATCTCAACGAACCTATACATATTATAGGTGCCGCCGTCGACATCAACGGAGACCGTGGGCAGTTCGGCAATCAGCACCGCGAGCGGCTCCACGCCGGCGCCTTCGCCTTCCATGAGAAGCATATCTCGGCTTTCCGCGCCGCTCTTCTTGCTGTCGCCCACGGGCGTGACGTAAACCGGATGGATCCCCGGTGTCAGATCTTCCACCAGAATGCTTACGCGATTTCCCTTTAGGGACGCTATTTCGGCCACCGTCGCGGTATCGCACTGGGCGTCAACCGTCTTGGCCCCCGAAGAAAGCTTTATCAGGATAGTCGCGTGAGGGTTCGTGGAAGTTATCACCGGCT
>CAYMFW010000330.1:0-3397 GCA_964389785.1 uncultured Planctomycetota bacterium
CAGATGCAAGCGACCGATTATGAGCAGCGGCAACCGCCAGCTCAAATCGCTTACCGATATGATCAAGGGAAAGCAGGGTCGGTTCCGCGAGAACCTGCTGGGCAAGAGAGTCGATTACTCGGCCCGTTCCGTCATCGTGGTCGGCCCGGAGCTTAAGCTGCATCAGTGCGGTCTTCCCAAGTACATTGCCCTCGAGCTATTCCAGCCTTTTATCATCCGCAGACTCAGGGAGCTGGGATTGGCTGACACGATAAAGAGTGCAAAGAAGATGCTCGATCGCAGAGACGAGAAGATCTGGGATATTCTCGATGAGGTCATCAAGAAACACCCGGTGATGCTGAACCGGGCCCCCACCCTTCACCGAATGGGCATACAGGCGTTCGAGCCTGTCCTGGTAGAAGGGAACGCGATTAAGATCCATCCGCTGGTTTGCGCCGGATTCAACGCCGACTTTGACGGTGATACGATGTCCGTCCACCTGCCCCTTACGGTAGAGGCCCAGGCAGAGGCGAGGATGCTGATGATGTCGACACGGAACATTCTGAGCCCGGCTCACGGAAAGCCCATTATCGGTCCGTCCCAGGACATTGTGCTCGGCGTGTACTATCTGACGCTGCCGCGTGAGGGAGAGCTAGGCGAAGGCAAGCTGTTCTCGGATACGACCGAGGCGCTGAGAATGTACGCTGACAGCAAAGTAGGTATTCACGCTTCGGTGGGGGTGCGGATTCACGACAGGAATGTTATCGGGGAGAACGGTGAGGAGGCGCCCGGCGTGGTCTGGACGACCGCGGGGAGAATCATCTTCAACGACATACTGCCTGAGGGCATGCCGTTCTACAACAAGCTGCTTGACAAAGGCGCGCTGAGCAACATCATCCACGATTGCTATGAGACGAAAGGGCCGATGGAGACGATTGCGTTGTTGGACAGCATCAAGGAAATAGGGTTCAAATGCGCGACGCTGTCTGGTCTGTCGTTTGCGGCTATCGACCTGAAGATCCCGCCCGCAAAGAAGGACATCCTGGCGGACGCCGAGAGGACGGTAGACAAGATCGAACGAGCGTATCGTAACGGAGTGATTACCGCGGGCGAGCGGCATAACCAGATCCTCGACGCGTGGACTCATGCCACGGAAGTGCTCGGTGAAGAATTGATGAAGACGCTGAAGACGGATACGCGCGAGGGGGAGTCCTATCTCAATCCTGTGTATCTGATGGCGGCATCGGGAGCACGAGGAGGGATGCAGCAGCTGCGGCAGCTGGCGGGTATGAGGGGGCTGATGACGAAGCCGTCGGGGCAGATCATCGAGACCCCGATACGTTCGAATTTCCGGGAAGGGATAGGCGTGCTCGACTACTTCAGCTCCACGCACGGTGCCAGGAAGGGACTGGCCGACACCGCGCTGAAAACCGCCGATTCCGGGTATTTGACGAGAAAGCTGATCGACGTGTCACAGAACGTGGTGCTCGGGATAGACGACTGCGGCACGCTGAACGGCATCACGAAGGGAGTGAATGATCTCGATGAATCATCCGGGCTTATGCTGAAGGATCTCATATCGGGAAGGACGGCCCGCGATACCATCGTGGATGTGGTGACCGATCAGGTGATCGTGGAAGAGAACGAGCAGATAACCCCCGAGAAGGCTATGAGTGTCGAGAAGCTCGGGTATGAGAAGGTGAGGGTCAGGTCCCCCCTGACGTGCGAAGCGCCGACTGGGATCTGCGCGAAGTGCTACGGCACGGACCTCTCCACCGGACGAGTCGCCGAACTCGGGCTGGCGGCCGGCATCATCGCGGCGCAGTCGATAGGCGAACCCGGAACGCAGCTGACCATGAGAACGTTCCACATCGGCGGAACCGCGAGCCGGGCGGTGGAGGAGTCGCAGATAAAGGCCGGAGAAAGCGGGGTGATTGCCTTCCATGCCATGAATCTGGTGGTCGACCCCGATGGGAAGAGGGCCATCCTCAACCGGGGGGCGGAAGTGGGCGTTCAGGACCACCGTGGGAGGGAGCTTGAGAGGCATACGTGCCCTGTGGGCGCCAACGTACTGGTTCAGGAAGGTCAGACGGTAAAGAAGGGACAGCTGCTTGTACAGTGGGACCCGCATATGTTCCCGATACTGACGGAAAAGGCCGGGATCGTCCGGTTCGAAGACGTCGTGACCGGAGAGACTGTTTCTGAGGAGACTGACAGAGGCACCGGAGTGAAGCGGCTCGTCGTGGTCGAGCACAAGGGTGACCTGCATCCGCAGCTGGTGATTGAAGACAATTCCGGCAGCAAACTCGGCGTATACCCGATACCCGAGAAGGCGGTGATCGAGGTCGAAGACGGCAAGACGGTTGCGGCCGGCACGATGCTAGCCAAGACTCCTCGGGAGATCAGGGGTACTCAGGATATCACGGGCGGACTGCCGCGCGTCACCGAGCTGTTCGAGGCGCGCAAGCCCAAGGACCCCGCCATCATGAGCGAGATCGACGGCACGGTTGAGATCGGCGAGCGCAAGAGAGGTAAAATCACCATTCGGGTGCACAGCGACTCCGGCATGGTGTCCGAGCACTTGGTTCCCCGGGGAAAGCATCTGAGGGTGACTACTGGTGACCGTGTGAAGGCAGGCGAGCCGCTGGTCGACGGGCCGCTCGTGCTGCAGGATATTCTGCAGATCAACGGTGAGGAGGCGGTTCAACAGTACCTTCTGAGGGAGATTCAGAGCGTGTACCGCTCGCAGAACGTTTCCATAGACGACAAGCATATCGAGCTGATAATACGGCAGATGATGGGAAGCGTTCAGGTGAGCGATTCCGGAAGCACGAAGCTCCTGCCCAACGACATAGTGGACAGAATAAGATTCAGGAGCGAGAACGAGGAGGCGCGGGAAGAGAAGAGGAAGCCCGCCAAGGCGGAGCCGGTGCTTCTCGGTATAACTAAAGCGGCTCTTCGTTCAGACAGCTTCATCGCCGCGGCGTCCTTTCAGCAGACCACAAAAGTGCTGACCGAGGCGGCGCTCGCGGGGAGAACGGATCGGTTGCAGGGACTGAAAGAGAACGTAATCCTCGGGCGTCTCGTGCCGGTGGGCACCGGATTCAGGCGGTTCTGGGAGGCGGACCTGAAGGTTCCCGGACTCGAAGAGCTGCTTGGCGGGAAGTCTGATGAGGACAGTGACGATTCCGACGTGAAGGAGGAGGTTGCCTGAAATGCCTACGCTCAGTCAGCTCATCAAGGGCGGCAGAAAGAAGAGCGCGAAGAAGACGAAGTCGGCGGCGCTGGAGGGGTGCCCTCAGAAGAGAGGGGTATGTCTTCAGGTGAAGACGATGTCCCCGAAGAAGCCCAATTCCGCGCTTCGGAAGGTAGCAAGGGTACGGCTCTCCAACGGCAAGGAGATCACTGCGTACATCCC
>CAYMFW010000330.1:3407-4382 GCA_964389785.1 uncultured Planctomycetota bacterium
GTTCTCGTGAGTGGGGGACGTGTTCGTGACCTTCCGGGGGTCAGGTACCATGTGGTGCGGGGCACGCAGGACGCCGGTGGGGTCGACGAGAGGAAAAAGGGAAGATCCAAGTACGGAACGAAGAGGTCCGGTTAGGGCTGGAGGCGCAGATGGCAAAGAAATTCAAGTCTACAGAGAGGTTTCTTAAGCCCGATCACAAGTTTTCGGACATGCTGGTTACTCGTTTTGTGAACCGGCTGATGCTCAAGGGCAAGAAGCTGAAAGCTGAGAGAATCTTCTACGATGCGCTGGATATCCTGAGCAGCAGGCTGGAGGGAAAGGACCCGCTCGAGGTCTTCACGAAGGCTGTGGAGAACGTAAAACCGGTCCTGGAGGTGCGGTCGAAGAGGGTGGGCGGCGCGACGTATCAGGTGCCGGTCGAGGTTCCCGCCAAGAGAAGGCAGTCTCTCGCGATACGCTGGATCGTGGGTGCGGCACGGGACAAGAAGGGGCGCAGAATGGCGGAGCGGCTGGCCCAGGAACTGATGGACGCTTACAAGGAAGAGGGGTCATCCATCGAGAAGAGAGATAACGTCCATGCGATGGCTCAGGCCAACAAGGCCTTTGCTCATTTTGCCTGGTAGGTTTGGGGTGTGAAGAAACGTGGTCGTAATGACGCGAAAGATGGCTAAGGGAAAAGGAAGGGTCGCCCGCGGCGAGGAGGATGCCGCGCGGCTCGGTAAGCTGAGAAATATGGGCATCGCCGCCCACGTGGATGCCGGCAAGACGACGACTACCGAGCGTGTGCTGTACTACAGCGGGGTCGAGCACCGGATGGGTGAGGTCGATGACGGCACGGCGACGATGGACTGGATGGACCAGGAGAAGGAGCGTGGCATTACGATTACGTCGGCGGCAACGACATGCCACTGGAAGGGATTCCAGATCAACATCATCGATACGCCCGGTCACGTGGATTTCACCGCTGAGGTCGAG
>CAYMFW010000331.1:0-4374 GCA_964389785.1 uncultured Planctomycetota bacterium
GTCCGCGGCGCGTAGTTCCGGCCCGGATCGTCCCGGAGCCGGTGGTACTGGACGCCGGACCGGACCAGGGCTTCAAGGTGACCGCCGCGCAACTCAAGGAGAGCGTCACGGCAGCCACGAAGGGACTGATCCTCAACAGCCCGAGCAACCCGACCGGGGCGGTGTACTCCCAGAAGGAGCTCGAGGAGATCGCCCAGGTCTGTGTCGAGAACGGCATCGTGGTCATATCCGACGAGATCTACTCCCGGCTGGTCTACGGTTCGGCGAAGCACATGAGCATCGCGTCGCTTGGCGATGAGATACGGAACCTCACCTTCATGGTGAACGGCGTGTCGAAGACGTACGCGATGACCGGATGGCGCATAGGCTTCGCGGCCGGGCCGGAAGACGCGATGAAGGCAATCGGCAGGCTGCAGAGCCAGTCCACGAGCAATCCGACGGCCGTCGCTCAGGCCGCGTCCCTGGCAGCGCTACAGGGAGACCAGACGGTTGTTGACGAGATGAGAGCGGAGTTTAACGAACGGAGAAAGATCATGGTGCAGGGGCTCAACGATATCCCTGGCGTATCCTGTTGGGAGCCAGAGGGTGCCTTCTACTGCTTCCCGAGCGTTGCGGGGCTTATCGGCGGCTCCATCGGGGGCGCCGCGATCGGCGGGTCGTCCGACCTTGCCAGGGAATGCCTGGAGAAGGCCAGGGTGGCCCTGGTCCCGGGAGATGCGTTCGGCGCCGGCGAATTCGTGAGGCTTTCCTACGCCACCTCCAGGGAGAAGATTCAAGAGGGTCTCAAGCGAATAGGGGAGTTCGTATCCGTCAGGTCATGAGGGTGTATGAAGATGAACGAGGCGCGGTGCTTCTGCTCGTGCTTCTTCTGCTTCTCGTCCTGACAACGGTCATCGTGCACTTCATGTTCACCACTCGTGTCAATACGCGCGTCGCCGACTCCCATATTGCCCTGGTGAAGAACAGGGCGGCCATCAGCGGCGGCGTTGCCAAGGCCATGGCGCTCCTGCTTCGCGACCAGGCGGAGGAGGACGGGGAGAAGAGCGACTCGTGCCACGATGTGTGGGCCGCCGAAGCGGAGAAGCTCGACCTGGACGGCACGCTCGTCCGCATCATCATAGAGGACGAACAGGGGAAGCTGAACCTGAACGGCCTGGCCGAATCAGCCCCGTCGAAACGGCTTCAACTGGAACTGGGCAGGCTTCTCGAGGACCTGGGACATTCAGACGCGGACGCCAGCGACATAATGCATTCGCTGGCGGACTGGCTCGACGAGGACAGCGACGGAGAGTTCGAGGAGAACAGCCCGAACGCCAAACTCACCGACCTGAGTGAGATATTCAGAATCCCGCAGCTCACGGATGCCGTTCTCTACGGACACCATCCGGAAAGCCCGGATGACGTAGAAAAGGAGCGGGGGGGACTGCTGAGATACGTCACGATCTGGGGTACCGGACGGGTGAATCTGAATACCGCGACCGCCGAGGTGATCGCGGCGCTGAGCGAGGAGATGGACCTCGATATCGCGCGGGGGGTAGTGCAGTTCCGAAAAGACGAAGGAGCGAGCTTCGCCAAGGCATCCGACCTGCTCCAGGTGGGCGGCGTCACGGAAACCATGGTTTCCGAGATACGTTCCCGCTTCTGCACGAAAAGCCAGTACTACACGGTCCTGTGTTTCGCGGAAACTAACGGAGTGCGATCGGTCGGCGTGACAGTACTGATACGGGACGGAAAGGGATGCAGGGCGGTCCGCACGTTTCTGGGGAACCCGGGACTTTGGCGGTTGTACAAAGACGATCTCAAGGACGAGGAAGAAGAGGAGGTGACATGAAAGAATTGAGAGACCTGATAGCGGATGTGCCGGGATTTCCGAAGCCGGAGATCGTATTCAAAGACATCACGCCGATGCTGCGGTCCCCGGAAGGGCTCGCGCTTGCGGTGGACACCATCGCTTCGGAGTACGCGGAGAGATCCAT
Source organism: uncultured Planctomycetota bacterium (assembly GCA_964389785.1). Classification (GTDB taxonomy): domain Bacteria; phylum Planctomycetota; class CAYMFW01; order CAYMFW01; family CAYMFW01; genus CAYMFW01. The sequence continues at coordinate 1,977 of CAYMFW010000331.1, forward strand.
CGAAGTCGTCGCCGCCGTGGAATCAAGGGGATTCATCTTCGGTACCGGCGTGGCGTACCGGATGGGAGTGGGGTTTGTCCCGATGAGAAAGCCGGGGAAGCTACCCAGGGACACCATCTCGGCAACCTACGAGCTCGAGTACGGAACCGACACGATCGAGATGCACAGCGACGCGGTCGAGCCAGGCACCCGCGTCCTTCTGGTGGACGATCTGCTCGCCACTGGCGGAACCATGGAGGCCGCCTGCAGGCTCGTGGAGCAGGTGGGAGGCGAAGTCGTGGCCTGCGCGTTTGTCATCGAGCTGGACTTTCTGAAGGGCCGGGAGCGTCTCGGAGGTCGAGAGGTATTCTCCCTGGTCCACTACGGCGATTGAGCGAAAGGGAAAGAAGATGAAGGGAGACATAGTTGCCGTGCTGGTGTTCTCGGTCCTGGCCGCGGCGATGCGGCATCCCAACGCCTGCGGGGCATCCTCCGAGCAGAACCCGTTCGACTCTCTCGGCAAGGTGGTCGAGACCTGGTATGACGTGGAAGCGCAGGACGTCAGAAGATACATGCTGGGAGGAGCCGGCCGCGTCCCGCGCTGGCGGAGGCCCACGCAGGGAGAGCCCGGGCAGCGGCCGGCGCAGCCACCGGCAGCCAAGCCGGGATCGAAGGCGCTGCCGATCACCCTCTGGATCGACAAGGCCGGCACCGTCAAAAAATTCAAACACCACGGCGCAAAGGGAAAGGCCGATGCCGTCATTCAGCCGGTGAAGCACCACGGCAAGTGGGGGATCAAGCAGCTGGATCTCACGCAGTACGACGATGAGGGCCGCTTCGACAAGCGCACCCTCCTCACCATCACGCACACCTACCCGAAGAATGTCATGCTGCCGTCGAAGATAACGATCCGGGATCTGGACAAGTTTGGGAAGCTTCTCAAGAGGCGTAACGAAGTGAACCCGCTCACTCTCACGTTCAGGAAGTACGAGCTCGAGATGCGGTAGCCGGGACAGCCACCAGCTCGACCTCGACCGGCTCGCCTTTGCTGGTGCCGAGCAGGGAGGCCGCGCTTCCTCGATTGACCGCTATCTCGAGACGCCACGAGCTCCCGAGCAGGGCCACCGGCGACCCCGCGGCCACATCGGCGTAAGCTCTCTTTATCCCCTTCAGCTTCATGTCGCCGACCCTGATCACCAGCCGGTCCATCGGCAGTGCGGCGAGATCCTGCTCCAGGATGTTGGTGATGAGGTTGCCGAATCGGTCGATATGCAGGATCTCTCCGACTAGGCGGCTCCCCTCCTGGGTCGGCTCTGGAAACGTCAGCACACGCGGGTCCTCGACCGCCCCCCCGACTTCTTCCACGGCGACGCCGTTCAGAAGATGGGCTGCCACAGGCGCGAAGATATCCCGGCCGTGAAATGTTGAGCTGACCTTGTGCAGGAAGAGCTTCGAGTTGGTCACTTCCCTCGTCTTGGTCGGGACCAGACCAGACATCACAAGACTGAGAACGCCGTTGTCCGGAGCGATGAATATTCCCACCGGCGTCTCGAGGCATATGATCCGCCGCTCACTGCCGACCCCGGGATCTACCACGACGACATGCACGGTATCCTTGGGGAAGTAGCTGTACGACGAGTACACTATAAAGCACGCCTCGAGCACGTTCTGAGACGGAATCTCATGGGTTATGTCCACGATCTTCGCCTCGGAATGAATGCCGAGAATGACTCCCTTCATGACGCCCACAAAGGCGTCCTTGAGTCCGAAATCCGTGGTCAGCGTTACGATCCTGGACATGTCCCTGCTGCTTTCACTACGACGCCTATTTGCCCTCGACCGACTTGAGGATAAACCCTCTGATCTTCTCCCTGTCTTGGACGCTCATCTGACGAAACGCGAGCCCGATCTCATAGAACCCGCGGTCCGCCGTCCACGGGGAACGCATCACCTGCGCCTGAGTCGTGACGGCGCCTTCTCCTGGAATCTGGATCTGAAGCTTGAGAACCGTCTTCTCGGGTATCCTCTCGTCCACCATGATGCCAACGCCCTCTTCACTCACGTCGGACGTAAAGACGGATTTCATCCGCGTGAAGAACCCGTCCGACGCCTTCTTGTATTTGACCGGAATCGATGTCTTCAGCCTGACCTTCCTCCGCCTCACCGCGTCCGTGCCGGCCTCCGACGTCTCGGCTTTGCCGAGCGCCTCAAGGAGCAGGTCTTTCCTGAACGGCTTTCGGGCGTTAGCCACCGCGCCGCTCCGAAGCGCGTTCATGACAAGGTACTGGGTGTTGATAGTGTGAGTCACTATCACCTTCGGACTCGTTTTGTGACTCACAAACTTCGGGATCAGCTCGAGCCCACCTCCGCCCGGCTCGTCCCTGTGTCCGGGCGCGTTGATGCACATGACGACCACGTC
>CAYMFW010000332.1:0-4341 GCA_964389785.1 uncultured Planctomycetota bacterium
GGAGCATCTCGTCCCCCACGCGGTACTCCATGACCGGACCGCTCAGCTGCGGTCTGCCTGACATGGGACTTCCGGAACCCCACGGGTACCAGTCCCTCACCTTCACTATCGGGTCCCAGAGGATCTCGACGGGCATGTAGGTCCCCCGCTCACGCGCGCGGCCCACGTATCCGGTCCGCATCGCCCCGTCCCAGTCGTATCCCTTGCCGGGAAGGCTGGTGTACACCTTCCGCAGGAGCGACTCCCCCTGTATCTCCGGTCCCCACATCCACTGTGCGCCCATGACGCCCAGTCGCCGCACCGTGAGAGGGCGGCCCGGATAGTGCCCGGACTCCCAGCACCGGCGCTCCCCCTCGGGCAGCCTTCCGTTGCTGTTGCTGGCGTAGATGAGAAACGATATCGCTATCTGCCTCTGGCTGTTCTTGCACGTGGTGAAGTACGCGTATTCCCGGGCGCGGGAGAGGCCGGGCAGAACGAACGCGGCAAGGAGCGCGATGATGGCGACCACCACGAGCAGCTCCACCAGCGTGAATCCTCTCCGCGTTCGCATGTCCTTATCGTACCCTTATCGGAACGGTCTCTTCGGCATGGTAATCGAACTTCAGAGAGACGAGCCTCTCGCCCCGGTCGCTGAAGCACAGGTAGTTGTCCGTGCCGGAGATCATCCGCGCGTCGCTCGTCGCGATCTCGTCGCCGGAGTCGAAGTTGCCGTACTCTCCGATATGGAGAATCAGATTCCCCGCGGTGTCCACCACGCCTATGGAATGCCGGTAGACCTCGGGCACGAACGTCCTCTTGTACCAGTCGGTGTGGAGGCGTTGGGTCGGGCACGAACAGCCGCCGGGAACGATCGGGGAGGCCCCCGCGTACAACCACGCGGCCCCCTCGCACCACGCCTTTTCGTGATACTGGCCGAGCTCCGGATCGCGCGCCGGAGGAGTGTCCATCTTCACCGAGGCCGACGACGACAGTATGGTGGCCGTCTGCGGGACCTTCATGAGCGTGCCGGTGAACGGGTCCTTCGGCTTCGCGTCCTGCCCGGCACCGAACACCCCGCCCCGGCCCGCCAGGAACGGCGTGCCCCCCGCCAGCCGGGTCCTGTTGTTCACGAAGTACAGCCCGCCGTCCTCGTCCATCATCACGCCGTTGATGAGCCCTCCGGCGGTGACCGCGCAGGTGTCGCGCAGCTCGCCGCTGGTTTCGAACGTCCAGATGGTGGCCCCCGCAAGGGGCACGCCGGGCCTGGGACGGATGGAGTACACCTCCTCCCCCCGCTTCTGCATCGCCTGCACGACGCGCTGGAACCCCGCGTAGGTCTTGGGCGAGCCGGAATTATCGCTCATCATGCGGAAGAAGCCGACCGCGGCGTCGTCCCGCTTCGGAACGTAGTAGATGTTGCTGTTCTCCGCTACCTCGCCCCTCATGTTCACGCCGATGCCGTCCTGGAAGAACTTCGACCCCGGCTGGTCCCGGACGGACAGTACCCCGACCCAACCCCGGGCCTCCACGCCGTAATCGTACGGGCACTCCCGCAGGGTACCGTCCCGCTGAACCGTGCCGGGGTCGAGCCGGCCGACGCCCCGCTGGTAGAACCCGGGATTGAAGTGGCAGTGCATGTACCCCCGCTTGTCGAACGCGATGTCGTCAATCACGCCGGGCAGGCGCAGATCGGCCAGCCGCTCCCCGCTCCTGAGATCGAACACCCACGAATTCATGAAGTACGCCCGCTCGCGCACCGGATCGCAGACCACCTTGCCGGCACCGGCACGCGTGGTTCCCGGCCACGAACCGATCCGGGCGGTGCCGGCCTCCTTCGTTACCTCCTCCTCGAAGTCCGCGATCTTCCGGAACCCCTTCCCGTCGTCCTCCCATACGGTCACGTTCGCGCCGGAGATGGAGAAGCGACCGTCCATGATGCCGCCTCCCTCCCTGCCGCCGACCCTCCCGGCGAGCCATACCCTCGGTCTGGGCGACCACCAGTCCAGTGTCATCAGCCCGGCGGGCGGCGCGGCGTGCGCGGCGACCGTCGGGTCGTCGAACGAGACCAGCTTGGACAGGCGGTTTTCGCTCCTGCCCCTCACCCGGGTGACGTGCAGGACGTACATGGCGCCCGTCTTCCGGTTCACTGCGATGTCCACCGGCTTGTCGATCCGGATGCTCTTCAGGAGCTTCCCCTCCGGCGAGAAGACCTGGATGCGGCTGTTCAGGTTGTCGCACACGTACACCCGCCCCTGCCCGTCACAGTCGATGCCCTGGGCGCGGTTCAGATGCCGGTCGTCGGACCCCGGCTTGCCCAGCACCCCAGCGAATACCTCGGTCGGGCCGTCGCCCGCCAGAGAGCAGCGGAACACCGCGCAGGCCATGCTCTCGGTGTACGACGTGGATTCGTCGTCACCCGCCAGGTAGAGCCACTTGCCGTCCGGCGAGGCGGCCAGGTTCGGCCGGCTCATGACCGGCATCCCGAGATCCCGCCCGACCGTTCCCTTCATGTCGGTCGAGCCGTCCGCGCCCACGTAGTGCAAGCGAGGGGGCCGCCTGTCCCGATCGGGGACCGCGAGGTAGTAGACGCGTCCGTTCGCGATCGCCGGCCGGCACGATATCGGCTGCCTGGTGCTGACCTTCGGAAGGCACCCGGCCGGCGGGTCGTTGCACACGCTCGTAAGGTCCGGCGTCTGCAGCGCCCTGCGGCCCGGCTCGTACTCGACGAAGTCGAGCCCCTCGAGCTTCTCCGGGGGAGTGCCGGCCGGCGGCGGAAACAGGGTACGCACATAGTTGCCGGCGCGATCGAATTTCCGGACGCCCCTGATGCCGTCGACGCCGGCGATGACGTACACGCCGGTCTCGTCGGCGCACAGCCCCCACACGCCACCCGGGATGCTCTTCGGATTCGTGACCCCGAGCCGCCTGTCGAGCACCGGCTTCAAGCCCAGCCGGACCCGGACACGGAGCTCGTCCGGCTGCTTCACGTACTCGCCCAGGTCGTCCTTCCCGTCCCAGACGAGCGTCTGCTTCAGGGAATCCTTCTGGAAGGGCGAGGGAGCGTTGCGGCCGAGGACGCCAGCGCCCAAGTGCCGGACGACCGCCCCCTTTTCATCGATCAGTCCCGCCGCCACGTCGCAGTTGCCCTTCACGGCAAACGCGATCTCGTACCGGTCCTTACCGACCATCCTGACGGACGGCTTCTCCGTAAACGCGAACACGTTCTCCCGTTCGGTGCAGGGCGCGCCGTACGGTACGTGCCAGTACTCCGCGGGGGCGGCGGACCCGGCCAGAAGGAACACGGCGGTACCGGCCAACACGATAGATACTGTCTTCATCGGAATGCCTCCTTGATTTACTGCTCGTTACTGTTCTTGTCGAACGCGCCGGCAAAGAGGGTGTTGAATTCCCGGGCCGTCCCCGTGCCCTCCCAGGTCCAGCCGTAGATGCGCCCGTAGCCGCCCTGCGGCAGGCCGCGCCACGACTTCAGGATGTAGGGTTCCCTCCACTGGGAGTCGTCCACGTGGCCGTCGATGTGCAGCACGTTGAATCGGAAGGAACCGCCTCCGAACGACGTCTTGGCGCCGAAATGAGACGGGTACTTCCTGTCGGTCGTGCTGGGCGGCAGGTCCGAGGCGAGCCAGACGGAGGGGACGTGACTCGTTCGAACGCAGGTGCTCTTCGTCTGCCAGCGAAACGGCTCTTCGAGCGTTCCACCCGACCACGTGCCGTCCGAGCTGACCCTCGTCTGGAAGATGTGCCCGAGAGTGCGGGTGTCGCATCCCACGCTACGAACGAAGAGGGAATACCCGAACGTTCCGAGGAACCGCACCAGAAGATCCCGGTCCTCGTCCGTATCCGACGGGTAATAACCACCGCAATAGTTGAACTGCCAGTTCCTGAGTCTCACGGTGGGACACCAGAGTATCTCGACGGGAAGATACCTCCCCGGAAGGCGGGGCGCGCCGTGGATCCTTATCCAGCCCGTCAGATCCCATTTCAGATGCGGAGGGCCGTCGGAGTAGAGCTGCTGCAGCAGGGCCTTCCCGGAGTTGTCTCCGTGTCCGCCCGCCACCTCCCTGTGGAACTCGCCGATGTGCCGCGATCCCGCGTCGCCGTCGGGCCCGCCCAGCCCGCTGCACCGCCAGTATCCCTCGGGCAGCCGGCCTCGATTATCGGCCGCGTAAATAAGGAAGCCTATGCCTGTCTGCCTCTGGCTGTTCTTGCAGGTGGTGAAGTACGCGTACTCGCGGGCACGGGTCAGGCCGGGGAGCAGAAAGGACGCAAGAAGCGCGATAATCGAAATGACCACGAGCAGTTCGACTAAAGTGAACGCGACGCATGAATTGCGTTTCTCGTTCG
>CAYMFW010000333.1:0-4331 GCA_964389785.1 uncultured Planctomycetota bacterium
CTTGGCTTGTACAGCGCAAAGACGGACAAGGAAACTGGGCGAATGTGGATGACGCGGCAGCCATCACGCAAGATAATCATTCCTCGTGCGACACTAAAGCGTTTGTGCCCTCGAGTGCCAACCCGAAAAGAGGATTATTGTATGTAGCTAATTCACGATTCTTTGAGTCTGGCACCTATAGAGTCTGCTTCAAATACAAGAACGCGGCCACCTATATTTCATCGGGGAAAGAAACAAATGCCTTCTCGGCGAAACTAGGCAGCCAGAACGGCGAAGAGGGGATGATTGTGGACCAGCAAACGGAGGACGCAGATTTCCCGCAGGCATACGGGATCCTTCCCTTGGGAGACGAAAGTCACTATGGAGAAATCGTTGATAACTGGGATCTGTTGAAGACCCCTGTTGATGAGACTTTCTCCCTTCGTTTCGCCAAAAGAGGCGCGAAGAGTAATCATACCCTCGACTTCGGCGACTTCGTTCAAATCACACAGAGTCTTGGCGGGCAAGGATGGACATCCGTCGAGGTGGATCCGCTGAGCGAAGGGGACGGGGTGCTCGCCCGCACCAAGGAAAAGGGACTCTTCTTCATGGACGGCGAGGCCAAGGTCTCAATCCGGATTAAAGGAAAAGTGTTTTACTCCATCCCGAACGAATCCGACCTTGCTACCGACTGGAAGGATATCAACCCAGCCACCACCGCGCCCCTTACAGGCAAAACGGATACGAGAGACCTGGCTGGCCACATAGAAGAGTTTTACCTAATCGCTCCGGACCTGTATATAGCGTGGCCTTATGGCGACCCTACAGCCGAAGGGGACGGTGGGGCAAACGAGACCAATGAAGTCATTTTTGATGATCTCGAGCCTCCCGACGAAGGGGCAGGGAAATGTCAATTCATAATGCAGACCGCTCTCCTATCGGGACTGACCAGTATTCTGGCAGAGCATCTTGTTATTACGAGATGCAGGTGGGAGATTGACTCTGTTGGGGACGTCGCCCCAACGTACACACCAGAGCCAAAGGGACAAACTGTGATGGTCGAATACAGCCGGATGCCTCTGCATTTTGACGATTTTGGCGAGAAGAAGATCGCGCTATGGCTGGAAGACCGTCCTGAATGGTTATGGGAACAGACAATAGAGACGTTCTATGATCCGGCTGGATATGCGAAGCCGAATTCCCTCGAACCAATACCCAATGCTGGCCTGGACGATTTTGCACCGAATTTCTGGTATTATTACCTGCAGCTGGGGAAGGATGTCTTTGGGCTCTGGACCACAGTTCCCATAGTCTGGGAACCAGATCCGGATCCTGATGAGCTTTTCTGGGGGTTGGCAAGCTTGGGCGGATCCGATCCGGACAAAATCTTTCTTTACGCGACAATGGGGGATACCCCCCAAGTGGCGAGCTTTCTATGGACCGCCAATCACGAAGTGGGACATTTGGAGAACTACCTACTTCATCGAACAGCGGGAGCGGGATTCTCCCAAACCTGGCTGGACGCACAATACCCCGAGCTCCTCGGACAATCTGGACATGAGACCCGGTGGGATCACGGCGGGCCAAACGACGCGAACCTTCTCGTGCTCTACGTACAGGCCATGGGCCTTCAACCTAATCTGATTACTACTTACGCACAACTCCAAGCTTACTTCCAGAACACCCCCGGCGCGACCAAACTTAGCGATAATGACATGTTTAGCGTGGTATACAACAGGAACTTCTGGCAGGTGGACGCCAATGTCTCCAACAACGGCGGCGGGATCTGTCGTGCAAACGAAAACGTTGTGGAGAGCCAACACGTGGTGAACAGAATGGAAGAGGAGGACTGGTCAACATTGGGTCCGAATAAGGATGCTAGATAGGACTTTCCGACAGATATGTTCGAGGAGGTGCGGCATGTGGCAACTGGCAGTCTTTAGCATCGTTATCATCTTCGGAATGATAACAGAGGCGCAAGGCGACATCCCCGACGCCGAACTCGCAAAGCAACGGGCCGTCATGTGGAGGGCCATGAAGGACGAAGAGCTCTTGAAGCTCTTGTCTGACAGTGGGCAGATGTCTCTACAGGTGAACCGGCCCGCTCACATGGAGGAATTTATCAAGATCGTGGTCAGCCGTCCTTTCTATGAAAAGGATAGGGCGTCGGTTAGCAAGAAACTCTGGCAGCATGTTCTGAACATGCGTGATTCTCTGACCAGGATTATGTCAAAGGCTCATCCTTCTAATCTAGCTACGAGTCTACGAGCCTACGCATGCGCAGATTATGGCCCTATACTTTTAGACCTGGTTGAGAAGAAGAAGTCTGATGGCAGAATTCTGGCCGTTTGCGCATGCAAGCACGTGATCCTTGCATCGGCAGCGGGCACCCTTACGGTTCATAACGCTTTTGACCCTTTGACAATCATTCATTACCAGGTTCTCAACAAGGCGGCAGGCAATACTGGCGCCAACAGTTTTTCGCTTAATGGCGTAGTAGTACACAATCTCGGCTCAGAAGATTTGGTTGAGTATCTGAGTGAGGCCGAGAAGGCGCTCAAGACAAGAAACAAAGAACCTGAGAGATTCGACGATTCGAAAGGTCGGGATGCTCCTTTGCTGACTACTGCGGAGTTCACAGACCTTGTCAAACGCTTGAGAAAGCGACGCGACCACCTCGCAGGGCGCGCATTCCCTGCAGCGAACGCGCGTTACGCACTGAACGACCTGAGAGCCGCATACAAGAGGGTCAAGAGGGACCCATCGCCCCTCTTGGAGGCCATTGCCGACAGAAGCTTATGGACGAGGCAGAGAGGTAGGGTCTATGACGAAGCGCTTCTGCTCGGGGCCCTCGGAGCCGAAGACGGAGCAGGACCCCTGGTTGATTTCCTGTGCTTCGATATTGGCGAAGACCATCCTGAGGGGCCTAATCGTTCGAAGCCGAGAGAACACCCTATAGCACGCTCGCTGGTGATGCTGGGCGCGGTCTCGGTTGACCCCGTAATCACAGCGTTTCTCAAAGGGGACATTCCGCTTTCCTACGCGGCTGCGATTGTGGGAAGCCTACTGCCGCTGAACATTGCCAAGGAGCATCTGAAAGCGCTGGAAACGGAAGAGAATAGGAACTTGATCTCGGAGCTGATCGAACGTCTGGAACAGGCTTCGAAGGACAAGAAGAAGGCGGAGAGTATCCCGAAGAGCCTCTAACCCACAAGACTCGGAGGCTTTCGCAGGTTCCCGGACGGTATCTTCACGGTGAAGCTGTCGCCGTCGCTGGAGATACCACCTTGACCCCCCTCCCTCAACATCCCATAATCGCCCCATGACCAGGAAGCGCGAACTCACCGGGCACTTCAAAACCGGCCACTGATGGGCAGTTCAAAACCGGCCATTTTGCGAGACCGACCATATCACTCCTTTCTCTTCTTGTCCACAGAATCCTTGCGAGAGGCCCGATCCTTGAGCCTGTAGCTTTTCCCCGTGATGTTGATGATCTCGGCATGGTGCAGAACCCGATCCAGGATCGCCGTCGCGGACGGCACGTCCGCGATGAGCTTTCCCCACTCCTCTATGGGGCGGTTTGAGGTCATCATGGTGGATCGGTTCTCGTAGCGGCGCATGACGATCTCGAAGAGATGCTCGCCGGCGTTCCTCGGCAGTTGCTTCAAGCCCATGTCATCGATGATGAGGAGATCGGGCTTGAGATACCCTCGCAGGACGTCGTCCTCTCCCTTGAGAGCCTGGTCCTGCATGAGGTCCCGCACCGCATCGAATACGGAGCGATAGAGTACGGTGAGATTTGCCTTGATGGCATGGTACCCGATGGCCTGTACCAGATGGCTTTTCCCCACGCCGGGAGGGCCCATCAGAAACACGTCTCTCTGCTCGCGGATGAATCGGCAGGATGCCAGATCGAATATCTGCTTCCTCTTGATCGAAGGATTGAAACTGAAATCGAAATCCTCCAGGGTCTTCAGATCCCGGAAGCACGCGGCCTTGATGCGGCGTTCGATGAGGCGCTGCTGGCGGATGTTCATCTCGTCCTGTAGTATCAGTTCCAGAAACTCCGCATGAGAGAGCTTGTTGCCCACGGCTTCCTGCAGACGGATCTCGAGGCTTTCCAGAAGACCCGAGAGCCGAAGTTTTCGGATAGATTGAATCAATGCATCATTCATAAATGTACCTCTTCATAAGCCATCTCCATGAATGCCTTGTATTCATCCATCTCCCGGATGATGGGATGGCTGCGTATTCCGGTGAAATCGGCCACCGATTCCGGGATAAATCGGCCACCTGTTGCGTATTCCGGTGAAATCGGCCACCGATTCCGGGATAAATCGGCCACCTGTCGG
>CAYMFW010000334.1:0-4328 GCA_964389785.1 uncultured Planctomycetota bacterium
CTGTGGCTCGGGCTGGCCGGCCACTTCATAGGATTCAACACGGTGTGGATGTGGGCGTGGCGGTACCGGGACCCGGTGCTGGACATATGCGAGCTCATCACGGGCAACCGGAACCATTACGCGATGATGAAGCCCGGCGGGGTGCGGCGTGACATCAAGACGGAAGACATCCCGACGATACAAAAGATGCTCGACGGCCTGAAGGGGCCCCTCGCGATGTTCAGGGACGCCGTGGTGGACGACCCGGTGATCCACGCCCGGACCAAGGGCGTCGGCGTGCTCACGAAGCAGCAGGCGATAGACTACTGCGTCACCGGCCCCACCGCCCGGCCCTCCGGAGTGGACATCGACGTCCGGCGGGACCATCCGCACGCGGCGTACGACCTGGTGGACTGGGACGTGATCGTCACGCAAAACGGCGACGTCTTCGACAAGGTCGTCGTGAGGGTGCTCGAGATGCTGGAGTCCGTGAGGATCATAGAGCAGTGCCTGGAGAAGCTGAAGACCGTCCCCGGACCGGTGGACTCGAACCCGAAGGAGATACATCCCGGCGACGGCATCGGACACTACGAGGCGCCGCGCGGCGAGGTATTCCACTACGTGCGGAGCGACGGCACCAACCGCCCGGCCCGCCACAAGGTGAGAGCCCCCAGCTACATGAACATCGTCTCCAACCGGGAGGCGGTGAAGGGACAGACCGTCGCGGACGCGACGATCATCCTGGCGGCGGTCGACCCCTGCTACTGCTGCACCGAGCGCATGGCCGCGATAGACGCGGATACCGGGAAACAGATATTCTCCTCGGCCGACCTGATACGGCTGTCGCGGGAGAAGACCGAAAAGATAAGGAAAGAGCTCGGGGCGGAAGGCCCGAAGCTGAAGCTGGAGTAACGATATGACGACGAAGGAACTGCTCACGGACCCGGTGGGGATGGCGATCGCCCTGCCGATGCTGGCGGGCATCGTCGCCTTCCTCATCCCGCGGGCGCTCGAGTCCGTCAGGGGCTACTTCGCCGCGCTGGCCGCGACGGCCACCTGCGTGTTCGGCATCATGGTCTGGACCGGCCCGCAGGGCACGGTGGCCCACGAGACCATCGAGTGGCTCGCCTTCCGTATGGACGGGCTGAGCTCTCTGGCGCTCCTGGCGATCACCGGGTTCGGCGTGCTGGTCACGCTGTACTCCATCGGCTACATGGCGGGCAGGGAGCGGCTGCGGGAGTACTACGCGTACGTGCTGTGGACCATAGGCGCATCCGCGGCGGCGGTGCTGACGAACGACCTGGTGCTGCTGCTGAGTCTCTGGGGCTTCCTCGGAATGATGCTGTATCTGCTGATCAGCATCGCCGGGCCGGACGCGAGCGCGGCGGCGAAGAAGACGTTCATAATCATAGGCGGCACCGACTGCCTGCTGCTGCTCGGCGTGGCGATCCTGTGGACGATGAAGGGGACGAGAGAGATCAGCATGATCTCGATGAAGTTCGACAGCGGCCTGGTGTACGGGGCGTTCTTCTGCTTCGTCGCGGCCGCCTTCGCCAAGGCGGGGGCCATCCCGTTCCACACCTGGGTGCCCGACTGCGGCGAGAAGGCCCCGGTGTCCGTCACCGCGTTCCTTCCGGCGTCGCTGGACAAGCTGCTCGGCATCTACCTGCTGGCGCGGGTGGCGATGCCGGGAAGCCTGTTCGATCTTTCGACGAGCCCGGTGATGGGCGCGCTGCTGATGTTCCTGGGCGCGGCCACCGTGCTGACGGCCGTGATGATGGCGCTGGTCCAGCACGACATGAAGCGGCTTCTCTCCTTCCACGCCGTCAGCCAGGTGGGCTACATGGTGCTCGGCATCGCCAGCGGCACCCCGGTGGGCATCGCCGGAGGGCTGTTCCACATGCTCAACAACACGATCTACAAGGCATGCCTGTTCCTGTCCGCCGGCTCCGTGGAGAAGAAGACGGGAACGACGGACATGGACAGGCTCGGCGGGCTGGGCCGGCTGATGCCGCTCACCTTCGGCGCGTTCTTCGTCGCCGCCATGGCGATCTCCGGCATCCCGCCGCTCAACGGGTTCGCGTCCAAGTGGATGGTCTACCAGGGCATCATCGAAGCCGGCAAGGAAGGGACCATCTACCGGATTGACACGACGTGGATCATCTTGCTCGCGGCAGCCATGCTCGGTTCCGCGCTCACGCTCGCCAGCTTCGTGAAGATACTCCACGCCGTATTCCTCTGCAAAGCGGACCCCGCGCTCGAGAAGAAAAAGATCACCGAGGTCGGACCCACGATGTGGCTCCCCGGTCTCGTCCTCGCCGGGGTGTGCGTCCTGTTCGGCGTGGTCGTGTACAAGATTCCGCTCAAGTACTTCATCGCACCGGCGGTCGCCGGCTTCACGAAGGAGGGGCTGCTCGGCGCGTGGTACGCCGGTCCCGCCACGGTCGCGCTCCTGTCCGCGTTCGCACTGGGGCTGATGATCTACCTGCTCACCTCGGCGCGCAAGGTGCGGGAGTGCGAGACGTACGTGGGCGGGGAGATCATGGAGGACGTATACGTCGAGGGGACGGAGGCGGGACCCGCCCGTTCGATGGAGGTGACCGGCACCGGCTTCTACCGCACCGTCGAGGATCTCACCCCGGAGACGCGGTCACTGTACGACGCCGCCCGTCGGAAGCTCTTCGACACGTACGACGTCGGACAGCGGGTGGCGTTCTATTTCACGGAGGCGCTGCGCAGCGCGCACACCGGACGCCTCCCCACGTATCTCACCTGGATGCTCGCGGGACTTCTCGTGCTGGTCATTGCGTTGAGGAAACTCGGAAATGGTTGAGTTGATGCTGACGATACTTCTGATGATGATGATCATCGGCGCGATCATCGCGATCGAGACGTCGAAGCTGCTCTCGGCCATCGTGAGCGTCGGCGCGGTCGGTTTCCTGGTCTCCATCGCGTTCCTCATCCTGGGCGCTCCGGATATCGCCATCACCCAGGTGGTAGTCGAGATATTATGCCTGGTAATACTGATACGCGCGACGATAAACCGCGATCTCACCGCCGTGAACGGAGACCGTGAGTTCTTCGGCATGGCCGTCACCGTGGTCATGCTTATCGCGCTTATCATATTCAGCGTGAAGATGTTCGACGAGACGGACGAGCGCGGAAGCCGGGTGTTCCCCGAGTTCGGCAGATCGGTGATGGACCGGTTCAAGACGGAGGACGGCAGAGACCTGCCGGTGCCCTCCAAGACGTACGTCGAGGAGGGGATGAAGCGGACGGGCGCGGCCAACATCGTCACCGCCATCCTGCTCGACTTCAGGGCGTACGATACGCTCGGTGAGGCGACGGTGCTGTTCTGCGCCATACTCGGCGCGCTGGCGGTGCTGAGACAGAAGGCGCGAAAGCGCAGGGAAGAACAGGACGAGGAGAGCGACGCGGCATGAAGGACATCGACCCCAGAGCGGGAATGAGCCTGATCGTCAAGACGGTCAGCCGCTGGCTCAAGGGGCTGGTACTCGTCTACGGGCTGTATCTGGTGCTGTACGGGCACCTGACCCCCGGCGGCGGGTTCCCCGGCGGCGTGATACTCACCTCCGCGTTCATACTCATCATGCTGGCGGAGGGCCAGGAAGGCGTCACGAAGCACCTCAGCCGAACGGCGGCGATGGAGATGGACAGCATCGGTGCGCTGATATTCCTCGCGGTCGCGCTGCTGGGCATCGTCACGGCGGGCGTCTTCTTCAACAACTTCCTGTCCTGGCCGGAGAACGAGGCCGCCGAGGCGGCGTTTACGCTGCTCAGCTCGGGCATCATCCCGATATGCAACATCGGCATCGCGCTGAAGGTGGGGGCCAGCCTCTTCATGGTGTTCGTGATACTTTCGGCGGTCAGGGTGGTCATCAGGGAAGACGGCAGGGGCAAGATGATACGACAGAGGAAACGAAAATGATTTACCCGCTCTGCCTGGTACTGATAGCGGTCGGCCTGTACGGCGTGCTGACCAAGAAGAACATCGTCAAGATCGTGCTCGGGATAGCCATCATGGAATACGGCATCAACCTGCTGATCGTCCTGATCGGCTACCGGATGGGCGGGGAGGCGCCGATAATGGAGCCGGGCACCACGGCCGAGGCCTTCGCGGCGGCCAGCGTCGACCCCCTTCCGCAGGCGGTGGTGCTGACGTCCATCGTCATCAGCCTGGGCGTGCTCGCCTTCATGGTCGCGCTGTGCATACGGCTCTATCAGAGATACGGCACCTTCGACATCACCGAGATGAGGAGACTGAAGGGATAATGGACGACGTAAAGGCACTTATACCGCTGTTCGTCGCGCTCCCGCTGGGAGCGGCG
>CAYMFW010000335.1:0-4328 GCA_964389785.1 uncultured Planctomycetota bacterium
AGAAAGTCCGGCCCAGGCAATTCTGAGGCTCGAAGACGGCAGCGTCTACTCCACTCGCTTGTGTAAGCCGGATGCAATTGAGATTGAAGATAGCGGTCCCATCCGTTCCTGCGTTCGACTCCGCGGCACATTCCTCAATGATGACAACAAAGGGATCTTCGATGGAAAGGTCGGCTACGACCTGCGGATCACCGTATGGGCCGGGAAGCCGTATGCGCGACTTGCTTTCACGTTCGAGAATAACGGCTGGTATGGATACCGAAACGAGTATCGCAAACGCCAGTGGATCTTCATAAAGGAACTCAAGCTGGAGTTCCCCCTGGTCGCCCACGAGCCCCTGAAGAGCACGGCGAGTTTCTCCGATGGCACGTATACCCTGGAGGATGGCAAGGCCATCTCGCTGAATCAGTGGATGAACTATCCCGCCATGACTGTACTGTCCAACCGCAACCCAGGAGCATCGCAAACGGAGAAATCCCTACAGGAAGCTCTCGGAATCCAGGAACAAGACAGATTGTTCTACAGACTTGGGACAAAAGAGAGAATCCTGGGGAAAGGAGAGAGGGCGCGCGGGTGGGCATCCCTCTCCAAGGGTGACCAGAGGGTCCTGTCGTGTCATGTGCGCAGATTCTGGCAGAACTATCCCTGCGGCATTACGGCCGGCCAGAATGCCGTCGCTGTTCATCTCTGGCCAGAGGGGAGCTTCTGGCCAAGAACCGAAACCATGAAGAAAAGGGAGTCTTACCAATATGAAGGAGGACGACACAAGACATGGGAGGTAACGCTCTCTTTCGCCTCGGAAGAGGATCCATCCTCGTCTCACAAGAGATTTGAGCACCCCCTCCACGCAACGGCGCCCGCAAAATGGTATCGAGATACGAACGCAGTCACGTTTCTCGGCGGAACCTCGTTATCCGTTGATGACAAGGAACTCCGGGAAGCCCTGGAAAGGTACGAGCGGCTTCAGATGGCAAAAGTACACACGGAAGCCGGGGACCCTCCCCACGGACACACCCCCAAGCAGAGATTGAATCCGTACTGGCCCCATAATGACCCCGTGTCTATTGTCAGCTTGAGGAACGATTACCCGGACGTCTTCTGCGGAAATATGAATTTCGGGGACTTGGTCTGGTCATTCGGGTACTGCTCGCTTCACTACGATTGGCCATATGGCGCGCTACTTCAATACTTGCGATTGGGCGATCGCTTGTATTTCGACATCGGCACCGAGATGGCGATGCATCGCTACGACATCGACCAGTATCACGTGAAGGACTCAAAACCCTACCTGGCAAAGATGCAGAAGTATGAAAAAGGGTTTCATGGGAACCTTGAAAGAGAGGATGCGGGGCGTCCGAACTGCTATGAGTACAACGCATCGCCCAGCCATTCGTGGAACCGCGGGCTTCTTCTCCACTGGGCCCTCACGGGGGACAGACGAGCCCTCCAAGTAGCCAAGGATACAGGATGGGCATTCCATAACTTCTTCTATAACCAACACAAACTGGGCGAGAAAGAGGAGATGCCGTACCGTGAATTCAGAGTTCCGGCCTGGGCCATGGAGGCGTGGCTGGGCCTCTTCGAGTACACGGGGGACACCCGGTACCTTGACCAGGCGAATGAGATCTTCTCAAAGACACTCCTGGCAATGGAGAAAGATAACGGCTCCTGCGGCTTCATTACCAAAGACGGAAGACAGTCGACCCAGTTCGTTGCGTTCGTCATCGAACCGGTTATCAGGCTGCATTACCTGACCGGCAGAAAAGACGCAGCAGACTTTCTCAAGCGGGTGCTGGACTACGGCAGAAAGAAGGCACTCGCCGGCGGCAGACATCGGGAGGGCCTCTACGAAGCGTCGATGTTTCTCGACAGCTGGAATGGGACCAGAAAAGACGATCGGCCCATCAAGAGCTACGCCACACCGTGCTACAACTTCATGCTTGCGGATGGATATGCCTATTTGTTCCACGTATTCGGCAGACGCGAGGATCTGAAACTCGCAAGAATGCTGTTTCGGGACTTCATGTTCTATGCCAACTGGTACTCCGCCGCACCTGGCGATGCCCGAATGCCTTTGGGCTACTTCTTCGAGCAGACGCCGCACACGGGCGGAACGGCAAAAGTGCACGCGTTCACCAGCAGATACGGCCAAGCGTACCTGTGGACCGAAGAGCAGCACGGTGCTGCAAGCGGGCCACCACCCACATTAGATGCCCTGAGAGTACAGATTGAATCGGATAGACGACTGAGAACCGCACTGAACAAGGATATTGTGGAGGAGGAAAATGGTAATGAGTAGAAAGATCGCGCTCACGTGCATGGGCATTGTATGTCTTCTGGCGATTTCTGGTCGAGGCCTTGCCAATTCGAGGGAATGCATAGGACACAAGTCCGACGATGATGGAATATATACCTTCAAGAAGAAACCCGCAATTGCGTGCGTGATCGAGGCACAGATAACCGGAGTGATGAAGAACCCGGTATCTCCTGAAAACGGAGGCAATACCCTCTACCTCGGGGCCTTCTGCTGGCACAAGACCTACAACAGCAAACTCGAGATCAGCATAACCGCCATGGATGAGGACGAGCATGTATGTAATCCGGGAAGGAACCTCTTCAACATCCTGCAGAATGCTGCCGACAAGCCGGTCCAGGCGAGGATTACCGGGGAGAAGAACTTCAAGAATCTGCAGGGCCCGAAGGAAGTGGAAGAGACAAATGAGGAAGGCAAGAAGATCCGTTCATATGTGTGGACATGCAGCTACCCGATCAAACAGACAATGGTCGGAAAGCATATCGCGGTTGAGTTCGCCGGCATTATCGATGACAAGGACTGCGTCCAAGCGTCCGATCGTCCTCATCACCCGAAGACGTATGACGAGAAGTTTGACGTAAAGAACTTCAAGGTGTCCTTCGATGTAGTGAAGATCAAGTCTCTGTCTGCCTCCGGCGGCGATAGCACGGTCACGGATGCGGATGCCGGAGAAGAGGAACCCCTGAAAGCCCTCTACGTCGGGGCGACAAAGGACGGATACGTAACGATCGAAGCCATACCTGAACCAGCCGTATCTGCAACTGCTCTTCCTGCTGGTTGGGAGATAAGCACGATGGAAGGTTCCGGAGGACTTAAGCTCGAAGATGTGCCGGGGAAATCACCCAAGTTGTCCAAGCGAATCAGCTCTGCAGCGCCAGGGGAGGTGATTGTCCAGGTACAATGTTGCGATGAAAGTGAAGAGCATTTTCTGGTGCAGATATTCATTGTTGGGATAGAAATCGTCGACACCCCCTCAACTTACTATAGCGATGCCGAGGCTAACGTGCCCGTGGTGCTCCGGGTGCTGCCGGATTCGCTTCTTCCCGACGAGATCGAAATACTGGACGTCGACACAAAGTTCTTTCTCACCGGATTGGAGGATGAGTCAAAGAACTGGCCCTTGGTTTGGCTCAACTACGCACAGGGAGATCACGTAAACGGCAAGGCAGCAGGCAACGTATTCACTATTGCCCTGGCCGAAGAAGACTACGACAAGATAGAATGGGGCAAGTACGACCTCATGGAGATGTCCTATCGTATGGAGGCTATTCTATCAGTTGAGGGCGAGTACCTTGAATGCAGATCACCAGCTTATCCGATAGAGATCTTCGGCGATGAGGACATATGCATCTACGAACTCGGCACAGACCGAATCAACAGGCTTGTCCCGCTCGACCAGAAAGGATACCGCCAAGACCAAGCAGACTCGGACGCGGCAACAAAATACATAGACATCGACACCGGCAAGGAAGATGAGAGAGGGAAGAAGATCAGAAAGGCTTTCAAAGATTATGCTCCGGAAGACAAGATAAAGGGCTGGGGTTATGACCATGTTGCGAAGCTTTACCACCCGGTGGATTGGGGATGGACTCACAAAGGAGAAGGATACCGGACCGGACGCTATAATGCACAGAGAGGCGGATACTTCGGAGTGTATTATGGACGCAAGGAATTAGCCAACACCGGGATTCAGATTGTCGATGTCACCAAGAAGGAGGGGCGCCTCACAGCCAAAGCCTTTCACGAAGCGAAGTTCGAGGGCCAAGTCACCTCTGTAGATAACGGAGGATTCGACGTTGAATGGAAGTCTATAGGATTCAGCATGGCTGCGTGCGCCATCGGCTTTGCGATCAGCGCTCCAGTAAGTTGGCCCGCCGCTGTATTTGCACTGACAACCACAGCGGTCACCACACTAATGGGCATTGAGAAGGGAGAACATGACGAGAACGCACAGTGTATCACCTACAGCTGGTATCGCATCAACGACAAGGACGGCAAGAGCGTCGTTGTAGAT
>CAYMFW010000336.1:0-4325 GCA_964389785.1 uncultured Planctomycetota bacterium
ATCGAATGGGGCGCCTCCGAGGGCGCGCTTCGACCGACCAAGGAACGGCCTTCGGCCTGTCGGTCGAAGCACGAACCCGCTCGGCATCCTTGCGCTCCGGCTTTGCCGCGCGCGGGTCTGGGGCTATCCCTTGACTATCTCGTCGATTGCCGTGAGCAGGGCCCCTATCTGCTCGGGCGTGCCCACCGTGACGCGTACGCAGTCGGCAACTGCCGGCTCGTCGAAGTACCGGATAAGTATCTTCCGTTCTTTCAGCTTCTCGTACAGCTCGCGGGCGGGTATCTCGGACGGCTTCGCCATCACGAAATTCGCCTGCGACGGCAGGACGTCAAAGCCCCTGGATTCCAATTCCGCGATGAGTCTCACCCTCCCCGTCACGATCCTGGCGGCGGTCGCCGTCATGTGTTCCATATCGTCCAACGCGGCGACGCCGGCCGCGATCGACAGCCGGTCCACGTTGTACGAATCCTTCACCTTCATCATGCCCTCGATGATGGCGGGAGTGGAAAAGGCCAGTCCCAGCCTGACTCCCGCGAGAGAGAATGACTTCGAGAAGGTCCTCAGGACGACGACGTTCTCGTGCCTTCCGATGAGGGACAGACAGTCCTCCTCGGCGAAGTCGACGTACGCCTCGTCCACGAGCACGATGCCTGATACCTGGGAGGCGAGGCGGTCCACATCCTCGACCGGAACAAAGGTCCCGGTGGGGGAGTTCGGGTTGTTCACGAATATCAGGCGAGCGTTCGTTTCGAAGAGCTCCGGGGGCAGGGAGTAGTTCTGCGGGAACGGGATCTGCCGGCTGTTCGCGTTCTGTATCCTGCACAGCGTCGGGTACAGGATGTAGGACGGCCAGGGGTACGCGATCGTATCGCCCTCCCCCGCGAACGCCCGCACCGCGATAGTCAGGAGATCGTCGGAGCCGTTGCCCGCCATCACGTTCTCCGGCGACACGCCGTAGGCGGAGGCGGCGCTCTCTCTCAGCGCGTCGGCGAGGGGTGCCGGATAAAGCCGCAGCGTGTCAGCCGCCTCCCGTTGCAGCGCCTCCAGCACCTGCGGCGACGGAGGGTACGGGTTCTCGTTCGTGTTGAGCTTGACGTAGCCCTCGCCGAGCTGTTCGCCCGGCTTGTAGCCCTCCATCTCTTCTATGTTCGTGCGGAAATAGTTCATGCCGGCCTGCTCTCGAGTTCCTTCCGGATTTCTTTCTCGGCCTGCGAGACCGCATCTCCTATCTTATCGCCCAGCTTGCCTCCCGCCTGGGCCATGTCGGGTTTGCCGCCTCCTCCGCCCTGTATGATCGGGGACACCGCTTTGCTCACCGCGCCGGCGCTCAGTCCCGCCTTGACGAGGTCCTCTCCCATCGTGCAGACGAAGAACGCCTTGCCTTCAACCGAAGATCCGACGGCGACGGCCGTTCTGGCCGCGTCGTTCTTGAGCGCCCCCCTCACGAAGTCGGTGAGCTTGCGGAGTCCGTCCATGTCCGTTTTCTCGAGAATGCCGCAGACCACGATTCCTCCAGACACCTCTGCTTTTTTCGCCAGGATCTCGTCGGCCCTGTCCTTCAGAGACGACTGCTGGAACTTCGCCTTCTCCTGCCTCAGCGCCTTCACCTCGGTCGCGAGGGAATCTACGCGGTCGAGCATGTTCTCCCGGGGCGCGCCGAGCCGGTCTCCCACCGACGCGATCAGCTCGCGGTCGCTCACGGTCGTCTCGAGCGCCCGCTGGCCGGTCAGCGCTTCGATGCGGCGCACGCCGGACGCGATGGCCTCTTCCTTGACGATGCGGAACATGCCTATCTCGCCCGTTCTTCTGCAGTGGGTTCCTCCGCAGAGCTCCCTGCTGTACTTCCCGGCGCTGACCACCCTGACGAAATCTCCGTACTTCTCTCCGAACAGCGCGATGACCCCCGCGGACAGCGCTTCCTCCATCGTGGTTTCCCTGGTGCGCACCTGGTCATCGTGCATGATAAGCCGGTTGATGTCCCGCTCGATCGCGACTTCCTCCTCGCGCGTCAGCGCAGTCGGGTGCGTGAGGTCGAACCGGAGGCGGTCCGGCTCCACGAGCGAGCCCGACTGCTTCACGTGCTGTCCCAGGGTCTTCCTGAGCACGTGGTGGAGCAGGTGGGTCGCGGTGTGGCTTCGGGCGATGGCCTTCCTTCGTTCCTCGTTCACGACGCAGGTTACTTCGTCTCCGACGGCCGGTTCTCCCTTGGTGACCGTTCCGGCGTGGATGATCGCGTCTCCGTACCGTCCGGTGTTGGTCACCTCGATCTCGGCGTCGCCCGACTTCAGCAGGCCAGTGTCACCGATCTGGCCTCCCGCCTCGCCGTAGAAGGGGGTCCTGTCGAGGATTACCGTAACCTCGGTCCCCTTCCGGGCCGACTTCACGGAATCATCACCGGACATGATCGCGCGTATCACCGCCTTCTCGCGGGTCTTCTCGTAGCCGAGAAACTCCGTCGCGCCGACCTCGTCGATCACCGCCTGAAGGCCCTCGTGGGCAAAGACCGCCTTGGAGACCCCCGTTCTCGCGCGATCCCGCTGCTGCTGCATCTGCTTGTCGAATCCGGCCCTGTCCACCTTCAGGTTCTTCGCGTCCAGGATGTCCTCGATCATGTCGAAGGGCACACCGTAGGTGTCGTACAGTTTGAATGCGTCTTCTCCGGAGAGGATAACCCTGCCCTCTCCGAGCATCTGTTCCGCCTCTCCGTCCAGGAGCAGGGTCCCCTGGTGCACGATCGAGCGGAACTTCTCCTCTTCGCTCGCCGTCACCTGGACGATGCTGTCCTTCATCTCTCTGACCTCGGGGTATACGTCTCCCATCATCTGCGATACGAGCGGTATCAGTTTGTGGAAGAAGTTGCCCTCCGCGCCCATGATTCTGCCGTCGTTGAGGGCCCGCCGAATCACCCTCCGGAGAACGTAGCCCCGCCCTTCGTTGGAGGGGAGGACCCCGTCACCGATGCAGAACGCGGCCGTGCGCGCGTGGTCGGCTATCCTTCTCAGCCGGGCGCCCTCTTCGGAGTGCCGGTCATACTGCGTATTCAGCTCCTTTGCCGCCAGCTCTATCAGGGGGAGGAAGAGATCCGTTTCGAAATTACTCTCCGTATCCTGCATAACGCTCGTGATTCTCTCGAGCCCCATGCCGGTATCGATATTGCATTTCTGCAGCGGTTCCAGCATCCCACCGTCCCTGCGGTTGTACTGGGTGAAGACCAGGTTCCATACCTCCACGTACCTGTCGCAGTCGCAGTCCACCCCGCAGTCGTCCCGCCCGCAGCTCCGTTCCAGCCCCCGGTCATAGAAGATCTCAGTGCAGGGGCCGCACGGCCCGTTCGGGCCGTCTTCCTGTGCGTTGGCCGGCCAGAAATTCTCGCTCGGTCCGAGGCGGGAGATCCTTCCGGAGGAGAGTCCGACCTTCTCTGTCCAGACCCTGGCGGCCTCCTCGTCCTGCTCGTATACGGACACGGAAAGCCGCTCCTTCGCCAGACCGAGGTCCTTCGTCAGGAATTCCCACGCCCACTGGATGGCGTCCTCCTTGAAGTAATCGCCGAAGGAGAAGTTTCCGAGCATCTCGAAGAACGTGTGGTGCGACGCGGTCTTCCCGACGCGGTCTATGTCCAGCGTTCGGAGACACTTCTGCGAAGAGGCCGCCCTCGTGAACTTGAGGTTGCCGGTTGCCAGGAACATCTCCTTGAATTGGTTCATGCCGGCGCCGGTGAAGAGGAGTGTCGGGTCCTTCGCGGGGACCAGAGAATCACTCTTCACGATCTTGTGATCGCGCCGGGCGAAGAAATCCAGGAACCTGCTTCTTATCTCGTTCGACTGCACTGTATTGTGCCCTCTGCACGAAAGGCGGGCATTATACCAGAGCTACAGCGGAGATAGACAACACTTTCCAGAAGGTGGACGGTGTCCTCTGGCCATGAATCCGGACCGGGTGTATACTTCTGGCTTCGCAATTCCGTCGTCATACGTAACAGAAAGGACGCTGAAATGGACACGCTGCGTGTCGGGGTGATAGGCCTGGGGATGGGACGAGGTCACGTGAAGGCGTTCCAGGAGCACTCGGACGCGGAGGTGGCGGCGATAGCCGACGTGGACGAGGAGCGGCTCAACGTCCAAAAGGAGGAGCTGGGCGTTCCCGCCGGTTACACCTCCGGAGAGGAGATGATAGAGAAGGAAGACCTGGACATAGTGAGCGTCTGCACCCCCAACAAGTTTCACATGCCGTTGGCAATGACGGCCCTTAAGGCGGGGTGTCACGTCCTCTGCGAGAAGCCGATGGCGATGAACGCGGCGGAGGGCCGTGAGATGGTCGCGGCCGCG
>CAYMFW010000337.1:0-4307 GCA_964389785.1 uncultured Planctomycetota bacterium
GCCGCCTGCGACGCGCCCCCACCGCTCCGGCCCGTTCACCGCGATGAAGTGCAGGAAGTGCGTCGGCAGACCCCCGGTACGCATCAGCCCTCCGAAGAACCGTGCCTTCGAGCGAAACGAGGCGATACACCACCAAGCCCGGAGCGCCCCGAAGCCAATACCCCGGGAAAGCTCATCCTCAAGGAAGGCCATCAGGTAGCGCGGGTAGCCCACGAACACCTCGTCTCCGCCCTGTCCGCCGAGGCACACCTTGACGTCCTCGGAGGCCAGCCTCGACACGCAGAACTTGGGATAAACCTGGGACCCCTCGAAAGGCTGATCCAGATGCCACACCACCTTCGGCAGCTCCTCCCAGAATCCCTTGATATCGGGAAGCAGCTTCTTGTGAACCATGCCGTACCTGGCCGCCACGTCGCCGGCGTAACGGGATTCGTCGTAGATGCCTCCCTCCTCGAAGCAGGCCGTGAAGGCCTCGACTGGCCCAGGCGATTCCATCGCCGCCAGGGCCGACACCGAGCTCGAATCGAGCCCCCCCGACAGGTAGCAGCCCACGGGCACGTCGCTTCGCAACCGCAGCCTCACCGCGTCCCTGAGCAGCTCCGCCAACTTCTCCCGCGCATCGTCCACGCTCGACGTGGCAGGCGTCCCCGCCTCAAGCCGCCTTGCCAGGTCCCAGTACGTCTCGATTTCCACGTTACCCTTCGAATCGCAACGCAGGTTCTGCCCGGGCTCCAGCTGAAAGACGTCCCTAAAGAACGTCTTCTTCCCGAAGACGTACAGGAAGGCGAGGTAGTCGGCGATCGCCTCCGGATTCTCCTCGGCCGCCACGCCTGACTCCAATATCGCCTTGATCTCGGAGGCGAACACCAGTCCGCCGCCGCTCGCGTGGTAGTAGAACGGCTTTATCCCGAACCGGTCGCGCGACGCGAACAGTCTGCTGTTCCGGGCGTCCCACACCGCGAACGCCCACATGCCGTTGAACAGATGCACGCACTCCTCGCCCCACTCCTCGTACGCGTGCAGTATCACCTCGGTATCGCTGCGCGTGCGGAACTCGTGATGCTCAGCCTCCAGCTCCGTCCTCAGCTCGACGTGGTTGTAGATCTCTCCGTTGTGCACGATCCAGAGGCTCCGATCCTCATTGGGCATCGGCTGATGCCCCCCCTCCGGATCGATGATGCTGAGCCTCCTGTGCCCGAGCCAGGCATGCTTACCCTCGTAGAAGCCCTCGTCGTCCGGCCCGCGATGCTCGAGGATCTCGACCATCGCCCGCACCTCGGCGGAACGGTCCTTGCCCCCGTGAAAGGAAATCACCCCGGCTATCCCGCACATCGGCGGAGCACCTCCTCGTAGACCCCGACGGCCCCCTTCGCCGCGCCGTCGCGCGTGTACATCCGCCCCCTCTCCGATATCCTCGAGCGGTCCCATTCCCGATCCAGCGCCTCCAGGAGCTTTCCGGCTATGTCGTCCGCGGAGCCCGGATCGCAGAGCATGCCGGTCTCGTCTGCGGTTATCTGCTCCCGCACACCGCCCACGTTCGCCCCTACCACCGGCGTGCCGCAGGCCATGGCCTCCATAACAACGTTCGGCCAGCCCTCGCTGACGCTGGGAAGGCATAGCACGTCCGCCGCCTGCATTGCCTCTGCGAGCCGGCGCGGCGTGACGTGACCGAGAAACTCTACCCGCTCCGATATGCCCCCGGCCGCGATCGCAGCCGCCATTCCCCCTCGAAGAGGACCTTCGCCCGCGAGCACGAAGCGCACGTCGTCCCGGCTCTTCACCACGATCCCGAACGCTCTGCACATGCGAACCACGTTCTTCACCGGCAGGAAGGCGCCGGCAAAAAGGATCGTCCGCGGCCCCCCGTCCCGTTCCCGGTCCGGCGGGAGATGGAAGATGTCGTTCCGTATCCCGTGAGGTATGTGATGACAGCGATCCGCCCGCGCCCCCAAGTCTCGCGCCACCGAACAGATGTCCCGCGAGACACCGATGAATGCCGCCGCGTCCGTCAGAACCGCCCGCACCGAACGCATCAGGAACCCGCTCCTCTCCGGATAGAGAAGCACGTCGTCGCCTCTTCCTGTAACGACATAAGGTATCCCGTGCTTCAGGCCGATGGTCCGCGCGGCCGACCCCTCCGGGTAGGCGAAGTGGGCATGAATGACGTCAACTCCGAAGCCGTCGTTCTCCTCGTACGCCCGCAGAGCCGCCCTGCTGAAGAGCCACGACTTCACCCCCTCGATCTTCGGGAAGAACTGACACCGCACCGAGGTGATCCCCGACCCGGCGAGCGCGGGGAACGACCCCACGCACACCGACAGCACGTGCGTCGAAACGCGGGTCCCTATCCGTCGGATGTGGTCGAGGACGACGTTGTCCTCCGCATCCGACAGGCATCTTTCAACGAACAGCACCTTTATCATGCAATCCCCGAGCCGGCGCGGGAGGCCCCCGAGCGGGTTCGAGGTTCTGCCCACGACCCGAACAAGCCATTCCACATGTCGGCCGCAACTCCTCCTCGTCGTCTGACGCTGCTCACGGCCCTCAGCTTGTCGAAGGCGAGGCGAGCGCCGTTTCTTGTACGAACCGAGAATGAGCGAAGGGGCCTCCCCCACCGACATGGCGATTCCAGGAAATCGTGAACGTTCATTGGTGGAGCGCCTCCTTCCTCCACATCTCCCACATCAGAAGCGTCCAAAGAAACTCGTGATTGTCCCTGACGCCCCTCTCGTGCTCGTCAACGAGCCGGCCAACAAAACCCACGTCGAGAATACCCTCGTCGCGCAGCCGGGACGGGCCCAGGTATTCGTGCAACATCTCGTTGAGGGGTCCCCGCAGCCACTCGGCGACGGGCGCCGCGAAGCCGTGCTTTGGGCGGTCCCAGAGCCGTTCCGGCAGATAGCTTGAGAGCATCCTCCTCAAGGCTATCTTGCGCGTGCGGCCGTCGAATTTCATGTTTCTCGGGAGGGCCAGCATCGCCTCGACGACACGATGATCCAGCAGGGGCACCCGCACCTCCAGCGCCACGCGCATGCTTGTCCTGTCCACCTTAGCGAGTATGTCCTCAACCAGATAGTGGTTCAGATCCACCCAGGCCCACGCGAGATCCAGAGGAAGGTCCCCCGCCGTCGAGAAGAGATCGGCCCACCGGCTGCTCTCGATATCGGGCGCCACGCCCCTGAGTCGCTCGTAGAAAAGCGAGTGAAAGATGCCGGAGGCCAGCAGGCATCCCTCGGCGGCCGACTCGACCTGGAGCGCCATGCCGAGCTTGCCCGGGAAGGTGTCCCGTGAGAACACCCGCTGGAGCGCCCTCCCCGCCACGCGCCGGAACGGCAGGCGCATCATTTTCCCGATCCTGCGCGCGTGCCTGTAGTACGAATACCCCAGACACAGTTCGTCCCCCCCGTCGCCGGAGAGCGCAACCACGACGTGCTCGCGCGCCAGGCGGCTCACCAGAAGCGTCGGCACGGCGGACGAATCCGCGAACGGCTCCCCGCAAATCTCCGGCAGGCGCGGAACGATCTCCAGTGCCTCACGCTCGGTACACGACATCTCGGTGTGGTCCGTGCCCAGGTACTCCGCGACTGCCCTCGCGCGCCCACTCTCGTCGAAGGTGGAGAACTCGAATCCGATCGTGAACGTCCGTATCCCCGGCACCATCTCAGCGGCTATCGCCGTAACGAGCGACGAGTCTATCCCGCCGCTCAGCAGCGTCCCGAGCGGTCGGTTCGAAACCAGGTGCGCCTCAACCGCCTCCCGGATCGCGCGATGGGCGGCCTCAAGAAACGTGCTGTTTCCGTCGCCGGCCTCCGGGAGCGGGCATTCCCAGTAGCGTTTCACATCAAGGCACCCTCCCTTCAGCGACAGCCAGTGGCCGGGCAGAAGCTTTCGGCAGTCGCGATAGACGGCCAGATCCCCCGGCACATACCCGAACATGAAGTACGCGTCACGGGCCCTCTCGTCCACGCCGACACCCGCGGGCAGGAGTCTCGCGAGGGCGGTCATCTCCGAGGCGAAGGCGAAGGACTTCCCATCAAAGTGGTAGTACAGCGGCTTGATGCCGATCCTGTCCCTCGCGAGGAACAGCTCTCCAGTCTTCTCGTCATGCATGCAGAACGCGAACATCCCGTCGACCCGCTTGAGGAGACCCTCCTGTCCCCACTCCTCGTACCCGTGCAGCAGGACCTCGTTGTCGGAACGCGAGACGAAGACGTGGCCCGATCTGCGAAGCGTCTCCCGCAGCTCTCCGTGGTTGTAGACCTCGGCGTTGGCCGCCAGATGCACCGTACTGTCCTCGCTGTGCAACG